>DBTH01000260.1:3999-10980 GCA_002306945.1 Methylacidiphilaceae bacterium UBA1321 | reverse complement strand
GAAAGAGCCCCAGGATGATGGGGCTGGAGGCCTGGAGATGGAAGAAGATGACGCAACCGGAGACGATGAGCGCGAGCCAGAACGCCGCCGCGCCCATTTGCGCCAGAGACTTGGCCATGGTCTTCTGCAACGGGTTGGCGTAGAAGCCTTACAGCTCCAGAAGGATCGGCCCGAAGGGCATGGCGACAAAAACGATCCACTGGTTATCGGCAAAAGCGCCGATGTCGCCCATGGGCAGCCATTCCTGCCCTTTGACGCGGATCACGTACGCCAGCCAGAACGCGACCGCAAACAGCAACGCGTCGACAATCTGGAAGACTTGCAGGTTAAATTCTTGTTTTCGGCCTGTCATGCGGTGTGGCAGAGTATCTAATACTAAACCCCCTAAATGCTTTGTTTTTTTCTAAAAAGGAGCGAACCTTTTTCCCCGGCGCGGTTGTGGGCACGATTTACAGCCGCGGCTCGCTGTAAGCAGCGCTGAAGCTGTCCCCGGGGGAGGTCGATCTCCTGGAACTGCGGGTGGACGAGTTTACCCAAGCGCCCGGCGGACTCGAAGAGCTTGAAGCAAAATTGCCCGAACTGGAAGCCAAACTTCCGCTGATCCTGACGGTGCGCCATCCCGGCGAAGGCGGGGCGGGTTCGCTGGACCTGGAGCGGCGGCGGGAGTTATTCGAACGCTTTTTGCCGCACGCCGCCTTGGTGGATGTGGAGCTTCGTTCGGCGGTGGAGCTGGAGGGAGTTCTCGCTTCCGCACACTCCAAGTGACTTAGCGTGATTTTATCGCACCACGACTTCCGGCTCACCCCGCCGCTGGAGCGGATGCTGGAGCTCGCCGCCCAAGCGGCCGGGGCCGGAGCGTCCATCTGCAAGCTGGCGGCAACGGCCCACACGCCCGAAGACGTCGCCACGCTCATCGAGTTCCTGGCCTCTCCCCTGCCCGCGGGCCTCAGCCTCGCGGTGATGGGCATGGGCGCGCAAGGCAAAGCCTCGCGCCTGCAACTGGGTCGCCACGGCTCGGTGCTTAATTACGGCTACCTCGACGAGCCACAGGTTTCCGGCCAATGGCCCGCCATTGAGCTGAAGCAAAAACTTACAGCGCCGCGGATTTAGCTTCCCCCGGGGGCAAATCGCCCTCGGTGTGAATTTGCAAGGCGTGGGCGTATTCGGGGAAAAACTTCTGCGCGCACTCGGGACAAAGGCTGTGGGTGCAGTGGATTTCCAAACGCGAGGAGAGGTACGCCTCGACGCTCTGCCAGCCGTTGCCGTCGCCGCGAACCTGCTTGCAGCTTGAGCAGATCGGCAACACCTGCTGAACGTAGCCCAGTTCGTGAGCGTCCTCCAGGATCACCAGCACGAGCTTCAAATTCTCAAAGCTGAGCGGCGCGATGGTCATCAAATAATGGGCGTCGATCATCCGCTCCGGTCCGCTGACAATCAGGTGCACGAGCTGGCGCGGCGGGTATTCGCCGTTGAAGGCCCGCTGGATGCTGGCGCGAACGGGGCATCTCCCGCACGACTCCGCGCCGCCGCAGCCTTGCTGCGTCTCGGTGGAATGGATGCAGTGGAGCACTTCCCCCGGCCTCTGCCACCGGGCCTCGGCGATCCCGATCCCGATCACCTGGCTGGCGGCGCTGTTGGCGTCAACGATGCGAAAGCTTTCCTCCAAAACCAGCACGGGATACGGCATCGCATCCAGGATGCTTCGGTGGAACTCCGAACCGGCGGATGGGTTGAGGTTGAGGTTCATCGGAAAAACAAGTTATACGCGATAACGCGAACGCCGAATTTACTCCGATTACACTACCTCCTTGTTCCAAAGAAAAGAAGGAAAAGGATCAGAATTGACCGGCGAGATCGTAGTCTTGCGTACCGGTCACCTTCACCTCCAAAAACTGACCCACCGGGGCCGGTTTCTCCAGCAGGACGCGGCAATCGACCTCCGGGGCGTCGGCCTCGGTGCGGCCCACCAGCGGCTGCTCGACGAGCACCCGGCGCGTCTGGCCCACGCTTTGGGCGGCGACTTCGAGCGCGATCTTGCGCTGGAGGGTCATGGCCTTGCGGTAGCGGGCTTTTTTAGTGGCGGCGGCGACTTGGCCGGGAAGCTCCGCCGCCCGGGAGCCCTCTTCCCGGGAGTAGGTGAAAATGCCGAGGCGCTCGAAGCGGGTTTCCCGGATAAAATCGAGCAAAGACTGGAAGTGCTCCTCGGTTTCCCCGGGGAAGCCGACGATGAAGGTGGTGCGGATGGCCACGCCGGGGATGCCTTTGCGAATACGGGCCAACAGTTTTTCGATGTGCTCGCGGGAAGTCTCGCGATGCATGGCCTTGAGCATCTCCGGGTGGATATGCTGGAGGGGAATATCGATGTAGCGCGCCACTTTGGGGTTGCGGGCGATGGCGGCGATCAGTTCATCGCTCCAGTGGGCGGGGTGGGTGTAGAGGAGGCGAATCCAGAAATCGCCGGGGATGGTGTCGAGTTTTTTAAGCAGGGCGACGAGGGAATCGCCCCGGGTGGAATCGACCGGCTGGCGCGGTCCGGCTTTTTGTTCCCAGCGATCCATGCCGAAATAAGTGGTGTCCTGGGAAATGAGATTGATCTCCTTGACGCCTTCGGAAACGAGTTGGCGCACTTCGGCGACGACGGATTCGACGGTGCGGCTGCGGTGGCGTCCGCGCATTTGCGGAATAATACAGAAGCTACACGGGTGGTTGCAGCCTTCGGCGATTTTGACGTAGGCGGTGTGCGAGGGGGTGAGTCGGAAACGCGGCGTGTCGTAGTCGGGGATGTAGGTCGATTTGCCGGTGACGAAATTTTCCGGCGCTTCGCCTTTGGCGCGATCGTGGGCGGTGATTTTCTCGATGATGGGAACGATCTGCGTGAGTTGGTCGAGGCCGATGAAGGCGTCGACTTCGGGCATGGAGCCTTGCAGGTCTTTGGAGAAGCGCTGGGACATGCAACCGGCGACGATGAGCTTCTGGCGGTCGTGGCGTTTGTGCAGGCCGCGGGATTTGTTGGCTTCGAAGATCGCTTCGATGCTTTCCTCCTTGGCCGCGTCGATGAAGGAGCAGGTGTTGACGATGACGATGTCAGCTTCGGCTGCGTTGGGGGTCATGGTCATGCCCGCCTTGTTGATGTGGCCGACCATGATCTCGGAGTCGATGAGATTTTTGGCGCAGCCGAGGGAGACGAGACCGATTTTAAGCGGTTGGGAAGGCATGATAAAGGGGACGTTCAGGGAACGTTGAAGGTTTCGGGCGGCTTTTCGTTTTCGCTGTAGGGACCGCTGTTGTAGCCGTCGAAGATGATCTCAATGGCGGCGGGGACGGCGACGGTGACCTTGAACTGGGTGGCTTCGAAGGGCTTGAGCTGTCCGGCTTCGGCGGCCTGACCGGCGCTTTTGCCGGGTTCGAGGATGCCTTCAAAGAGAACCTTGTCGCCGTCCTTGTCGATGGACCAGATGCGAACCCACGATTCGCGCGTGGCGTGAAGCATGAGGGTGTGTTTGGCGGGAGCGGGAGGTTGAACTGTGACCGGTGCGGCTGCCGCGGCGGCCTTGGCTTCGGCATCGGCTTTGGCGAGGTCGGCAGGGGTGGCGGCTTTGGCTTGCGGCACGTCATCATCCTTGGCCGCTTTCAATGCGGCGGGAGTGGCGGCTTTGGCGACGGGAGTCTTGTCGTCGTTGGCGGGTAGCGGACGGCTGGCTGTGGAGGTGCCGTTGACGATCTTGCCGGAGGCGGTGGTGGGCGGGGCTGTGATGTCCGACATTTTGACGTTGGCTTTGTTGGCGAGGAGCATCGTGACGAGGAAGACGACGGCGAAAAGCGCGGCAACGATGAGGATGACGCTCAGACCGAAACGGTTGATGCGGATGGGCGCGGTGATTTCGGTGCGCTGCGGGATATATTCGACGGAAGGGGCGGGGACGAAGCCGGTCTCGTCCTCTTCTTCGAGGCGTCCGTCAAGCTGGGCCAGCAGGCGGCGGTCGTCGAGGCCGAGGGACTTGGCGTAGAGGCGGACAAAGCCGCGGGCGTAGGCCGGGCTGGGGAAACGCGAGAAGTCGTCTCGTTCAAGATCGAGCAATTGTTCGACGCGGATTTTCGTGATTTTGGCCGCCGCTTCCGGAGTCCAATTCCGGCCCAGGCGGGCGCTTTCAAGTTGGTTGCCGACAGATTTCATTGCATTGGTAATTCGTAAGTGTCCAAATCGACGAGGATTTCCCTCGGCTTGGCGCCGTTCTCGGGTCCGACAATCCCCAGTCCCTCGAAATGATCCATGACCCAGGCGGCGCGGTTATACCCTAGACGTAAACGGCGCTGGAGCAAGGATGTACTGGCGCGCTTTTCCTGACGCACGACTTCGAAGGATTTGACGATCAACTCGTAGTCCTCCGAACTGACTTCTTCGCCTTCGCTTTCGTCGCGGTTGAGGCGTCCGTTGATTTCGGGATGGAACTGAGGCTCGCTCTGGGCGGCGCAAAAATCGACCACTTTTTTCACTTCGTCATCGCTGACGAAAGCGCCCTGTCCGCGGGTGTACTTGGCCGAGCCGGGCGGAAGGTAGAGGAGATCGCCCTTGCCGAGGAGATTTTCCGCGCCGTTCTCGTCGAGGATGACGCGGGAATCGAGGGCGCTGGGCACCTGGAAGGCGATGCGGCTGGGGATATTGGTTTTGATGACGCCGGTGATGACTTCGCGGCGCGGGGTTTGCGTGGCGAGGATGAGGTGGATGCCGGCGGCGCGGGCCTTGGCCGTGAGGCGCGCAATGGCGCTTTCGACGTCGGCGGGAGCGGTCTGCATGAGGTCGGCCAATTCGTCGATGACGACAACGATGAAGGGGAGCTTGTCGGGGATTTGAATCTCGTCGTCGCGCGGGACGCGGATTTCGAGCTTTTCCTCGGTTTCGGAATCGTCACTGGCGTCGTCGCTGTCTTTTTCGGTTTTGGCGGGGGAGACGCCGAGTTCAAGCTGTTGTTGTTTGTGGCGGGGACGGTTGTTGAAGGAGGTGATGTTGCGCATGCCGACCTTGGCGAGAATCTTGTAGCGGTCGTCCATTTCCTTGATGACCCATTTGAGGGCGAGAAGGACTTTCTTGGGGTCGGTGACGACGGGCACAACGAGGTGCGGGACGGTGTTGTAGACCTGCAACTCGACCTGCTTGGGGTCAACGAGGATGAGGCGTAGCTCGTCGGGCTTGAAGCGGTAGAGGAAGCTCATGAGGATGCAGTTGATGCAAACCGATTTGCCCGAGCCGGTGGTTCCGGCGATGAGCAGGTGGGGCATCTCGGCGAGATCGGCGACGAGGGTGTGGCCGTAGACGTCCTTGCCGAGGGCGAGGGGAATCTTGGAACGTTTGTTGTCGCTCCATTCGCCCGATTCAAAGAGGTCGCGCAGGACGATGGGAGCTTTCTTGGAATTGGCGACTTCGATGCCGACGGTGTCCTTGCCGGGGATGGGGGCGAGGATGTTGACGCGCTCGGCTTTCATCACGCGGCAGATGTCGCGCTGGAGGCTGACGATCTTGTCGACGCGCACGCCGTCGGCGGGTTTGACTTCGTAACGGGTAATGGTGGCGCCCTTGGTGATTTCTCCGGCTTCGACCTCAATGTCGAACTGGTGGAGGGTCTCGACGAGGAGCCGGGCGTTGGCGATGAGTTCTTCGCGGTTGGTGACGGGGCGCTTTTCGGGGGAGTTGGCCTGGAGCAGATCGAGGGTCGGAAGCTGGTATTTGCTGAAGTCCTGCGGTTCGTTCTCACTCGAAGCGTGCGCGGAATTGTCCTTGGTCCTGGACTTGGAACGGCGCACGGCGGTGTTGTCGGTGATGGTGGGATCGGGCTTCTCTTTTTCCTTGGGCGATTCCGCTGCGGGAGTTTCGGCGGCAACAGGAGTGGGAATGGCCTGGGGCGGTTCGGGTTTCGGCTCAGGCTGCGATTCGGGTCTGGATTTGCGCGGGTTTTTTTCGACCGGAGAGGTCGTGGTGTCGATGATGCGGGGCTGGATTTCCTGGGCGGGCTCGGACTTTTCGGATTTGGGTGTGACGCCCTTGCGCAGGAGTTTCTTTTCTTCCTCGCGAAGCTGGGTCTGGATCTGTTTCTTTTTGAATTCGAGAGCGGCCAGCGGATCGTTGGCGGCGAGTTTCTCTTCCTTGCGTTTGCGGTAATCGACGTAGAGGTTCCACGACGTGATGGCGATTTGCCTCAGGTTGAGGTTGAACAGCAGGATCAGCGAGGAGATGTAGACGATGGACAGGACGATGAAGGCTCCCGGCCCGAGCAGACTGTGGAAGAAGTCGCCGCCGAGTTCCTTGCCGACGAAGCCGCCGGGGCCGAAGGTGAGCCAGTCCCAGTTTTTGCCGAAGTAGGGTTGCAGATCGAGCAGGCAGGCGGCGCTCAGGACGAGGAGGAATGACCAGAGCAATTTCCAGCGCCAGCGCCAATGGCAGTTGAACGCAAAGCCCGCCGACGCCGCGCAAAAGAGCAGCGGCAGGATGAATCCCGCCAAGCCGAACGCGATCAGTATCCAGTTGGCCCAATACGCGCCCGCCCAACCGGTGAAGTTGGCCGGGGTTTCATTGCGCGTGGTCGAGAGCAATCCGATGTCGTGCGGGTTGTAAGTGATGAGGCTCAGGAAGGTGAGCACGAAGACGGCGAACCAGGCGATTGCCGCCACGGTGGCGAATTCGCGGTGAACGGTGACTGTCGGTTGTTTGGCGGGAGCCTTGGCCATGAATAGGGTACTTTAAAAGAGAAGACCCCACATTAGAAGAGGATTCCAAACACTCAATGCAAATTCTGTATAAAGACCGACAGATTCCTTAAATGCAGAGAGTTGTAAATGGGAAGTGTGAGGTTCCAGGTTAAGTTTTGGCAACTGGGACTCGGCATCGGAATTGAACATCCCCAAACTTCCTGGCAAAAGGTGGGAAAAAGTTTTCAGTGAAAGACGGGGGACAAGTACGAAGTACTAAGCCGTAACTATTCAAAACCT
>DBTH01000260.1:3483-3606 GCA_002306945.1 Methylacidiphilaceae bacterium UBA1321 | reverse complement strand
GTTTTGAATAGATACGGCTAAGTTTTCGCAGTCGATACTTCGTACCTCGTACTTTTCTGATTTCCTGAGTTCCTGATAAATCCGTTGCCTTTAAATTCCGTAAATTCCGTTAATTCGGTCTAA
>DBTH01000260.1:2889-3241 GCA_002306945.1 Methylacidiphilaceae bacterium UBA1321 | reverse complement strand
GTAAATTCCGTTAATTCGGTCTAATGGCCTTGAGTTAGTCCCCGCCGAAAAGCCGATCCCAGAGGCTGCGCTTTTTCTCCGATGACACGGGCGATGCCTCGGAGCCGGATTCCGGTTTCGTTGAGACCTGGGAAACTTGTTCGGGCAACAGGTAGACGGTCTGGTCGGGCTTGCCGCTGAAGAGGCCGTTCGAGAGGGTGACTTCTTCGAGCGTGGCCGGTTTGGCGAACGCGTCCATGGGATAATGGCCGCGAGCGGTGAGGAAAACCCGCGCCCAGATCGGCAAGGCGAGTCGTCCACCGTAACCACCGGGCATTGTCGTGGCGGGTTGATCGAGACCGACCCAGGCTCC
>DBTH01000260.1:0-2644 GCA_002306945.1 Methylacidiphilaceae bacterium UBA1321 | reverse complement strand
ATGATCGAGACCGACCCAGGCTCCGGCGACGAGGGAACTGGTGTAGCCGACAAACCAGGCGTCGCGGTAATCGTTGGTCGTGCCGGTTTTGCCTGCGGCGGGTTCGGTGAAGTTGAAGCGGCTGCGCAGGGATTGGCCGGTGCCGTAGTTGATGACGTTTTGGAGGATGCCGGTGATCTGGAAGGCGATCTCGGGCGAGAAGACGCGGCGGGATTCGGCTTCGTGTTTGTAGAGAACTTTGCCGGTTTCGCTGCGAACTTCGGTGATGAGATAGGGTTTGTTCCAGACTCCGCCGTTGGCGAAGGTGGCGTAGAGGCCGGTCAGTTCGGCCAGGGTTAACTGGCACGCGCCGATGTAGGAGGAGGGGAAGGGCGGAATGCCGCTCTGGACTCCGGCCTGTTGGGCGTAGTAGACGAAGAGTTCGGGGCCGATCAATTCTCCGGCGCGTACGGCGGCGAAGTTGTCGGATTTGACGATGGCGTCGTTGACGCGCAGGAAGGTGCGCGGGACGGTGGGCGCGGCGGTCGCACCGTCGGTCTTGGTCAGGTCGAAGGGGGTGTTCTCGATCCAACTGACAGGGGAGAAATTTTTTTCGGCAAAGGTGACCGCGTAGACCAACGGCTTGAGGGTCGAGCCGACCTGCCGCTTGGCCATCGTGGCGCGGTTGAACGGGCTGCTCTGGTAATCGCGTCCGCCGACCATGGCGCGAATCGCTCCGGTGGCCGGGTCGAGGGAGTAGAACGCCGCTTGCAGGACGCCGCCTTGTTTGCGGCGCGGATAGTCGGAGGATTGTTCGACTTCGGTGAGGGAGAGGTTGACCATGCGTTCGGCGGTGTCCTGGAGGCCGAAGTCGATGGTGGAATAAATCATCAGGCCGCCCTGGGAAATTTGTTCGGCGGTGAGATGTTCCTCAAGGAGCTTGCGGATTTCGTCCTGATAATAACTTCCGGCGAAGTTGGTGCGCGGGCGCAGGGAAAGCGGTTGCGCCTCAGCCTGCTTGCGCTGGGCGGAGGTGATGACGTGTTCCTTTTCCATGCGTGACAATGCGCGCGAACGGGCCGCCAGCGCCGCCTTGAAGTTTTTCCACGGCGAGAAGGAATTCGGTCCCGAGATCATTCCGGCCAGCAACGCCGATTCGCTCAGGTCGAGATCGTTGACGCTTTTATTGAAGAACGCGTTGGCGGCGGTTTCCGCTCCGTAGATGCCCTGTCCGTAGTAAATCCGGTCGAGGTAGAAGCGGAGGATTTCCTCTTTGGAGAAACTGCGTTCGATGCGCAGCGCGAGAAAAATCTCCAACAGTTTGCGATCGTAGGTGCGGTCGAAACGGCCAATGGAATTGCGGGCGAGCTGCTGCGTGATCGTGCTGGCACCCTGCCGGATGCCGATGCCGGTGACGTTGGAAAGCGCTGCGCGGAGAATGCCCAGTGGATCGATTCCCTTGTGCGAGTAGAAACGCTGATCCTCGGTGGAGATGAGTGCGTTGACCAGATTCTTAGGCAACGATCCCGGCGGCATGACGATGCGGTTTTCATCGAAGAAGCGGCCCAGGATCTGGCCGTGGGAATCGAAGATGAGCGATGCCTTCGGCATGGTGCGCACGACGGACAAGTCGATGCGGTCGGCGCGCATGGAATAAATCAGCACGATCAACCCCATCGAAATCAAACTGGCGGTGATCAATGCGAAAGCGGCCCGGGCAACCTTGCGGCGCATTTGGGCGTTGAGATAACGGGTCTTGGAAGTGACGGCCATGATAGGATTCGGTTTTTCAGTAGTCGGTTAGCAATCGATTAGCCTATCGGCTCTCCCGCGCCGAAGCAAGGGGAGTCCTAACAGGCTGCAAAAGTCCAAAATTGTTTCCTTATACAATCGCGTTTGTAGGTCGATTTCTTACATGGATGTGCGTAACTGCCTCACGGAAAGGAAAAAACACATAATTCGGTCTGAATAAAGGCACAACCTATGCTGTATGTTTCAAGCATGTCTGACTCTTGGAAGCTGGTTTGGTACCGGCTCTTGTACCTGTTATCGATGTTTTATCTCATCGTGGCGCTTGGTTCGACTCTTCTTGGCGTTCTGCTTTTTTTGTCGCAGGGGCCGCTTCTCTTGCCGTTTGCCGGAGCGATCAACCTCTTGATTGCCAGCGCGTTTTTCAAGCAGGGACGGCTCCATTACGGTTTTGACGAGATGGATACGACCTTCTCCGATCCGGAGGTGGAAGAGGGTGAAGGCGGTGTGCTCGATTCGCTCCTTAATGTGCGGATTCAGGAACTGCACGAATTGGAGAACCGGCTTGTTCTTCTCGATCGACAGCGGGGCGATGTCGGGTTCGATCCATGGCAGTTGCAACAATACCGCACTCAAATCGATCAACTTGTCGAAATCGAGCCAAGGTTGAGACCGTTCCGCCGTGTAGGAAGTAATGGTTAGCGCGAAATCGATTTGTAACCGCTGACCGGTTTTTGCCGTCTCAACAGTTGGCTATGATGTTGAGCTACGACATATCCCCGCGCCTCCTGTTTCTGGCTATCGTGATCCTGTCGGTGCTGGCTCTCGTTTGTCTTTAGCATTTCAAAGTATCATGCACAGAGAATGGAGGACTCTGTCCTCCAAACCTCCTGCTTAAGGAAATGATTTCCTTAAG
>DBTH01000151.1 GCA_002306945.1 Methylacidiphilaceae bacterium UBA1321 | reverse complement strand
CGGCTTTGCCGGAGGTTTCTGACTCAGTCGTTGCCGAGCTGGATGGTGACCAGTTCGACGCCTTCCTTGCCGGGTTGCAGGTCATAGCGCGGTGCATCGGCGGAGACCAGCCAGCCGTCACCGGTGTGGAATTCGCGTTCGCCTTGTTTCACGTCACCTTGCGCAACGAAGTGATATTGGAAGCTCGAACCGTCGCTGTTCCAGGTGCGGTATTCGCCGGGGAAGATGAAGGTGCGGTAGATCGAGAAGTAGGGGCATTCGATGACCCGTTCGCCGTGGGGTTGGCCGAAGGTCGGTTCGACGTCGTTGAAATTGATCGAGGCGAGCGACTCCTGAATGTGGAGCGCGCGGGCTTTGCCCTTGTCGTCGACGCGGTTCCAGTCGTCAACGCGGTAAGTCGTGTCGGAGTTCTGCTGAATCTCGAAAATCACATTGCCCGCGCCGATGGCGTGGATGCGGCCCGAGGGCAGGAACATGACCTGGCTCGGCTCGGTCTTGAGGGATTGGAGCAGATCGGCGAGCTTGGGCGTGCCGATGGCTTTTTCAAAATCGGCGCGGGTGACGCCTTTTTTCAGGCCGACGTAGATATTGGCGTCTTTCTCGGTGTGGAGGAAGTACCAGAGTTCGGTCTTGGGTTCGCCCTTGAGCTGGGCGGCGACGGCGGCCGGGGGGTGAACTTGAACGCTGAGCTTTTCCACGCAATCGAGGAGCTTGAGCAGCATCGGGAAACGCGGCGTGTCGGGCGCGTCGGTGCCGAAGACTTCCTTGCGTTTGTTGACCCAGAGATCGTGCAGCGTCTTGTTGTCGCCATCGGGCTCGGTCAATTCGCTACAGGCTTCGGGCCGGTCGGAAAGTTCCCAGCTTTCGCCGATTTTTCCGGTGCCGGGCAAGGTGCGCTTGTAAAGGGTCTCCAGATTGCGTCCGCCCCAGATGCGTTCCTGATAAATGGGCTTGAAAGTGTAAAGGCTCATGGATGGCCGCTATCGTAGCGGTGTGAGGGCATGTGGATCAAGTACTTTGCCTGGCGGTTTAGGCGCGACAGAAAAGGCCTCTCCGGCTAGATAGAGAGAACATGTTGAAGCCTATCCATCGTCATCTTCTCAAATGGCGGTTATGGTTTGTCGAATATTTTCACGGGGGCGAACTCCCGGTAACTCTCTTCTGGGCAGGCCTGGTCGGTTTGGGAGGCGGGCTGTTGTCGGTGCTCTTTCGCCGGGCGATTCGTTTGTTGCAGTGGGTGTTGACGGAGCATCAGGGCAGTCTGGTTCAGACGGCAATGGATTTGCCCAAATGGGAACGCCTCTTGGTGCCGGGAGTCGGCGGATTGATAGCGGGGGTGGTGCTGGTTTGGGGCATGCGACTGGCGCGCAGCCGGAAGACTTCGGATTACATGGAGGCGTTGGTCGTCGGGAACGGTGTGGTCGGGGTGCGCACGACGCTGGTCAAAAGTCTCTCCTCCCTTTTTACAATCGCTTCCGGCGGCGCAGTGGGTCGGGAAGGGCCGATGGTGACATTGGCTTCCATGCTGGCTTCGACCATCGGGAGATTGCGCGGGTTTTCGATGCCGAGGTTGAAATTGCTCGTGGCTTGTGGCGCTGCCGCCGGTATTGCCGCCGCCTACAATGCGCCGATTGCCGGGGCGCTCTATGTCGGGGAGATTATTCTGGGGACGATCTCGATGGAGATGTTCGGGCCGCTGATTTTCAGTTCGGTGGTATCGACTCTGACTGTGCATCAATTGCTCGGGGCCCGACCGACCTATGTCATTCCGGGATTTCACGTCGCGTCGAACTGGGAGTTCTTTTTTTACATCGCACTGGGGCTGCTGGCGGGGATGATTTCGCCGTTGTTTCTCGGATTGCTGAAGAACAGCGAACGGCTGTTGATGCGACTGCCGGTTTCGGTGCCTGTTCGCATGATGGCGGGCGGGTTGATTGTCGGGGTGATTTCGTTGATTTGTCCGGAGGTGTGGGGAAACGGTTACAGCGTGGTCAATTCGATCCTGCGGCAGGATTGGATCTGGACAACATTGCTGATGGTCTTTGCCTGCAAGATACTTGCCACCGGCGCGACGGTCGGTTCCGGCGCGGTGGGGGGAGTGTTTACGCCGACATTATTTGTGGGTGCGTCGATCGGTTGCCTGTTCGGTCATGCGATTCATTTTGTCGCTCCGCAAATCACGACTGTGCCGGGCGGTTATGCGCTCGTGGGAATGGGTTGTTTTCTGGCGGCCACGACGCAGGCACCGCTCATGTCGATCCTGATGATCTTCGAGATGACCTTGCAATATGATGTCGTTTTGCCGCTCATGCTCGGATGCGTCACGGCCCACTACATGAGCAAGGGATTGGGACAAAAATCGATCTACGCCAGCCATCTGCGCCGCAAGAAGGTCAGTGAATCTTCGCCGGGATCGTCCAAGGCCAGTGTCGTGCGGGACTTGATGCGGCCCGATCCGCCCTGTGTTTTACCGCAGACGTCGTTCGGAGAGATTGCGCGGATTTTTTCGAAGTACCGGATCAATTACGTCTACGTGGTCGATGCGGAAAAGCGTTTTCTCGGAGTCGTTTCCCTGCACGAGATGAAACCGTATTTGAACGATCCGGTTTTGTCGGAGACGGTTCTGGCGATGGACTTCATGCGGGAAGATTTCCCGGTGCTGGCTTCGGGTCAACACCTGACCGAGGCGTTGAAGGCGTTTTCCTCACACGACGGGGAGAGGATTCCCATCGTCGATAATCTGGTCGACCGGCACCTGGTGGGAGTGATTTCGAAAACCGATCTATTGCTTGCGCTGGCCGACTTTTCTTCGCGACCGGCCAGCACAAAGTCCTGATATTTCTGATTCCTCGGTATTTCAGTGGAATAGAAATGTGATTTTAAAAGAGAGTCGAAGTTAAAACTCAAAGCTACGGCGCAAAAGTCAAAAGTATCGCCGCTTGAAACTGGGTAGGGCGGTTCTTCTCGATGGAATGACTTTGAAAGCCAAAAGTTTTGAGTTTTGAGTTGTCGTTTTGATTTTTTACTTTTGACCTTTGACTTCGCGTCCAGTTTTCCTGACTCCTGTGTTATTCCACTGATTTTGCGGTAGAACCTATTCCTATTGCTGAATCAGGCGGTGGCGGCGGTCTTGGGAGCTTCGGTGACCGGGGCGGCTTTGCTGGCAATCTTGAGACGAGCGTCGCTGGTGAGGATTTCCGCGAGGGAAGCCCAGTGGACGTCGTCGATTTCGTTGAAGGCGTTGAGGTAGATCGTCACGTTTGTGGCGTCGAATTGCTTGAGCAACGTGTCAATGGCCGCAGTGAGCTTGGCCTTGCCGGGGTCGGCCGGGAACGAACTGGCGCAACCGAGTTCGTCGTGGGCGACGCCGAGTGCATTGAGCCAGGCACAAAGCATCGGGGCGTGATTGTCGACGAGCCAAGTGCTGAGGATGTTGAAGCTGAGGGCTTCCAGTTGCGGATGGGCGAGAAGTCGAGTAAAGTTGCCATGTCGCTCCACTTTCGGCATCTCCATGATCTTGACGGAGCGCAGTCCAATGTTGGGCGCGACGATGTCCACCGCGGTGCGGTAAAGCTTCTTGTTGTTTTTCTGTGTGTGCAAAAGAATGTCGTTGGCCAAAACGGGGCTTATTTGGCTCCAAAGGGGATGGGTCGGCATAAGACCCGCTAGAGTAGAAGCTAACTTTGAATTTGAAAATGAAATTGTCGGTACAAACTTATCTTGACCCCGATCCGGTGCGCATCGCCCGGTTCCTGCTGGGGCGTTTCCTGATGGTCCGTTCGTCTGAGGGGGTTTGCGGTGGAATGATCACGGAGACAGAGGCTTACGGAGGTTCCGAGGATAAGGCTTGTCATGGTTATGCCAACCGCCGGACGGCCCGCACCGAGATCATGTTTGCGCCCGGTGGGCGGGCCTATGTTTATCTCTGTTACGGTTTGCACGAGATGTTCAATATCGTTACCGGGCCCGCCGAAGTGCCCCAAGCCGTCCTCATTCGCAGCGTGGAAATCACCGATGGCGAAGCGCTCGTGGCCGCGCGTCGCAAGGGGATTGAGCGGAAGAATTGGGCCAACGGTCCCGGTCGCGTGACGGTGGCCCTCGGTATCCACCGCAAGTTTCACAATACGCTCGATCTCACCGGCGACACGATCTGGGTGGAAGACCGCCGCGTGGTCGTTACTCCGAAACAGATCATCGCCACGCCGCGCATCGGTGTGAACTACGCTGGAGCGTGGGCGAAGAAACCGTGGCGTTTCGTGCTGAAAAACGACTAAAGACTAAAGGCTTTTAGACGGGATTAACGGGATTAAAGGAATTTGGGAAAAGACTTATCAGGAACTCAGGAAATCAAGAAAGGGAAAGGATGGGATATTTATTACTGAGTTACGCGAGCGAAAACTTCGTACCTCGTACTTCTCTGTCTTGTCTTTTACTGAAAACTGAAAACTTCGAACTGAAAACTCTCTCCCCTTCTCCCGTTCAAGCTGATTCGCGGCCGAGGAAACGGACGGGAAGGGTGAGTTGCGGTTGAGTGGGTTTTTCGCCTTTCATCAGCGTGGTGAGCATGTCGATGGTCTGGTTGGCCATCTCGGCGAGCGGTTCCTCCACGGTGGTCATGGGTGGAGTGAGAAATTCGGAGATTTGCGGTACTTCGCCGCCGATGAGGGCGATCTGTTCCGGCACGCGCAGGCGCATGACGTTGTTCATCACGTTGAGAGCTTCGAGCGATTCGTAACTCGAACCGGGAACGAAAAGCGCATCGGCTCCGAGCCGCACGACACGGCTGATGGCGGCGTAGAAGGAGACTTCCTGATTGCGTTGTACGAAAAGTTCTTCGTGATAATCGAGCCCGGCCTTGGTGAGGGTTTCGCGGTAACCGGCGAGGCGGGAATCGTCGGCGTTGGACTTGGCGCTGACGTAGGCCATTTTCTTGCGGCCGGTGCGGGCGAAATGCTCGGCGGCGAGTTGCCCGGCCATGTAATGATCCGAACGAACCGTGTAGCGATCTGCGTTTCCGGGGAAATCGTCGATGAAAACGACGGGTGTGTGCTGCGAAAATTTTGCGATCAACGGCTCGAATTCCGGGCAGGCGCCGATGACGACCACGCCGTCGAGGAAGACGTTGTCAAGGCGGTCGAGCGGTCCCTGCGGCATGACCATCGTCATGCTGCTGCGGCAGAGAGCGAGGGAGATTTGCGCGGTGAGGGCCTGGCGGTAGGAACTGTTTTTGAGGGTGACCGACCTGTCGCTGGAGATAAGGGCGATCTGGCGCGTGCGCACGGGGGCTTTGAAACCGACGGAGCGTGCCGCCTTGAGCACCTGACGGCGGGTTTCCGAGTTGACGCGGTCGCGGTTGTTGAGGACGCGGCTGACGGTTCCCGGTGAAACGCCCGCGAGCTTGGCCACGCTGTAGACGCTTTCGCGGCGTGGTTTCTTGTGGGCGGATCTGGACGTGGTTTTGGCCGGGGTTCTTGCCATGTAAAACATTTTTACAAGTTGTAAAAATTTAGCAAGAACCGCTTTTCTGATCCCTTGGTATTTTAAGGAGAGTCGAAGTCAAAAGTTTTGAGCTTTGAGTTGTCGTTTTGATTTTTTACTTTTGAACTTTGACTTGGCATTCAGTTCGTCCTTATCCGAAAAGTCAAAAAATCCGTTTGTCCGATTCGCCGGATGCGCTACATTGCCCGGCTACACTATGAGTTCCACCGGCCCCGAAATTTCCAAAAAACGCGTCCTGCTCGGCATGAGCGGCGGCGTCGATTCGAGCGTGTCCGCCTATCTCCTCAAGGAGCAGGGCTATGACGTGATCGGGGTGACGATGAAGGTCTGGCCGCAGGATTGTGTCTCGCGCGCCGAGGACAAATGTTGCGGGCCGCAGGCGGTGGCCGATGCCCGCGCCGTGGCTCATTCGGTCGGCGTGCCGCACTACGTTGTCGACGAGGGGGACGAGTTCCAGAAACACGTCATCGACTATTTCACGCAGGAATACCGGCAGGGTCGCACGCCGAATCCGTGCGTCCTGTGCAACGAGAAACTCAAGTTCGGCAATTTGCAGGACAAGGCCACTTCGCTCGGCGCGTACTACGTTGCCACCGGCCATTACGCCCGCATCGAGCATACCGCCAACGGCCCGGTGTTGAAGAAGGCCGTCGATTCGCGCAAGGATCAGTCCTATTTCCTCTTCAGCCTGCGCCCGCAACAACTCGAACGTTCCCTCGCTCCGCTGGGTGCCCTGACCAAGCCCGAGGTGCGGGCCATTGCGAAGAAGCTCGGGCTCAAAACCCACGACAAGGAAGACAGTCAGGAGATTTGCTTCGTTCCCGGCAACGACTACAAGGAATTCCTCAAGTCGCACCTGGGCGAAAAGACCTTTCACCGCGGCGGTCTCTACTACAAGGACGGCACCTACATGGGGCCGCACGATGGCGTGGAATATTTCACCGTTGGCCAGCGCAAGGGGCTCGGCGGCGGTCATGGCCGTCCGCTCTACGTGATCGATATCGACCCGGCGACCAGCAACGTCATTGTGGGTGAACATGCCGACCTGATCCGGCCCGATTGTTTTATCAATCAGACCAGTTGGATCGCGGGCGAACTGTCCGGCCCGGTTGAGATCACCACCAAGATCCGTTACAATTATCCCGAAGTCCGCGCCCGACTGCATCCATTACCGGATCGCCGCGCGCGCATCGAATTCCTCGAACCCCAACATTCCATCAGCCCAGGGCAAGCGGCCGTCTGCTACGTCGGCGATACGGTGCTCGGCGGCGGCTGGATCGAACGTTCGGAAAAAAGTACGTAGTACTAAGGAGGCAGTACGAGGTACTAGGTTCTAAGTATCGGCTACCGGTACTCAAGTATCGATCAGCACATCCGCAAGCTTCTTGATTTCCTGATAATCCTTCCCGCCTTTGCCTTTAGACTTTCCCCTAATTCCTTAAATTCCGTTAATTCTGTCTAAAAAGTCTTTTGTCTTTTCCCCTTCGTTCTTTTCGCCAAAATCGACCCATGACACCTGTCATCATTCTCGTTACCGCCAGTTCCCAGGACGAAGCGCGCCAGATTGCGCACCGTGTGTTGGAGAACAAGCTGGCCGCCTGCGTCAATATCATCCCCCGCGTCGAATCGCATTACTGGTGGGAAGGGAAACTCGAACACACCGAGGAATGGCAACTCCTCATTAAATCCAGCAAGGAACAATTCGGCGCTGTCAGCACCATCGTTCATCAACTTCACAGCTACATCTGCCCTGAGGTCGTCTCTTTTTCTCCCGATGCCGTCGCTCCGAAATATCTGCAATGGTGGCGCGACGAGGTGAAGGAATAACGCGAGGTCGTGCCGACCGTTCCAGTTTGTCCGGAATGAAAATTCTCCTCATCAAGACCCGGCATATCGGCGACACCCTGCTGCTGACTCCTTCGGCAAAGGCCATCCGTCGCGCCTATCCGGAGGCGACGTTGTGGGTATTGGTGCGGAAAAGTTGCGAAGGCATTCTGGAAGGCTGTCCGGAGATTGACCGCGTCTTGACGACGGCGAACCCCGAAGCGGACAATCGGCACTGGTATTCCGTGTTCGGGGATATTTTCACGATCCGGGCCATACGGGATGAAAAATTCGATTACGCCTTCGACCTGAGCGAAGGTGCCCGTGGCCGATGGATGACGTTGTTTTCCGGCGCAAAGACCAGAATCGGCATGTCCGTCCGTCCTCCGAAACGGACTATTTTCCGGGATCTTTGTCTGACGCGCATCTGCCATCTGCATCCCTTTACCGGACATGCCGTCGAAAAGGACATTCAGACAATTTCCAGTGTTCTCGACCTGGGCGAGACGATACCGCCCCTGGCTTTTGAACGGCGTTGCTGCAAGGAAAGTGCGCTGATTCCCCCGGACGCCAACTTTGCTTTTATTCATCCCGGAACCCGGTGGGAACGTAAAAAATGGTTCGTCGAGAAATGGATCGCTTTTTGCAACCGGATCAAGGCCAATCATGATTGGATTCTGGTGAGCACGGGAAGCGACGAGTCCGAATTGAGCCTGGCGCGGGAGATACGTGCGGCGTGCGGCGATAAAATCGTCCTCACCGAAGGCCGTCTTACCTGGGCTGAAAGCGCCGGATTGCTCTACCGCGCGCAGATCTTCATCGGGGTCGATACGGCCATGTGTCACCTGGCCGCAGCGTGCCAATGCCCGATAGTCGGCCTCTTCGGACCATCGGATGAAAGAGTCTGGCGTCCGTGGAAGGCACGGCACCAACTGGTTTTCCCTCCGGACAAGGCATTACAGGGAAATCTGCCGCCGCAGGAAAAAAAACTCCGCAGGAACGCCTTGCGCACCACCGATATTGAACTGGTGGAAGTGCTCGCCGCTTACGAGAATCTGCGTGTCCGCGACGGTTCGTTGCGGGAGGCGCGCGGAGTATGTCCTGGTCACCGGTATCTGCAACCGAACGGCGGTTCACAATGATTATCCACCACTATGTTCCCCATACCGCCAATGTGGGGGATTTGTTTGTCCGGGACGGCATTCATTTGCGGCTCAAGGAAATTTTCCCCCAGGCTCGCATCGTCGAATTGCCCGCCAACGATCCGGACAAAGTGCTCCACACTTGCGTTGGAATGACGGGTGAAAATCTTGAGCGCACCAATGCCGAAGCGCAACTGGTAGTCGTCGGTGGCAGTAATCTTTATCAGGGACCGGACTGGCGTTTTAAAACCGACGAGAATTCCATCAAGGCGCTCCGCGTGCCGCTCTGTTTCATTGGCCTGGGAACTGGTTCGATCCGTTCCGGCCACGGCAAGCCGCTAGACGAACGCTCCCGGCGCGAAATCATTCTTTCGCATGAAAAGGCCCTGGGTGTGGCTGTCAGGGATTACGCCACAGCGCAGCTTCTCCGGACACTTGGAATCGACTCCACCGTCACGGCTTGCCCCGCCGCCTTTGTTGGACGCGAAACGTTTCGCGTGGCCAGGCCTAAAAAAATTCTCGTCAGTGCTCCGCCCCGGCGTTTCGTTCCCCGGCTTTGGAGAAAATCGATGTTTCAAAACGGCTGGATGTACCTGGGCTTTCAGCGGCTGCTCCGTATGCTGGAAAAATCGGGCATCGACTGGCAGGTCATCGTCCACGACAGCCGGGACAACGACTACGTCGCGCCCCTGCTCGCTCCGTACGGACGCCAGGCCGTCTCTCCGGGGATGAATACGGCCGCATATTATGAAGCTTTCCGGAGTGCGGATCTGGTCATTGCCTACCGCCTTCACATGGGAATTTCCGCATTGGGCTGGGGCGTTCCCCTGTTTCTGGTCGACTTCGATCTGCGCACGCGCGCTTTCATCGAAACCTTTGAATGCGATGCGATTGCGTTCGATGCCTTTTCCCCTCCTAAAGTGGCGGGACTGCTCCGTGCCGTCAAACGTTTCATTGCCTATCCTGAACAGTATCAACAGATTTATCAACGCATGCTGGAGCGCCGTGAATTTTTTTGGAACAAAACCTCTGGCTTTTATTCCGAAATCAGGGAGGGTATTAGGTATTAGTGAAACGGTCGTTAAAAGTAGTACATCTATTTCTGGAGTTTCCGTTTGGAGGCGCTGAAGATCTGGCTTTGTCTCTTGTCAGTGAGAATCAAGAGGCAGTGCAGTCTCAAATCCTGTGTATCGACTCCCTGGGCAATCTCGGAGAAAAAGCCCTGGCGGAGTCCCGGCCGATCCAATGCCAGCACTGGGTGACCAGTCGCCGGTTTCAACCCAGCGTCGTCTGGAAACTGGCCCGGTGGCTGCGGGAAAACCAGATCGACCTCGTTCATTCCCACGTTTACAACGCCCACGTTTACGCCGTTCCCGCTGCCCGCCTGGCGGGAATCCAGTCGGTCGTCCACCATCATAAAACTTACATCGCGGAAAAATGGCACCGACAGTTTATCCTTAAACGGATCTCCCGCTGGATCAGCCGTCACATCACGCTGTCGCGCCAAACTGCGGAGGATATTCACCGCAAAATCGGTGTGCCCTTCAGTGAAATCGAGGTCATGCCTAACCCGGTTCTGATCCGGAAAACCGTTTCCGAATTGGACAAGGCCGTACTGCGCCACCGCCTTAATCTGCCGGAATCGGCCTGGATTATGGGGCATGTGGGAGCCTTTCGTTTTGAGAAAAACCACGTGCGCCTGCTCAATGCCGTCGTTCAACTCAGAAACCGTATCCCGAATCTCCGGCTCGTTTTGGTTGGCGAGGGCAAGACGTTCGACAAAATGCAGGCACGTGTTCAAAAACTTCAAATACAGCAATACGTCGTTTTTGCCGGGGCGCAGCGGCCAATTGAACCCTGGATGCAGGCGTTCGACGCCTTTGTCTTCCCCTCGCAGTGGGAGGGTCAACCGCTCGTCCTGCTGCAAGCCATGGCCGCCCGCATTCCCATTCTTGCCAGCCGGATCGAGGGAAACCTGTCGGCGTTGGGACAGGAACATCCCGGCTTCTTCTCCCTGGACATTCCCGAGGATCTGGAAAATACGATCCTGAAATTATACCGCCAGCCCTCCTGGGGCGGAGACATCCTGAGTCATCAAAATGTCGTGCTGGCCACTTATCCCGACCTGGAAGGCTATTACAAAAAACTCAGCCAGATGTACTTCTCCGTCTTTGAAACTTTGAAAAACGGGCAAGCAAGAACCCGTTCTGATAAAATAAAACCTTTGATCAATTCCGTTTTTCTTTCTCTCCTCTCGTCCAACTGCTTTTAACCGAGAAAAGTTAGCCGATCCTTCGACGTCGCTACGCTCTGCTCAGGATGACCAGAGTGACGCTGCTATGAGATAGTCAAGGGATAGGTTTAGGTTTCAAAGTATCCTGCACACAAAGACTGGGGGCGCTGCCCCCATATCCCCCGCTAAAGGGTATGATACCCTTTAGAAACCCCACAGGGCTTTTCCCCTTTTTACGTTGCGTAAAAAGGGGAAAAAGCCCATGAGGATTCTTAAGGAAATCATTTCCTTAAGCAGGAGGTTTGGAGGACAGAGTCCTCCATTCTCTGTGCAGGATA
>DBTH01000110.1:978-24708 GCA_002306945.1 Methylacidiphilaceae bacterium UBA1321 | reverse complement strand
CTCATCTCGTGACGACACTATTTAGCAAGGGCCTTTCCACTTTGCTCGCTGCCTATTTTATGGCTAACATGCTGAAAGAAAGCAGTCAT
Source organism: Methylacidiphilaceae bacterium UBA1321 (assembly GCA_002306945.1). Lineage (GTDB taxonomy): Bacteria > Verrucomicrobiota > Verrucomicrobiia > Methylacidiphilales > UBA1321 > UBA1321. The sequence continues at coordinate 24,619 of DBTH01000110.1, read as the reverse complement.
GACTTCCTTTTGACTGCTGAACGCCCAAGGATTGAACTCAATCGTAAGAGGAGCTTCCTTGTCATTTTTCCAATGTTTGATGATCAGATTCTTGACCGATGTTTTACCTGCTCCCCAATCGCCATAAATAGCAAAAACATTACTCTCGGTTATGGTGGGGGTTCGCAGGATGCGGCACACATTCTCGACATAACCCCCGCGGGACAATTCGTCCTGTTCAAGTGATTCGATTGGATTATCCAAATATTCTAACGCTGCATCGAAGCCCATACAGCGAGTATAAGCGATGTCGAGAAAGTGCAAATAGAATTAGTAACGGTCTTTTGAGTTAGGCACCGAGGAGATGCAAAGGCGTCAATCTTTTATTTCATTATCGATTTTCGCGTAAGTGGAGAAGACGTTGGTATTTTTTTAAAGTCTTCGACCATTCCAGACTGATTCTTCGATTGCGCTGCGCTACGCTCAGAATGACAGCGTGAGACTGAACTCCGTTACGCGAAGCAGTAGAGGATGTCCAGTTCCGGTGTCAGCGTAGTTGGATGCAACGGCACGTTGCTCAGCATGACGCTGACGTGATGGCTTACAGATCGAGCTTTTGAATCACGTCGTCGAGGGTCAGTTTATGATGAGCGGCCACGGCCTTGAGGATGCCGCCGAGGGTTCCCAGTCGGATCGGGTTGTGGTTGGGTAATGGTGAGATGGTGCTGGCCATTTTGGGCGGTGGTGAGCCGGATGTGGGAACCTTCTTGACGCATCATTTCATAGCCGAACACGCGCAGAGCCTTGAGCAGTTGGGCTCCGGAGACGTCGCGGGGGATTTTCACGCGGCGAGAAGTTCGTCCCGCACCAGATGGAGGCGGATGACTTTGGGGCGTTGGTCGGCGGGGACATCGAAGAAGTGGCATTGCACGGCCTCGCGAACGTTGATCCGCAGTCCTTCCAGATTATCGGCCTCAGTGAAGATGTCGTAGCCCAGAGCTGCGGCGGTATAGCCTCCGTCGGCTTGGTCTTCATGCACCTCAAAGATGATTTCGCTCATGATGTCACCTTAGCAGTTAGTGTGGTTCCGGGCAAGTACCCTTCGGTGTGCGGTGGAAGATCACTCGATAGTGACGGATTTGGCGAGGTTAGGTAAGTTAAAGAGGTCTGCCAAATCAAAGGGATCTCTCATTATTTCATTATCGATTCTCGTGGAAGCGGAGAGGACGTTCGTATTTTTTCGCACAGGCAGCGCACGTAGCGCACGCAAGGTTAACGGGAGCGAGATGCTATGCGGTAGGATGGCGACATGGGGTACTTCGTAAATGTCGTTCGAATTTTGGCCGAAAGCCGTTTGATTTTCGCAGGCGGAACGGTGGGGTTGTCGTTCCTTGTCGCGGATTGTCGTGGGGCCTCCATTTTTTTGGGAGGGGGTGGGCAGGCGGCTCTCTTCTCTGTAAATGAGGCGCGGGCGCTGAATTTTGGGCCGCAGAATCGCTGCGACAGAAATAGGGATCGGTTATTCCTTGAGGAGGATTTCGAGCATCTTTTCGTGGCGGTTGAGGAAGTCGCGGGTGATCTGGAAGTGTTCGGTTTCGGTGTAGCGGATTTTCTTCATGCCGCACGTGGTGAGGGAGTAGATCTGGGCGTTGGGGTAGGCGAGGAGTATGGGCGAGTGGGTGGAGATGATGAATTGGGAGGACTTCTTGACGAGTCCGTGCATGAGGGTGAGAAGGCTCATCTGTCGACGCGGGGAGAGCGCGGCTTCGGGTTCGTCGAAGATATAGAGGCCGTTGCCCCGAAGCCGGTTGTTGAGGAGGGCGAAAAACGATTCGCCGTGGGATTGTTCGTGAAGGCCGCCGCCGCCGTAGGAATCGATGACCGGAGGAGGAAAGTATGTCAGCCCTACATTAGAATCCAGACGTTCGATTTCCGTGGCGAGATTGTAGAAGCTTTCGGCGCGCAGGAAGTAGCCATCGCGTGGCCGTTTGATGCCGCGCTCGGCGGTGATCGCTTTATAGAGTGCCGAATGAGAGGGGCGCGTGTTGAAGTTGAAATTGCGGCTGCCGCCCTCGGCATTGAATCCCATTTTGACGGCGATGGCTTCGATGAGGGTCGATTTGCCAATCCCATTCTCACCGACAAAGAAGGTGACGCTGGGATGAAATTCGAGTCGCTTGAGATTGCGTATGGCCGGAATGCAGAAGGGGTATTCCTTGAAGCTCGGAACCAATCGGCGTTGGAGCCGGATCGCCGCCAGAAACCGGGTGTCCAGCGGCTTGTCCATTCGCTTTCCCTTATGGGCGATTGCCCCGGCTCACTCGACGGTAACGGATTTGGCGAGGTTACGGGGTTTGTCGACGTCGCGGTTGAGGGCGACGGCGGTGTAGTAGCTGAGGAGCTGGAGCGGGATGCTGCTGATGACGGGCATGATGTAGTCAACGGCTTTGGGCAGCCAGATGACGTCGTCGGCGATGGCTTCGACGGAGGTGTCGCCTTCAGTGGCCAGGGCGATGATGGGGCCTTTGCGGGCTTTGATTTCCTGGATGGTGCTCATGTTTTTGTCATGAACGGAGTCCTGGGGGCAGATGAAGACGCTGGGGGTGTTTTTGTCGATGAGGGCGATGATGCCGTGTTTCAACTCGGCGGCGGGGTAGCCTTCGGCGTGGATGTAGGTGATTTCCTTCATCTTGAGGGCGCCTTCGAGGGCGACGCCGTATTGGTAGAGGCGGCCGAAGTAGAGCATGCTGGAGGACTTGGCGTATTTGTTGGCGATGGCTTTGATGCGTTCGCTCTGGCTCAAGACCTGGCCGATGAGGGTGGGGAGTTTTTCGATGTTCTCGATGATCTCGCGGCCCTGGGAGGCGGAGAGGTAGCGCATGCGTCCGAAGAGGAGGGCGAGGAGGGCGAAGATGGTGACCTGGGAGGTGAAGGATTTGGTGGCGGCAACGCCGATTTCGGGCCCGGCGTGCATGTAGACGCCGCCGTCGCTCTCGCGGGCGATGGTGCTGCCGACGTTGTTGCAGATGCCGAGGACGCGGAAGCCTTTGCGGCGGGCTTCACGCAGAGCGCCGAGGGTGTCGGCGGTTTCGCCGGATTGGCTGACGACGAAGACGAGGGTGCGGCGGTCGATGGGACAGTTGCGGTAGCGGAATTCGCTGGCGAAGTCGGTTTCGACGGGGATCTGGGCGATGGATTCGATGAGGTGTTCGCCGACGATGCCGGCGTGGAGGGCGGTGCCGCAGGCGGTGACGAGGATGCGGTCGATGCCGCGGAGTTCCTTGGCATCCATGTTGAGGCCGCCGAGGACGGCGGTGGAGTCTTCATGGCTAAGGCGGCCGCGGATGGCGTTCTGGATGGCCTGGGGTTGCTCGAAGATTTCCTTGAGCATGTAGTGGGGGAATTCGCCCTTGTCGGCGTCGGCCTGGTGGAAGTCGATGGCGCTGATTTCAAATCCGGCGCTTTGTTTGGTCAGGGAGCTGACGCGAAAGCCGTTGCGGTCGATGGTGACGATGTCGTAGTCGTTGAGGTAGACGGCCTTCTGGGTGTAGGCGACAACGGCAGAGACGTCGCTGGCGAGGAAATGTTCGCCGACGCCGATGCCGAGGACGAGGGGGCTGCCACGACGGGCACCGACGAGGACGCCGGGTTCATCCTGGTGGATGACAGCGATGCCGTAGGTGCCCTGGACTTCGCGCAAGGCGGCCATGACGGCGCGTTCGAGGCGGGAGGGAGTGTTGGCGGGGAGCTTCTGGAAATGGTCGCCGATGAGGTGGGCGAGGACTTCGGTGTCGGTGTCGGAGGTGAAGGTGTGGCCTTCGGTGATGAGGCGTTTTTTGAGCGATGCGTAATTTTCGATGACGCCGTTGTGGACGAGGGCGAGTTTACCGGTGGCGTCGACGTGGGGGTGGGCGTTGCGGTCGCTGGGTTCGCCGTGAGTGGCCCAACGGGTGTGGCTGATGCCGAGACTGCCGTGAAGGGGGGTGATCTCGGCGGCAGCGGCGAGAGCCTGGATGCGACCGACTTTTTTCAGGACATGGAGACCGCCGCCATTGAGGACGGCCATGCCGCTGGAATCGTACCCGCGGTATTCGAGTCGACGGAGTCCTTCGAGCAAAAGGGGCTGGGCCTCTTTCTCACCTAAATAAGCAACGATGCCACACATTCTCCTTGTTGTAGCGTCATTGGTGTTTTACCGTCAAGTCAAGCTATGGATAAATCGGGCCGTGTGCATGTTTCCGGGCGTGATGTCGTGTCAATTATTATGGGTGGTGGTGCCGGTACCCGCCTCTTCCCTTTGACCAAAGATCGCGCAAAACCCGCCGTACCACTCGCTGCAAAATACCGACTGGTCGATATTCCGATCAGTAATTGCATCAATTCCGGTTTGAAACGGATATTTGTGCTGACGCAGTACAATAGTACGTCTTTGAACCGGCATATTCAGCAGAGTTACCGGTTCGATGAATTCTCCCAGGGTTTCGTCGCCATCATGGCGGCGCAACAGACGGCTGGCAACAAGGAGGGTTGGTATCAGGGAACGGCCGATGCGGTGCGGCAGAATCTGGTGCATTTGCACAGCCATCCGCACGATTACGTCTTGATCCTGTCGGGTGACCAATTGTACCGGATGGATTTCCACAAGCTCATTGAGCAGCATGTGGCCAGTTACGCCGACGTGACCGTCGCCACGATCCCGGTGCGGCGCGAGTCGGCCAAGAGCTTCGGCATCATGGATGTCGACGACGAGAAGCGGATCACCCGCTTCGTGGAAAAGCCGAAGGAAGACGATCTCCTGGAAAGCCTCAAGCTGGAAGATCCGCTCCTGTCCACACTCAACGTCCACACCAGCGACGACCTCTACCTGGCGTCGATGGGTATCTACGTTTTCAATCGCAAGGTTCTCGCCGCTTCACTCGACAACGACCTGACCGATTTCGGCAAACACATCATCCCGTCCCTCATCAAAACCCACCGGGTGTTCTCCTACATCTACCAGGGTTATTGGGAGGACATCGGAACGATCAAGGCTTTCTACGAAGCCAACCTCGACCTGTGCAAGCCAGTACCGCAATTCAACTTCTACGACGTCAACGCGCCGATCTATTCGCGTCCGCGCTTCCTGCCCGGCAGCAAGATCGAGAACAGCACGATCGAACGCGCCGTCGTCGCCGATGGTTGCATCATCAATGCCGCCAAGATCGAGAACTCGCTGGTGGGAGTTCGCGCCCGCGTCCACGAAGGCACCACCATCAAGGATTGTATCCTGATGGGATCGGACTATTACGAGACCGACGCCAACCTGATCGCCGCCGAGTCCAATGGCATCCCGCGCATCGGTATCGGGAAGAATTGCCGCATCGAGCGTTGCATCATCGACAAGAACGCCCGCATCGGCGACAACGTGACCATCACGCCGGAAGGCAAGCCCGCCAATATGGACGGCCCCAACTTCTATATCCGCGATGGAATCGTCGTCATCCCGAAGAATACGCACATCCTTAACGACAGCGTGATCTAACGGGCTGCTGAGACATTTCAAAGTACCGTGCACGATTCTGTGCCCTGTACTTTGAAATGCTCTGTTATAGCCTTTTCAATTATCCCGCACACAACCGGGGTGAAAGAAATCAAAAGTGTCGACAACTGTAGCTTCTCATCTCAAAAATTCACTCATAAACGAGGGCATTTAACTTTTGAGTTTTGACTTCTGCGCACAATTCCAGCGCCGTTATATGCCAGCGCCGGGATTGATTTCCTGAGCGTGCAATACTTGAATCAGGTGCGGCGTATAGAGCTTCGGTTCGAGCAGGAAGGAATCGTGTCCCTTTTCCGAATTGACCGTGATCCACATTTCGCTGACTTCAGCCCTCTTGAGAATCTGAACGAGCTTGGACTGTTCGTTCGGATGGAACGAGGAGTCGCTGTCGATGCTGAAGACCAGATATTCCTGACCCTGGCAGCGCGAGAATAATTCGACGAGGTTCTTCGCGCCGGTGCCGTCGAGGAGGTCATACCATTGCCAGGCATCGAGGATGCGCAGGTAGGAATTGGCGTCGAAACGAGCGACGAATTTCTCTCCCTGATGGAGCATGTAGGACTCGACCGGGCTGTTCATTTCGTACCAGCCGAAGGGCGGGGATTGACTGACAACCTCGTGACGCGCGCGCGCGCGCAACGCATCCGGCGAGATGAATGTCTTGTGGGCAATACGCCGCGCCAACGCCAATCCGATGTCGGGACGCGGGCCGTTGTAGTAGTTGCCTCCCTTGAAATTGGGGTCGAACTCGATGGCGGTGATCTGTTCGAAATTCATGATCCGCTGGAGCACGGTCGTTTCCGGGCCGGTGCCGATGAGGACGACGATGCCGACTCGTTCCGGGTGACGGGTGGCCAGGATTTGGGAAAGGAATCCGCCGATGGAGGAACCCACGACGGCGTGCAGTTTGTGGATGCCGAGGGAATCGAGCAGCCGGACTTGCGATTCCACGATGTCGCGCATGCGCAAGACCGGAAAGGTCGGGCCCCAGGGTTGGCCGGTGGCGGGATTGATCGAGGCGGGGCCGGTCGAACCGTAGCAGCCGCCAAGGTAATTGACGCAGATGATGAAAAAGCGATTGGTGTCGAGCGCCTTGCCGGAGCCGATGAAACCATCCCACCAGCCCTCATACATCTCGTCAGTCCAGCGACCGTCGAGTCCGGGCACATCGTGATTGATACCGGCGGCGTGCTGGCTGCCGGTCATGGCATGGAACAGGAGGATTGCGTTGGAACGGTCGGCGTTCAGCTCGCCATACGTTTCGTAGGCAAGGGTGTAACGCTCGAGAGCGGTCCCGCAACTCAACTGCAAAGGGTTCTTTGGATCATTAAACTCAAAGAACTGTGTCTGTACTTTTCCAATAGAATGATGACTCAAGAGTTCTTTTTTTAGAACGTTTCTCTTTTGATGACAACCCCGTTGTTCGGAAATGGGCGGTCCGTACGTATCCTCAAGTATGCGGTAATCGTGCATGGCTTACGAGGACTTGGGGATTCCTACACTGAAAACGCTTTTTTGCCCTCCCCTGTTGTCCCGCCCGGAAGCATGGGGAGAGTCCGGGCGGGAACGGGATACAGGAGACGAAATTACGCCTGCGAAGCCTTGAGGGCCTGGTCGAGATCGGCCTTGATGTCGATGACATCTTCCAGTCCAACGGCGATGCGGATGTAATCCGGGGTCACGCCGGTGGCCAGCAGTTCTTTTTCGCTCAATTGCGAGTGGGTGGTCGAAGCCGGGTGAATGACCAGGCTCTTGGCATCACCGATGTTGGCCAGGTGCGAGAGCAGCTTGACGTGGTCGATGAACTTCTTGCCTGCTTCAACTCCGCCCTTAATGCCAAAGCCGAGGATGCCGCCGAAGCCCTTCTTGAGGTACTTGGACGAGTTGGCATGGTTGGCATCGTCTTCCAGACCGGGATAAGTCACCCAAGTGACCAGCGGATGGGTCTTGAGATACTTGGCGATTTCCAGCGCGTTGGCCGAATGTTGCTTCTGGCGCAGAGGCAACGTTTCCAATCCTTGCAGGAAGAGGAAGGAATGGAACGGGCTGAGGGTGGCTCCGGTATCGCGAAGGAGTTCGGCGCGAATCTTGATGGCGAAGGCGATATTGCCAAGGCCGGGCAGATTGCCGAAGACGTCCCAGTAAACCAGTCCGTGATAGGCCGGTGTGGGAGTGGTGAAGGCGGAGAATTTGCCGGTGATCCAGGCGAACTTGCCGCTGTCGACGATGACGCCGCCGATGGCCGTGCCGTGGCCTCCCACGTACTTGGTAGCGGAAATGGCGACGATGTCCGCGCCGTGTTCGATGGGCCGGATCAGGCCGACGCCAACGGTATTGTCGATGATGAGGGGGATGTGGGCTTCGTGCGCGATCCTGGAGAGGGCTTCAAAATCGGGAACGTCGAGCTTCGGATTGCCGATGGTCTCGGCGTAGATGGCGCGGGTCTTGGGCGTGATGGCCTTGCGGAAGGCTTCGAGATCCTGTGAGGGAACGAACTTTACCGTACGTCCGAAATTGGGAAGCGTGTAGTGAAAGAAAGAGTAGGTGCCACCGTAAAGATTGTCGGCTGAAACAATTTCATCTCCGGGCTCGGTGATTGCCAGAATCGAATACGTGATGGCCGCGGCTCCAGAGGCAACGGCGACGGCAGCCGTACCGCCTTCAATCGCGGCGATGCGCGCTTCAAAAACGTCGTTGGTGGGGTTCGTCAGACGGGAATAGATCTGACCAAATTCCTTGAGGGCGAAACGATTGGCCGCCTGGGCCGAATCCTTGAAAACGTAGGAGGTGGTGGCATAAATCGGGACAGCACGTGATTGTGTGTCCGTATCGGGTTTCTGGCCGGCGTGGAGGGCCAATGTTGCTAATTCAGGCATAATATGACTTTCTGTGGGTTGAATGGTTGCGGGTTTAAAAAGGGAGAAGAAATCGTCGAGAAGGCTCATGGAGGTCAACCTCCCGGACGTCTGCGTCCGGGAGATTGCGGTGTGCACGGGTGTTACAGCTCGTATTTGAACTGAACGGCCCAGGCGGCTTTTTCAACCGTGTCGAGCACGTTGCCGAGGTAGCCGTAACCGACCGTCACGCTGGTGTGGCGGCTGGGAAGAATGCCCAGTCCAACGGTCCACCAATCGTTTTCAGTCTCAACCAGTCCGGGGATGCGTCCATAGGCACTGTCCTTCTGACGGTATTCACCAGCCAGATATAACCACGGAGTGAGGGAATAGACGATATTGCCTTCAAACGTGGCATGGTAGGTGTCGGAGAAACCGACGTAACCGAGTTGGTTGGCTTCGCTGAAACGAACACCGGCGGTCAACAACAAGAGGCGATCAAACACCTTCGGGAACGCCTTGGTCGCCGTCAATGTATAGTCGACACCGTAGTCACGCTTGTAACCGATGCTGGACAGAGTGCGGCCGGTGGCATTGTTGATCTGGTCGATGCCGTCGTTCTGCTTGAAGCCCACGCCCGCGGTGATCTGCGGGATCGGGAGATCGAAGCTGTTTTCCGGGATGAGGACGCCACGCGCATTGATGTTGTAGAGATACACATCGTTGCGAATGTCTCCGGCACCCGCATCACGGATGGCGCGAGGCAGTGTGCCGACGCCGAAACGACTGACCGCGAAGCTGAGTTCGACGCGCTGGATCAGGACTTCTGAAACAGCGAGCGACTCAACGTTCTTTTCACGGGCATTGATGTAGGTGGCCGATGCCGCGGGCAATCCGAAGATTTCATCCTTCGGCCCGGGGTTGGACAGGTAAGCCACCGGGGTAATCAAAATACCGCCCGTACCTTCCAGGGTGTGCAACGGCAGAGCGGGTCCTTTGGAATCAACCGGCTCATCCACGTAACTGTTGATGGACTTTTTCAAATCCTTTTCATCTTTCGTATCATCCCCCGCCAGTAGCGCGATGGGCAGTATGAACTGCGACACCAGCAGACCGGCGACTAATTTGCTGATAGGTTTCACTATTTAGTTTTCTCCTTGGCCAAACCTCCGGGTGAGCGGTGGGTCTGGTTTGTTGTTGTTTACGATTGGAACAATCTTCTGGTCGTCCGTGAGTCGGAAAGACGATCTCTACATAACTAATAGAGACTTGAATTGTTTATAAAGATTCAGGTTATCCGTCAAAGCAAAAAAATGGGTGAGTGAAGGTTTGGCGAGTGGTGGCAATAGCTGAAGGATTCTGCTTTTTCCCTTTTCGACTTTAACGTGCCGGGACTGTCAGTGGCTGCGAAAAACGCGAACGTTGTTTGCGGTCGATCTGAACGATCTTTGAATCGTGAATGATGATCTCGACCGATCCGTAATCGATTCCGGTCAGCGCGCGCAATATGCGGCGAACTGTCTCGGATTCGATTTTGGATTCCGGCGAGGTCGCGTTAGAATCAGGAGTGGCCAGTGTGCTCATTGCAGTTTATTAAAAGTAAGAAGTTGTCTTTGATATTATGTCTATAGGAAAGATAGACAAAGTAAAGAGGAAAATAGAGTTTTTTTCTAAATATTAATTTTCCACTGCCAAATACATCTGAATTAGAGCCACTTGCGATTCTCTAATTAATCTGTAGACTTTTACTTACAGCTAGTCCGATCGGACTATTTCGCGCGAATTATGTCGCTCTTTACGGTGCGAGAAACGCCGGTTCCCGCGGCGGGAGTTTGCCCATCTGCGATGGGTCGTTCGGCAACTGATTATAGCGGTCAGCATCGCCTCCTATTCGGAATACAATCCGGGGAATTTCCTTTTTGTGGTGGAACAGTCGCTCCCACAAACTCCGGGGTTGGGGCGGCTCTACGTTGGTTTTGGTTGCGAAGAAGATCGTATCGGAAGGGTCATTCTTCGAAACGCGGGCGAAGCGGAAGAGTATGTTTTCTTCGCGCAAATCCCTGAGCGCGGCGATGTGTTTTCCGGGCACGCAAAAGATCGACAGATCGCTCTCTTTGAAGATGCCGTGTTGTACCAGAAAGGTGACGTATTCGAGGTTGGTCTTCACGTCGAGATCGCCGGGCAAGACACTGGGTGGCGTTCCGGTATTGGCTGCGTCGAGAGCCGCTCCTTGAATGCCCATGTGGACTTGCCTCGCATTGTTGAGATCGTGGAGGAGAGTCAATCGTTCCGTGTTGGAATCAACTCGAATTTTTGGAATTTCCAAGTAATCAAAACTCAAAATGAGAGCCGCGATCAGGAATCCACTCAACAATACTTTTTCAAGATTTAAAATGGTCTTGTTTCCTTCAGAAGGGAAACCACCTTGAAGCTTTTTCACTCGTAGGCGAATGAGATACAGAAAAACCGCAAGGAAGAAAAACAGTATAAGGAGTAAAAAGATCATGGGTATCGGGGGTTCCTTCAAGGCCCGAGAAACTTCGGCTCGCGCGTGGTAAATTGATCCGCCCACTTGTCCTGTTTGAAATCGACGTTGTGCCGGATGACGTGGTGGCCGTCAGTCCAGACAGCAGCGTGATAATTGTCGGGGTGGGGCAAGGCGGCCGCTTGGGAATTGATGGCATCGGCGAGATTGCGCGTGACGACGAGGACAAAGGGAGTATCAGCCTTGAATTCTACTTCGGAAATATTGGCGACCGTGATAGTGATATGTTCGGAAGGAATGTCCTCAAGCCGGTTGTAACGGTGGCCGGAACCGGCCGTAAAAAAATCACAATCCTCGTCACTGACTAGTTCGATTTTCTTGAGATAAAGCATGTATTCGCGCATGGAGCCGATGTGCGCATCGGCGGGGAAAAGTGGCACCTTGATGTAGGGAGGCGCGACCATTTCGTTCTGGAGCAGCCCGTGCAGAACTTGCGCGTTGTGGAGTTGCTGATGGATGCGGAAATATTGGGAGCCACGATGAACAAATTGGAAAACCAGGGTTAAAAGCAGCCCCAGCGTGACAATGACAAAAAGAATGGTGTAGCGACTCCGCATGAATGCCCCTGTCGATTTTCCGCTCCAGTGGACTGTGCCACGGAAATAGCGGGAAGACAACTGTTCTGCGGAAAAATCCTCAAAAACAGTTCGCTGCCGTGCCGGCAAGACGAGTCGAAACCACAACCCAAAACAGCGGACTAACCGTTGTTCAGGCGAGCAGCGTTTGAGCTGTGGTTTCGACTCGTCCGGAATGCGACGACAGAGCGTTACACGTTTTTCGGTGCGAGCGCATAATCAGATGGCCTGTGGGATCGGAACCCTGTGCGGGCTCCGATCAAACGGCGGCCTCCGGAATGTCGGCCAGGGCCGAACGCAGGGCTTGCGCCGGGCTCAGGCCGAATTGCAGGTAGTACGAGCTCAGTTCGAGAACGGCTCCGCCCAGGCTGTGGGCCGGGTAGGCGGGAACCGGTTCGGGTGCGAGTTCAAATGTGATCTTCTTGCGTGCGGGGCTGAGAGGTATCAGCTTTTTGCGGGGCCGTGCTCCCTGGGCCTTGATGCTTATCTTCATGGTATGGTTATCTCCTTGTTTTTGCTTTTGAGACCCACACCGGAAATCAGGGGGAAATGAAAAACCCACTGCCTTTCCGGTCAGTGGGTTGTCGAAGCGATTTTTGATTTCTCTTATAACGAACCCTGTGACCGGGACTGCGGATGAACCGCAGTCATCATAACGCGGCAAGACCAGCGCTCATGCGTAAGCATGGCGGGCACCGCAGCGTTATATTTAACCGAATTCACGTTCATTACGTTCTACATTCTAATCAAGAAGCGTGTTTTTGCAAGTCACATTCTTGCGACGGTGCTCTTGCAATGCTTCCAGGTACTTCGGACGGGAGCGTTTGTTTTTTAGAATTTTCTTCGCGGAATGGATTGGCATTACCCCCGGACTTCCGTTAAATAACCCAATGCACCTGACTCTCGGCCACTCTCCCGATCCCGATGACGCTTTCATGTTTTACGCGCTGGCGAAACACAAGATTCCGACCGGAGATTTCACTTTCGAACACATCCTGCAAGATATCCAGACACTCAACGAACGTGCTTTCCGCGCCGAACTCGACATTACCGCCGTCTCGATGCACGCCTACGCGCACCTGCTCAAGGATTACGCCCTGCTCCACAGCGGCGCGAGCATGGGCGACAATTACGGACCGATGCTCGTCGGCAAGGAAGTCCTCACGCGCGGTGAAATCCTCGCCAGCCGCATCGCCGTTCCCGGCACGATGACCAGCGCGTTCCTCGCCCTTCAGCTTTATCTCGAAACACCCGCCGACCAGCTCAACTTCGTGGTCGTGCCCTTCGATCAGATCTTCGAAGCACTCGACGAGAAACGCGCCGACATCGGCCTCATCATTCACGAAGGCCAGCTCACTTACGCGGATCGCGGTTTCGCCCTCAGCGAGGATCTCGGCAAGTGGTGGTTCAAACGCACCAACGGCCTGCCGCTTCCCCTCGGCGGCAACGCGATCAAGAAATCGCTCGGCTCCGATAACATCGCCAAGATTTCGGCCATTCTCACCGAGAGTATCCGTTACGGTCTCGAACACCGCGCCGATGCGGTCAACCACGCGTTGCCACTGGGTCGCGGTCTCGATTTCGAACGCGCCGACCAATTCGTCGGGATGTATGTCAATGAATTGACTCTCGATTACGGTGAACGCGGCCGCGCCGGTGTGCGCGAATTCTTCCGCCAGGCTCACAAGGCCGGACTGATTCCCGATCCGGGCGAACTCACCTTCGTCTAGGCAACGTAACGTTGCTTCCAGTAAACGCTGACGCGGGAACCGGATATACTCTCCGCGTCGCGTGAGTTGATCGGCGGACCGAGCCTGCGCCCGGCAACGCTATCGTAGAAACCGGACAGCCTCTCCCGCTTCGCGTAACTGGATGCAACGTCACGTTGCGCTGCTTCCCTTTTGTGGGGGATGTGATAGATTGAGCCTTTGATTCTGGATTTACTACAATGAACACACCCTCCACCTGGAAAATCGCCGACCGCACCTTCACCTCCCGCCTCCTTGTCGGCACCGGGAAATTCTCTTCCAATGCCGCCATGGCCGACGCCCTCACCGCCAGCGGCACGGAAATTGTCACCGTTGCGCTGCGCCGCGCTGATCTTAGCGGCAAGGACGATCCCTACGCCGACATTCTGAAATTCATCGACCCGAAAAAATATCTCCTCCTGCCTAACACCAGCGGGGCGATCAACGCCGAGGAAGCGGTTCGCCTGGCCCGGCTCGCCGCTGCCGCCGGATTGCCGAAATGGGTGAAACTCGAAATTCATCCCGACCCGCACTATCTGCTGCCCGATCCGATCGAGACGTTCAAGGCGGCCGAAATCCTCGTGAAGGAAGGCTTCACCGTGTTGCCCTACATCAACGCCGATCCCGTCCTGGCCAAACGCTTACAGGAAATCGGCACCGCCACGGTCATGCCGCTGGGCGCGCCAATCGGTTCCAACCGCGGACTCGAAACCCGCGCGCAGATTGAAATCATCATCGAACAGGCGACCGTTCCGGTCATTGTCGACGCAGGACTCGGTTCGCCCTCGCACGCCGCAGCGGCGCTGGAAATGGGTGCCGACGGCGTGCTGGTCAACACCGCCATCGCCATCGCTTCCGATCCGAGTGGAATGGCTCACTGTTTCAAGACAGCCATCGAAGCGGGCCGCGCCGCGTATGAAATCGGCCTGAGCAGTCCGTCGAAATTCGCCAGCGCCACCAGTCCGCTCACCGGTTTCCTGGAGAAATAAGTCCGACCCGGAAAGCCTCACCAAGAACTCAGGAAATCAAAAAAAATCCTGATTTCCGACACTCTACTACAATTTAAAGTATCGTGCGCTGAGAATGGAGGACTCTGTCCTCCAAACCTCCTGCTTAAGGAAATGATTTCCTTAAGAATTCTCATGGGCTTTTTACTTTTGAGCTTTGACTCGAACGCACTCACATTAATTTGTCTGCGAATGACCGGAGGTTCCCGCTCCATATTCCAGTTTTTCCTGAGTTTCTGATAAACCTTTCGGCCTTTCTCAAATCAACTTCACACAGGCGCGGATAAGATCTTCCAAATCCTCGGTAAGAATCTGGCGCAGGATCGGATGCGGAATGCGCGGCAGGACGTAACTGGTCAGCTTGCGCATCTCCTCCTCCGAACGCAACGGCGGGGACAGGAGCAATTCCTCAATGGCGTTGTCGACCAGATCGCGACCGGTCACACCGAGGAAAGTGAAGCAGAGGCGGCGGGCCTGACCGACAAACGAGGTGTCATTTTCCGCAGCCTGCTTGAGCGATTGCTCGGCGAGCAGGGCGATTTGCGACATGGTATTTTGGGCGGCGGCTTCGTTGCCGGCGCGGAGGGCTTTTTCGAGGACAAGCGTGGCCAGGCCGATGGGTTGGCGGAATTCGGCGGCTTCGATGTTGCGGTCGAAGAAGACAACGATGAAATGATTCTGCGCGAAGAGGCGGAGGTAGAGAGTGTACTTGTCGTAGGCGAGACGGAATTCCTGGGTGATGATGCCCGCGTTCCAGCTCTGGACGGCGAGCGCGTAAAACTGCTGCGCAACACGCTTGAGGATTTCGTTGCTGTACTGACCGGGAACATCCTGCACGAGAATGTTGAGGTACTGGTCAAAAACAAAAGCGGCCTGCACGCCATCCATGGCGGTGACGCGTTTCAGGGCTTCTTCGGCGGTGGTGGCCACGGGAATTTAGGGTTTGGAAATCGAAGCTTCGCAAGCGGCTTCAAAATCGTCGTTGCCGACGTCGTGCTTGCGCAGGACGCACAGGAAGTTTTTTTCCTGGGAAAGGCCGACCACCTGGTAACGGTCGGTGATGATGGAAAAACGTTGCAGTTTGCCAAGGCCGAGGGTTTCGCCAACGGATCGGGCGCGGAGATAAAATTCGGTCATCCACTCGGTCGGCTCGGCGGGTTCGTGCTGGGCCTCGAACTCAACGGTCTGTTTTTTGTTTTCGATGAGAAAAATCCGGGTGACGCCGGGCAATTGCTTGAAGGCGTCGTAGGGCGAGGGCGTGTGTTCGACGATCTTTTCGGCGTGGAATTGCGGCGGGGCGAGCGCGGCCTCAGTGGCGGCGCTGAGGCGCAGGAGCGATTCGATGGAGTCCCAGACCGAACGCTTGATTCCCAGCGGGAGCGAACCGACGGTGTATTCGGCCAATTGCCATTCGAGCACCTGGGCGACGGCTTCCTTGCCCCAGAGGGCGGCGTAGTTGGCCTCGATGAGTTCGGCCTCCTGAAAATAGAGGAAGCCGACTTCGCCGTTGATGTCCTGGAGGGTAAGCATGCAATCGCGTTGGGGCAGGCATTCCTGCATGACGATTTCATTAAGCGATTTCATGGAGCTGAAGCGGCGTGTTCAAGTTAAAATCCGGGTTGCCATCCGCCAAGAGCAAAATCGTGCAGGCGGTCGATTATTTCATTCGGGTACGAAATGCTCTTCTGGCCGTTCGGACAGGAATGACTCAACCTCGACTGTGTCCGCATGAAAACGAATGGTCACCGCGCCGCAATTTTCCTGCCGCCAGATTTGAGGCCGTTCGCCCGCAGGCAACAGATCGACCGAGTCGAAGTGCGGTCCCGTATCATAGGCAGCAGGCGCGGGAAGGATGAGATGTTGAGGGCGTACCGCTTCGAGCCATTCGAGCGGGAGATTGGGTTTGACCCCGTGCGCGCCTTGAACGAGAACGGCGGCCCGGACATCAGCGCCGCTTTCGAGAATGCGCTTTTCGCTGTCGGGACCGATGCGGCCCGCGTAGAGGAGCGATTGGTTTTGATAGCGGAAAAGCAATGCCATGCCGCGGTCTTCCATGCGCGAAGCGGAATTTTCCGGGCGGGGCCAGAGGACGGTAACGTTTAATTCCGGCGAGAGGGCGATCTCCTGCCCGGCGCTCCAGTTTTCAGTGGCAACCGATTGCGCGGCCATTTTCTGCTGCCACGGAACGAGCACGCGCGAAGGCCGGATTGGCGGCGGAGTGATCCAGCGGCGGACGATGTGTTCATCGAGCAGAGAAGAGGCCCCGCCCGCTTGAGGAGAACTGAGTTCGGTGAGAATCGCAGCATCGATACCGTTGACACCATAATATTTCCGCAGTGGGTTGGTGACGAAACGGAATTGCGATTCCGTCCCGGTGTTGACCAGCCAGCGTTTATCGTGGTGCCGGATCAACAGCGTCGTGGTGGAACCGGTCTGGGCGCAGACGAATTCCGGTTCGGCGGGTTGCCACGCGACCGGCGGGGGCGGCACATAGACATTGCTGCCCGGAATCTGCGAGAAGGCCGTGACGCAGGCGACGAGGATTTTGGCCAGGAGCCAATTCGTGTTATTGATCGCTGCGGTGAGAGGCGCGGCGACGAGAGCCACGACGAGCGAGAGGGTACCGATGACGACAATAAATCCCGCCAGCGGCACGACGATGATATTGGCGATGAGGCTGACCCAGGTGACCTGGTGAAAATACCAGAACATGAGGGGGAACGATCCGACCGAAGCGGCCAGTGAGGAACTGAACAAAAGCAGGGTTGCCTTCCCGGTCTGGGCCAGCGCGTGCTGCCAATACGGCTGTTCCGCGCGCGACGGATTTTTCTCTTCGTCCGTCTCCGCCGTTTCCTTCGGAGTGAACGGCCAACTGAGGAAATTGTAGATCGGCGGCGTCAGGAGAATGAGCGTTCCGACGACGGCGAAGGAGAGTTGGAAGCTGAGATTGCCGACCAGTTTCGGGTCGTAGATCATCACCGCCAGCAGGGCCAGCGACCAGAGATTGATCGTCGACGCGGGGCGTTCCCACCACCAGGCCAGCAGCACCAGCACAGCCATCAGCAGTGCTCGCACCGCGCTCGGTTGACCGCCGGTGACGAGGCAGTAAAACACCAGCACCGGCACCATGAGCCAGCCCCAGCGCCAACGCACCAGTCCGCACAGTTGCAACGCCACGAGGCCGACACCGAGGATCTCCGCCACGTTTTGCCCGCTGACGGCGAAAATATGATAGGTGCCCGTGTTGCGGAAAGCGGTCTCGATTTCCCCGGGCACTTCCGCGACATATCCGATGAGCATCCCGGCCAGCAAACTGCTGGTGGCGGTGTCGTCCTCAATGCCGAGCCGTAATCGACCGACCGCCCAATCGCGCGCGCGGAACGCCCATTGCGAGGCGAAGGGGCCGCCGTTGTCGCCGATCTTCTTCACCTTTTCTGCGGGAACGGAAATTTCGTAATAAATATCGTTGCGGGCGAGGTAGGCTGCGATGTCGAATTGGCCCGGATTGCGCGGACCGTCCGGCGTGCGCAATCCGCCGTTGACTTCGACGATGTCGCCGTAATGGAATTGATCGGGTGTGGAATTTTGCACGCGCACCTGCAAGCGGCCACTCGTTTGCCGCCAGTCGTCCAGTTGGAAAGGTTCGCCATCGCCAACCCGTGCCAGACGCGGCAGGCGGGCTTCGCGGACAGCGATCACGAGAGTCGAGTTGCCAAGGTTGTCCTTGTCACGGCGCGGGCGATAACGCGGATCCTCGCACACAATGCCGCGCCATTGCGATTGGCCCGACAAGGCGGCCGCAGAAAACAATCGCAGGCTGGACGGGTCGATGCAGGTTTTTCGCAATGTCCCGTGATAAGCGCCTGTGGCGAGAGTGAAAAAGAGCAGCGCGGCCAGGCTAGCCCAACTGGATGCGGCCCAACACCGCGCAACGACCCAGACAACCCCGAAGGCCAGTGCGGCGGCCAGCCAATGAAATTCATTGAGCGGGCCGTGGAGACCGAGCAGACAACCGGCTGTGAAGAACAACGCGACCGGCAACAAGGGGGCCGGTCGCGCGGTTTTCATTCTATGCCGATTCGAGCGGGGGAAAACCTGTCGTTATTGCGGGGGGAGTTTTTCGGAAAACACGGTCAATTCGCGCGGCAGGCGACCGGAGAATTGCGGAATATCGAGTCCGTAACCGACGGGCACCAGTAGCGAGATGGCGATGTCGTCGTTGTCTTTCGCGCCAATGACTTCTTTGACTCCGGCTTCATCCCAACCGTTCATGAGGCACGAATTCAATCCGAGACTTTCCGCTGCGAGCGAGAGGTGTGTGGCGGCGATGAGGGCATCCTTGGCGGCGTATTCGCGTACTTTCGAAGCAAGGGCCTTCTGGAATCCAGGAACCGCGCCGCGCAGGAAGTTGACGAATTTTTCCGGCCACGCGCCGAGGCGGGTGGCTTCGGCGATGGTGGTTTCAAGCGTCTTCTCCCAGCCATTGAGGCTGACCGCGAAGACAAACACCGCGGGCGCAGTCGTGATCTGCGACTGTTTCCACGCAGCATTAGCGAGGGCTTCTTTTTGCGCCGGGTTCTGGATGACGACAATGCGCCAGGGCTGGAGATTGAAACTGCTCGGAGCGTGAATGGTCAGATCGATAAGGCGGTCGAGCACGTCCCTGGGAATCGGATCGGGCTTGAACCGTTTGCATGAACGGCGTTTGAGGATGGCTTCGGCTACAGTCAATTCGGCAATGGCGCTCATGGGATTCTTTTCGTGTTTGATTTTCGGTGAAGCGAACCCGGACGACCCGGCGGATCAGACGTTGTTGAGACGTTCGACGCGGCCTTCTTCGAGGTCAATGAGGTCGAAGTAGGTTTCGGGACGGCGGCAGGTGGGCGGATATTTGGCCACGGTGTCGCTGAACTTGGCCTGCTTGTCGGCGTTATCGGGACGACGGCGGCTGATGCGGTCGTTGAAATCGCTGATGGCGTGCGAGGTCGGGAAGGAGGGGCCGAGTTTGTTCTTGAGCCAACTGAGCACTTCGTCGTCGGTCTGGGCGGCCTGCACGGCCTTCTCGAAGGCGTAGGGATCGACGCAGAGGAATTCGAGCAGCATTTTGTCAAAGCCGATGGTGAGGTAATTGTAGCCGGGCAGTTTTCCGGCGGGGTAGAGGCGAACCTTGTCGATCAGGCGCGCGAGGTGGTAGATACCCGCGATCTTGTCGAAGGGACTGCGCGGAACGACGGAGGGGCGTGTGGTGGTGAGAAGTTTTGCGGCGACCCAGGCCTTGTATCCGCCCGTAATCGACGAGACGTTGGTGTAACCCATGCGTTGCAGGTTTTCCGCCGCGAGGGCGGAACGGTAACCGCCGCCGCAGTAGAGGAGGATCTGGGCGCTGTGGTCGGGAATGGTCGTCTCGATGTCGCGCTCGATGATTCCCTTGCCGAGATGGATCGCTCCGTTGGCGTGACCGGCGTTCCATTCGCTCTCCTCACGGACATCGACGCGATAGGTATTGGGCTGGGTAGCGCGAAAGGCGGCGTCATCGACAGTAATTTCCCTGACGTGGGTAAGCGCGTCCTGGACCAAATTTAAAAAACCGGAGCTATGCTGCATATCACTAGACCTGTAGCACGTACCGCCCATAAGTCAAAGACAGGGTCAAGGGCTGCTTCGTCGTCGTTTTCGCGGCAAGCCGGCGAACTGGCGTTTTGGCACCGTCATTGGCCGGTTATCCGGATCTACGCGTTGGCCATCGGCGCGGTGTTGAGGGGGCTGATGGTGTAGCTGGCCTGGAGTTGGACGGTGGAGGGGATTTCGTTATAGGCCATCACCTGCAAGGTCGGGAAGGTGTCGGCAAAAAAGCGTTTCAGCCCGAGCCGGATTAGAGGAGAGCAAAGCAGGAGGACGTTCAAACCCTCGCGGGTCATCTGGTCGACTCCGTCGGAGAGTTGCTGGTGAATGTGACGGGCGATGGCCGGATCAATCACGAGCGCGATCTCGTGCGCCGTCTGACGCAGGCCCTTGCTCAACTGCTGTTCCAATTCGGGGTGGAGGGTGATCGCCTTCAACACGCCGTTGCGGATGTCGCACTTGCGGGAGAGTTGGAGAATGAGCACCTTGCGGCAGGCTTCGCTCAATTCGTCCGGGTTCTTGGTAAGGGTGATCTGGTCGCAGAGTTTTTCCAGAATCATCGGCAGATCGCGCACGGAGACGCCTTCGCGTAACAGATTTTGCAGGACGCGGTGCACTGTGCCCAAACCGAGTTGGAGGAGATTCATCTCCTGCAGGACTGCGGCGTGGGTTGCCTTCAATTCGTCGAGCAGGTTCTGCACATCCTGACGAGAGAGCAGCTCGGCGGAGTGGCCCTTCAACGTTTCGCTCAGATGGGTCGTCAAAACCGAGAGCGGATCGACAACGGTGTAGCCGTAACGCTGCGCTTCGCGCCGATCCGATTCGAGAATCCATGTGGCAGGCAGTCCGAACGCCGGTTCCTTGGTGACCTTGCCGCGCAGGGGACGTTGGAGACTGCCGACGCCCATGGCCAGAAGTTGGCCCGGAAAAATTTCCCCGCCCGCAATCTCGACGCCGCGCAACATGAAGCGGTATTGATGCACGCTCAGGCTCGCATTATCCCGTATGGAAATCGGCGGAATGGCAATGCCCTGTTCCAGTCCGAGCGCCCGCCGAAGGGCGGAGATGCGGTCGAGCAGATTCTGGTTATTACCCTGAACCAGCGGGAGCAGACCGACACCCAATTCCATGGCCAGCACTTCGGTACGGCGGGAAAGCTGTTCTTCTTTTTGCGCGACAGGATCGGTTTTACCCTTGCCTTTGCCCTTGTTGTTGTATGAGGAAGCGCCGGCTTTGCCTGCGGCCTCCTTGCCTTCCTCAATTTCCTTTTTCGAGGGCAACATCCGTCCCAGGGCGAGGAAGATGGCCCCAAGGCAGAACAAAACCGCCGAGGGAAATCCCGGAACGAACATCAGAACCCAGAGCAAACCGCCAGTAGTGTAGATGATGCGGGAATCGCTCAACAACTGCCGCGCCGCGTCCTCGCCAATGCCGGAAGTCGATTTCGAACGCGTGACCAGAATACCGGCGGCGGTCGAGATGAGCAGCGCGGGGATTTGCGATACCAGACCGTCGCCGATGCTCAGAAGGCTGAACTTGTGCATCGATTCCGCCGCGGAAAGATTCATCTGGAGGACACCGATGGCGAACCCGCCGATGAGGTTGATCCCGGTGATCATGATGCCCGCGATGGCGTCGCCGCGGACGAACTTGCTCGCACCGTCCATCGCGCCGAAGAAACTGGCTTCCATTTCGAGGGCCTTGCGCCGTTGCCGCGCCTCCTGCTCCGAGATGACGCCGGAGTTCAAGTCCGCATCGATGCTCATCTGTTTACCGGGCATGGCGTCCAGGGTGAAACGCGCACCCACTTCCGCCACGCGGCCCGCTCCCTTGGTGATGACGACGAAATTGATGATGGTCAGGATGATGAAAACAATCAGGCCGACGGCCATGTTGCCCTGGACGACGAACTGCCCGAAACTGTTGACCAGATGGCCCGCGTCTCCATAGATGAGAATGGCCCGCGTCGTGGCGATATTGAGGCCGAGTCTGTACAGAGTCACAAACAGCAGGATGGTCGGGAAGATGAAAAAGTCGGTCGGCTCCTTCACGTCGGTGGTTGTCAGCAGAATCAGGACGGCAATGGCAATGCTGACGGTCAGGAGGACGTCGAGTAAAAACGGCGGCAGCGGCAGCACCAGGATGAAGACGATCCCCAGCACGCCCAGGCTGAAAATCAAATCGCCACTGCGCGCGAGACGCTCGACAAATGCGTTTGCCGGTTTCATGACAGCAAGCCTCCGGTCGGATCATTCGGCTGGCCCGGCTCCGTCTGCCCTTCGTGGGTTTGGGGATTGGGCTCGTTATAGAATCCGGCGGGCGCATCCGAAGGACGATAACCACGCCGGAAGAGTTGGGCCAGAACGGCGGCCACC
Organism: Methylacidiphilaceae bacterium UBA1321; assembly: GCA_002306945.1. Lineage (GTDB taxonomy): Bacteria > Verrucomicrobiota > Verrucomicrobiia > Methylacidiphilales > UBA1321 > UBA1321. The sequence goes on along the minus strand of DBTH01000110.1, from coordinate 2,395 downwards.
GCCTGATAGTACATCGACGGGATCGGTTCGCCGACGTTGCCGTGCTTGTAGAGGCCGCGCGCCAGGGGCGGGTTCTCGATGATCGGCACATGCCAGCGGGTGGCTTCCTCGCGCAGTTTCTTGGCGATCAGGCGCATGCCCTTGCCCGTCATGAAAGGCACCGGCGTGATACCGCGCTTGTACCGCAACGCCACCGCGTAGTGCGTCGGGTTGGTGATGACGATGGTGCTGTCCCTCATGTCTTCGAGCATGCGGCGCATCGAACGGCGCAACATGATCTGGCGGCGCTTGCGTTTGATTTCAGGCGAGCCTTCCTGTTGCTTGAACTCGTCCTTGATTTCATCCAGGCTCATGCGGTTGTCGCGTTCGAACTGCCAACGCTGGTAGATGTAATCGACCACCGCGATGACCAGCGCGGCCAGCAACACCCTCCAGCCGATTTCCCAGGCGCAGGTGATAAAAAAATTTCCAAGTTCCGAGACCGAAACAGGCCGGGTGAAGACGTCGGCGTGGATTAAATCCCGGGCCGCGGCGGAGGCGAAGAGGATGATCACGCCCAACTTCGCGAACGCCTGGAGGGTGCTGACGCTGCGACGCAGGGAAAAAAGGCGTTTCAGGCCGCTGAGGGGATTGAGATTGCCCAACTTCGGTTCGAGCGCATCTTCGGCAATTTCGAGTCCGATCTGCGCAATCTGCGCCACCAGCCCCAGAATCAATAACGCGGCAAACAGACCGCCGAGCCCCGCCAGCCAACCCCAGGAGGCATGCACCGGAGAGAGTCCCGAAACACTCGCCTGCTGTTCGATTTGCTTGAAACAGTTGGCCATGAGTCCACCGAGCCCCCCGGCCAGAAACGGCCCCAGCAACAGCAGTCCGAACAGCCCCCCGCCGACCAGTATCACCGTACCGATGTCCTGGCTGCGCACGACGATTCCCTTGCGGCGGAGTTCTCCGCGTCGCTTCGGTGTGGCAGGCAGTTGTTTTTCTTCGGCCATGGTGGGTTAATTGCGGGTGGCAAATTTCAGAGCGCCGCGTTCTGGAAAAAGGCGTTCAACGTCGGCAGCATTTTTTCGATCTGGTTGCGTACCATCATCAGGATCAATGGCAGGAAGAGGATGATGCCCAGGGAACCGACGATGATGCGCAGGGTAAAACTTTCAAAAAAGACATTGATGCCCTGCACCAGCCGAGCCAGGAACCCGATGGTCACGTTGAGGAAAAACATCATGGCGATGATCGGCGCCGCGATGACCAGCCCGCTGACGAAGGAATTCGACCCGAGCTTGACCAGGAGGGAATAGTTGCCGCTCATGCCGAGTTGAAGCGACCCCAGCGGTACAAGCGCGAAACTCTTGGCCACGGCGAAGATCAGTAACGACGCGTAGTCGAGCACCCAGAAATAGAAGAGCGCGCTCAG
>DBTH01000110.1:0-730 GCA_002306945.1 Methylacidiphilaceae bacterium UBA1321 | reverse complement strand
CAGAAATAGAAGAGCGCGCTCAGCCCCAGGAAACGGTTCATCACGCCGCCATGCATGGAGATGGCCGGGTTAAACTGTTCGGCCGACAGGAAACTCAATTCACTGTCCATCAGCGTGCCTCCGATTCGCACCGAGGCGAACACCAGCCGCAACGCCAGCGCCGCTCCCATTCCCAGAAGAAATTCGCAGATCATCGCGGCGAGCAGATCGGGAATCGTCGCGGTCAGTAACGCCCGTGGAACCAGCACCGACGGCATGATCGAGACCGAAAGCCACCCCACCAGCAGGGCCTTCATCGTGTGCGGCGCAGGCATTTCGTCGGAGTAAAATCCGGGGCAGAATGTGAGGAATCCGCCCAGCCGCGCCGATATGAGCCAAAACACGAGGGGATTGAGCAGATTGTTCATCGCGCGACCTCCCCGATTCGCTGGAAAAAGAGCACAGTGAGATCTCCCAACTTTTGGAGCATCCACGGAGACAGGAGCCACAGGCAAGCGCCGACGGCAAAGAGTTTCGGCATGAAGGAAAGGGTCTGCTCCTGAATGCTGGTGACGGTCTGGAACAGACTCACCGCCACGCCCACCACCAGGCAGGTGAAGACGACCGGCGCGGCCACCATGAAGGCTTCGGTCATGCAGATCTTGATGAGTTCGTAGGCGGCGTCGGAATTCATGCGTACCCTCAGGCAAAACTTTGCACCAGCGATTTGACCAGCAGCGACCAGCCGTCA
>DBTH01000203.1:4462-4624 GCA_002306945.1 Methylacidiphilaceae bacterium UBA1321 | reverse complement strand
CTCAATCCCAAGCATGATGTTTTGATACGGCTAAAGACCAATTGGGGCAGAGCCCACAGTCTTTGTGCGAACGATATTTTGCGTGGCGCTAACGTTCCGGTTAGTTCGCGGGGGACGAGGAAGTCGTTTCCGTCGTGGCGGGCGCGGAGTCGGTTGCGGCGG
>DBTH01000203.1:3797-4214 GCA_002306945.1 Methylacidiphilaceae bacterium UBA1321 | reverse complement strand
GCGGGCGCGGAGTCGGTTGCGGCGGCGGGAGTGGGACTGGCCGGAGTATTTTCCGAAGCGGGCACGGATGTGGAATTATTCTCAGCCGGAGGTTGCGCTTCCGTTGCTGGAGCGGGTGCCGGTGTGGAAGGCGCGGCAGGAGCCGGAGTAGGAGCAGAAGTGGCGGTTGCGGCAGGAGTTATCCGTGTGGCCGTCGGGGTGGAACGAGTCGTATTGCTGCGGGTGCTGCTGGTATTGGCACTGGCCCGGTTGCCACCCAGAGCGATCAATTCGGAGACCGTGACAAAGCGGAAGCCGCGTTGTTTGAGGCCGCGAATGATGGCGGGAACGGCTTCGACGCTTTCCTCGTGGATGTCGTGGATGAGGACGATGTCGCCGTTGTGGACGTTGGGGACGATGCGGTCGACGACCACGTCG
>DBTH01000203.1:0-3561 GCA_002306945.1 Methylacidiphilaceae bacterium UBA1321 | reverse complement strand
GACGATGCGGTCGACGACCACGTCGACGCCGGGTTTCCTCCAGTCGTTCGGGTCGATGGCCCAGAGGATGATGTTGTAGCCGAAGCGGTCGTGGACGATGCGGCGTTGGGACTGGGTGAGCGAGCCGTAGGGCGGACGCAAGAGGGTGGGACGCTTGCCGATGGCCGAGGCGATGGCGTCGTCGGTGCGCTGGAGTTCATCGACGACTTGCGCTTCGCTCAGGCGGGTGAATTGGGGGTGGGAGAAGGAGTGGCTGCCGACTTCGTTGCCGGCGGCGACTTCGCGCTGGAGGATTTCGGGGTGGAGCTTGGCGTTTTGACCGAGGACGAAGAAAGTGACGTGGACGCCCTGTTGTTCGAGAGTGTCGAGGAGTTTGGGCGTGGTGCGGGGATTGGGGCCGTCGTCGAAGGTCAGCGCGACGACCGGTTCGGCGGTGGGAACGTGGGTGAAGACATAGCCGTTGGTGGGAGTCGTGTTGCGAACCGTTCCGGAGCCGGTCTTCGGGCCGGGGGCGGGTTTCTCCTCCTGGGTTGGAGTGGTGGAACAGGAGACGCAGAGGAACAAAAGGGGCAGTAAGGCCAGTTTGCGAAGCAGAGACATAATCGGGCAGTATAACAGGAAATTTCCCGCACTCCAATTTATCCGCAAAAATCGGAGTACGCGGGGGATGAGACGATCTGGACGAATCGTCAGATCTTGCTGATTTCCTGACCTTTGGGCGTGTCCTTGAGTTTCCAGCCAAGGCCTTCGATCTGTTTGCGCAAGGCGTCGCTTTGGGCCCAATCCTTGGCTTTGCGGGCGGCGGCGCGCTGATCGACAATGGTCTGGATTTCGGCGGGAATGGCAACGGTGTTGTCGCCAACGCCGAGGACGGAATCGACCTTGGTCCAGACGGCGGGCAGGACGGGAATGGTTTTGCCTTCGTCCATGAGCTTGTTGGTGTCGCGGATCAGATCGAAGAGATGGCCGAGGGCGGCAGAGAGGTTCAAGTCGTCGGCGAGGGCGTCGTTGAACTTTTGTTCGAAGTCAACCGCGCCGTTCCAGTCCTTGACCGGTTCGCCGGTGGCCGAGGCGAAGCGCGAACGCCACGCGTCGATGCGGGCGAGGTTGGCCTTGGCGTCGTCCATCGTTTTCCAGGTGAAGTTCTGGTTCTGGCGGTAGTGGGCCGAGAGCAGAGCGTAGCGCAGGTCGCGGCCGGTGTAACCGCGTTCGAGCACCTGGGCGACGGTGTAGAGGTTGCCTTCGGACTTGGACATCTTGCGGCCATCAACGAGCAGGTGGGCGGCGTGGCACCAGAGTTTGACGAACGGTTTGCCGGTGGCGCCTTCGCTCTGGGCGATTTCGTTTTCGTGGTGGGGGAAGATGAGATCGCTGGCGGCGCAGTGGATGTCGAAGGATTCGCCGAGGTACTCCATGCTCATTGCCGAGCACTCGATATGCCAGCCGGGGCGACCCTTGCCCCAGGGGGATTCCCAACCGACGGGGCCGTCGGTTTCGGTCCATTTCTTCCAGAGGACGAAGTCGCCGAAGGATTCCTTTTGATATTCGTCCTGCGTGACGCGCGCGCCGTGGATGAGGCCTTGCTTGTCGAGGTGGCAGAGGCAACCGTATTGGGGGAAGGCGACGATGCGGTAGTAGACCGAGCCGTCGTCGGAAATGTAGGCGGTACCTTTTTTGAGGAGGCGTTCGATCAGGACGATGATCTGGCGGATGTGCTGGGTGGCGCGGGGCTGGACTTCGGGCTTCTCAATGTGGAGGGTCGCCATGTCGGCGAGGAAGGCCTGGGAATATTTCTCGGTGAATTCCTCAAGGGAGATGCCGCTCTGGCGCGCGCCGCGGATCGTCTTGTCGTCGACATCGGTGAAGTTCATCACGTGCTTGACGTCGAAGCCGAAGAATTTGAGCGAACGCCGCAGCAGGTCGACGAACAGGAAGGTGCGGAAGTTGCCGATGTGCGCGTAATTGTAGACCGTCGGGCCGCAGGCGTACATGCGGATGGTGTTGCCTTCGAGAGGGGCGACTTCCTCGATCTGGCGGGACAGCGTGTTGAACAATTTCAGTTTGGACATGAGGGGAACGGTGGGTTGACGGGTTTCAAGGGGAGGCGGTGTTTCGGTGCGGAATCGGAAAACTCCGCATCAACATCGCGCTGTTTGAAATCCGTGTGGGTTCATGCGCCGCTCTTAATCTTTCACCGTTACGCTGGCCACGGCCATCGCGGCAATGCCTTCGCCACGGCCCAAGAAGCCGAGCTTTTCGTTGGTGGTGGCCTTGATGCCGACGCGATCGTTGGAAAGTCCGAGGGCCTCGCCGACTTTGGCTTTCATCTCGGCCAGGCGCGGCCCGATCTTGGGCGCTTCGGAAATGAGCGTGGCGTCGATGTTTTCGAGCTTGGCACCGCGTTTGTCGAGGATGGCGCGGATTTCGCGCAGGAAGACGAGGCTGCTGACGCCGCGCCAACGCTCGTCGGTGTTGGGGAAATGGTGGCCGATGTCGGATTCGCCAATGGCTCCCAGAATGGAGTCCGCAATCGCGTGGATCAACACGTCCGCGTCGGAATGTCCCTGGAGTCCCTTGGGATAATCAAATTCGACCCCACCCAGGAAGAGCTTTCGTCCTTCCTGAAAAGGATGCACATCATAACCGATTCCAACGCGTGTACTCATAAAGATCTTTGAAGTCCGTCATTTAACCAATGCCCGCTCTCAATTGCAAGGGTGCTCTGCTCAACGATTTCTTTCGACATTTTCGTAGGATTTAAGGCGCGATTATACCGAAATGTAGAACCTAAATCGTTACCCTTCGATTTTTACTTCTATCCGTTTCATTGGAGGTGTTGCGTGGCGATATAGAAGCGGCGTTTAACGTGTTGATCGAAAGTGGGTTGAGTTTGTAGTGGAAAGAAGTTGAATGAAAATTGAGATTTATTCGCAAATTTTTCCTCCCCGCTCACATCTGGCATTCATCCTGCGGTTTGTTTTTCAGCGTAGCCCAACCCTTAACTCAAATCACTGCCATGGCCCCAATCAAACCCAACGTCATCTCCGAACTCCAACGCCAGCTCAACGAGGAACTGAGCGCGGCTCACGCTTATCTCGCTCTCGCCCTCTGGAGCGAGGACAAGAACCTCAAGGGGTTTGCCCGTTTCTTTTACAAGCAAGCGGGAGAGGAACGCGAACATGCGTTGAAGTTCACCCAGCACTTGCTTGACCGCGGGGTTTCTCCGGTTCTGACGGCGATTCCCGCCCCGGAAGTTCATTTTGACGGTCTCCTCCAGGTTGCGGAAAAAACCAAGGCCATGGAGATTTCCAATACGAGTGGCATTCACAAAGCCTACGAGGCAGCCGTTCAGGAAAAGGATTATCCGGCCCAGGTTTTCCTCCACTGGTTCATTGAGGAACAGGTCGAGGAAGAAGCCTGGACGAACGAACTGATTGTCCGTTGCGAACGGGCCAATTGCGCCGGTGGTCTCGGCGAACTCGACCGCCATATCGAGAAGTATCTCGCGGGCGATAAGGAGTAGGTAAAGTACGAGGTGCTAAGCCGTAACTATTCAAAACC
>DBTH01000236.1 GCA_002306945.1 Methylacidiphilaceae bacterium UBA1321 | reverse complement strand
CCACAAATTCAAAAGACAAGGGGTGCCGCGTCAGCGGCGGGGTGTGTCAATCTTCACGAGAGTTCTCACTATACCTGTCTGTGCCTAATACTTTTATATGCTTATCCCGTTGACTCCGGTAGATGCTATTCTCAGTAAATTGCCGTAGCGATATAACTCAAAACCATCTCAACCGATCCTTCGACAGGCTCAGGATGACGTGGAATGAAGGTAATGTTTTCGGATAAGTGTTACCTCTTTCAAGAACTCCTCGCCACCCTTGGAGATTGCCACCCCAACCCGTCATCCTGAGCTTGTCGAAGGATCGGTTCACTTGGCCACTTGGTGCGATAATTTAAATGGAATACGTCTGAAATAAGGGCTACGGGAGCCAACGGGATAAGCATATACTTTTAAAAGCCACTCTCATCTTGAAAGCAAATTAGAATTATTCAGGAATCGAGGTTATTGCCGGGGGAAGGGAAGGGGCTGATGATTTCGGCCCAGATAGGTTTGAGGTCCTGGTCTTTGAGGGCGGTGACGATGTAGCTGCGATCCAGGGCGAAGGCTTTGCGGAGGTAGTTGCGCGCGACGGGGATTTCGCCGAGCTGGCAGGAGTAGCAGGCGAGGTTGAAATGGATGACGGCTTCCTTGGGGAAGCGGGCGGCGGCGTCGCAGAGGATTTCGCGGGCGACTTCGACGGAGTGGGCGCGGCGGGCGGCGTAGGCCAGGGCGATGCTCCAGTCGGGTTCCTCGGGTTGGAGCTTGGTGAGCTTGCGGGCGATGCTTTCGGCTTGTTCCCATTGGCCGGAACGCTGGGAGAGTTCGAGGCGCAGAATGAGCGCGTCGAAGTCGTTGAGGGATTCCTGCGAGAGGGCGGACACCTCTTCGGCGGCTTCCTCCAGCATTCCCAGTTCGATGTAGCCGAGTGCGGCTCTAAGTTTGTTCTTGTCCGTTGTGTTCATCGTGTCTCATGCACTTCCTTGTGCATGTCCATCTCGATGATGAGACGATTCGTTTCGTCTGTTATTCATCCTGAGTGTGTTTGATGTCCATCAAGATGGAGTTATCAAGCACGCTCTACCTATCTTTCGGGTTTTTGTGTGTGAACTGAAGAACGAACCATTGCGGTAGCCAAATTAATTGCGGCGATCATGCTTCGGGGGTCTGCGCAATTTTTGCCCGCGCGATCCAGCGCCGTCCCATGGTCGGGCGAGGTGCGGATGAGGGGCAGGCCGAGGGAGACGTTGACTCCGCTGCTGAAGGCCAACAGTTTGAAGGGAATCAACCCCTGGTCGTGGTAGGCGCAGATGACCGCGTCAAACTGGCGCTCAATGGCGGCCCGGTAGAAGACGGTGTCGGGCGAATGCGGCCCGGTCAGATCGAAGTTCTCCTTGCGCGCATAGGGTTTCAAATAAGTGAGTGAGGGCTCCAGAACGCGGTATTCTTCGTCGCCGAACAGGCCGTTTTCGCCGGCGTGGGGGTTGACCCCGGCCAGGGCGATGCGGGGGCGCCGGATGCCGATGCGGTGGAGGAATTCGGCGGTGACGCGGGTGACGTGGGCGATCTTGGCGACGTTCAATTGCCGGACGGCGTCGAGCAGGCTGCAATGGGTCGAGCAGAGGGCGACGCGGAGCTTTTTATCGGCCAGCATCATCACCACATCGTCTTCGTCGATGCCGGAGTGGTGGGCAAAGTATTCCGTGTGGCCGGGGTAGGGGAAGCCGATGGCCGACATGGTTTCCTTTTGAATCGGCCCGGTGACGATGGCGGCGAGTTCGCCTTTCTTCCAACGGGCGACGGCTTCGTCCAGGGCGTGCCAGGCAACCTTTGCCGAGCGGCGGGTGCTGTGGCCGGGCGGGATGGTGCCGCGCTGGCCGATGACTTCATAGCGGAAGCCTCGGGCGAGCTTGCCCGATTTGAGAGCCTTGGCGATGACCTCGGGGCCGATTCCGGCCGGGTCGCCGATGGTGATGCCGATGACAGGAACAGTCGATTTCACAGTGTCTGAGGGTATCGGCAGAAAATCGAAACCACACGCCGATTTTTCCACCGCATCGACGGGCTGCGGAGCTGACCGGGCAAAATTTGTAGTGTGGGATGGGAAAAAAGGAGAAAGCGGTTCCCGGGACGGTCAGGGCGGTGAAGTTCCTTTCATAAACGCGGCAGAGATTGCCCAAAACCGGTCGGTAGCAGGAAAAATCTTCCCGTCGTGACACCTGTAAAAGGAAAAAAAACCCTACTTACTTAGACTTTAGAAGAATTTAGGAGTCTGTGAAATAATTTTAAGTAACTATTTCTTAAGTTGTTGCACGACGATCCGATTTGCGCCGTGCCAAGGGTGGCATTGGCTTTGCATCAGTTATGGCATGCACGCGATACGGTCGATAACCAGCAACTGGCGTGGCAGCCAGTTGAACGAAGCCGGAACGCGGGCTTAACCAAACCGAGAAAACCGAGGAAACCTCCTATGCCTACCTTGCTCCAGAAGGGGAAAAGCAGCTCAGTCCGTCAAACCCCCCGCCTGATCGAACGTCAAACCGAACGTGAAGAATTGATCGAATCTCTCCTGCCGCTGGTCAAACATATCGTGGCCCGCATGAGCATGTACCTGCCTTCGCACGTCCATAAGGACGAACTCTCCAGCGCGGGCATTCTCGGCCTGATCGACGCGGTAGACCGTTATGATTCCAAAAAGGGCAGCGGGCTGAAGGCCTATTGCGCTGTCCGCATCAAGGGGGCCATTCTCGATGAACTCCGCCGCCTGGACTGGGTGCCGCGTTCGGTGCACCGCGATGCCAAGCGCATGGCCGAAGCCCAGGATCGCGCCGCCCAACGCCTCGGTCGCGAACCGTTCGAGGAAGAGGTTCGCGAGGAACTCGGCATTAGCAAAAAACAATTTGATCACCTCGTCGAACGCGTCAAACCCAGTACGTTCTTCTCCCTTCAGGAACCGGCCTTCGGCAGCGATGAAGCCGACGCCGTTCTCCAGGAGGAAGTCGTCGCCGACAACAACGCCCTCGACGCTTCGCAACAGCTCCTGCGGCAGGAAGACCGCGATCTGCTGCGTGAAGTCCTCGGCCGCATGCCCCGCCCGCACCAACAGGTGTTGACTCTCTATTATATGGAGGGTTTGCGCCTGAAGGAAATCGCCGAGGTCATGCACTTGACGGAATCCCGCGTGTCGCAGATTCACACGTTGGCGATGAGCCGCCTCCAGGTCGCCTTCCAGCGTGAACGGGTGAAGTAAAAGAGTTTTCCCTCGGTTCGGTTCAGCAAGAAACCCCGCGTGGTAGCCGCCACGCGGGGTTTCTTTTTTAGAGTAGGTATCGCGGAATGGAGGACGGAGTCCGCCAAGCTGTCTTTGAAAGTCAGGTGAGAGATTTGCTGAGGATGTAGCGGTGGTCGTCGTGGAAACCGGATTGCAAATACAGGGCGTAGGCCATTTTATTGTGATGATTTACTTCCAGTCGCACATGGCCGATCCCTTGGGTAGCCGCCCATGACTCGATGTAGGCCAATGCGCTTTTACCGGCGCCGAGGCCGCGGGTGGTGGGGTGCAAGTAAAGCTCGTCGAGCAGGACGAAACGCCCACCGAATTCCAGGCTGAATCCGAGCGTGGCCACCGCATAGCCGAGCGTCTGATTGACCGAATCGCGCAGTAAGAAAATGGCTCCCAGACTTTTGTCTGCGAGCAATTCCTTCACGGAGCGCGAGGCAGTGTCGTCGTTGTAGATCAGATGGTCTTCGATATAGAACTCGCGCATCAACGACAATAACGCGGTCTGATCGGCTGGAGTGGCCGGGATCCAGGTGGCAGGTGCGGCTGGCGCTGGGGTGGGCATGGCAACAGGATAACAAATAATCTCAAATACCCAAGGCTTGAACCATCTCCACCTCGGTACGATTTTGAAAAAAACTTTCGTCAAAAAAATATTTACCGGAAGTGGCTTGCGGGCCGCTACCACTCACGTCAACGCAGCGGGTTGGGTGGTTGAAAGCCGGATCATTTCCTGTTCGACAGCATCAATGGCGGAATCGGGTGTGGAAGTTCCCGCTGTCAATCCGGCGCGTTCGATGCCGCGGAACCATTCGGGCTGGAGTTCCTCGGGTTTTTCGACATGGTAGGCCGTAACGCCGCAACTCAGGGCCGCCAGGCAGAGTTGATGCGTGTTGTTGCTGTAGCGGCCTCCGACCACTATGACTACTTGAACTTCGCGGCAGAGATCGTGCAGGGTGCGCTGGCGTTCCTTCGTCGGTCGGCAGACGGTGTCGGTGAAATGAACCTGCGTGCCTGGTCGTGCGGCGCGAATGGCTTCGATCAGGTCGATGACGGAATCGATTGGTTGCGTGGTCTGCGCGACGATTCCCAGGTCGCGGTTCTGCGGCAGGCGGGAGATGTCCTCTTTCTTTTCCAGGACAATCGCGTCGGGAAAATCGCCGGTCAGGCCGAGGACTTCGACGTGTAGCGGCTTGCCGATGACAACGGGCAGAAGGCCGCGTGCGACGAACTTTTTCAAACTCTCGTGAGCGTGGCGAACCAGCGGACAGGTCGTATCCGAGAGCGACGCCCCGGTCTGTTGCCAGGCTTTGCGTTGTGAATCGGAAACGCCGTGAGCGGTGATGAGGTAGCGGCGATCCGGTTCGAGGATTTCTGCGCTGCCAAGCTCGGCGATGCGCACGCCATTGCGGTGTAATTCGGCGATGACCTGGGGATTGTGGACGAGTTGACCGAGGACGGTGACCGGGCCGTTGCGGGCGGCATCGAGTGCCTGGGTAATGGCGTCACGAACACCGAAACACATTCCGTAGGCGCGGGCGCGTTGGATGATCATGGCATCGGAACCTTTCTTATTCGCATTAGAACGGGAAACGACATATTGCTTTGCATGGCAAAGTAAGTGGGCAAAATTTTTAGGCGCCTTTTCCGGTCTGGATGATTTGTTCGAGGAGTTGGAGGTATTCCTGGAAAGCGCTTCGGCCTTTGGCGGTGAGGGCGTAGCGGGTTTGGGGGCGTTCGAGTTTTTCTTTGGTCAGGGAGACGTAACCGGCCTGGTGGAGGGTGCGCAGGTGGGTGATGAGGTTGCCATCGCTCATGTTGAGCTGGGCTTTCAGTTCCTGAAACGGCCACTCGGCACGCGACGCCAGCAGCGTCATGATGGACAGACGCCCTTTCTCGTGGATGAGCTTGTCGAGTTTGTCGAAATCGAGCATGGGTTCAGAGGGGAGGGTTGATCGGGAACTCAGGAAATCGGGAAAAGGGAGTGGTCATTTTCAGAGTCCCTCGTTCACTCCGGTACCATTCGAGGTTTCCTTTGAACTCCAGGTGAGCAGGCCGTAGAGGATGTGGAGCAGGCCGAAGGTCAATCCCATCGAGAGTGCCGCGAAATGACTGTTTCCCTCCAGCCGCCACAGGGAGGCCAACAGACCGGTGAGAAGACCGGCGGCAATGAAAGCGGCACCGAGTTTGCGGATCGATGAAGGGGCGAATTCCTGTGTGGAGAGGAGAGTCAGTCCGTAAAAGAGCATCCAGAGTGGAATCAATTCGGTGAGGATCGGTTCTCCGAGGAGTTGGAAGAGCGTGACAGAGGCTCCGGCCAGGATGGGCGGAATGATGCCGCGCAAGGCGAGTTTCATCCCGGACGAGACGAATGGCTCGCCACGCCGCCGGGCGTCCCTCTTGAGCAGAAGGGTATTGAGCGCGGAGAGGACGATGGCCAGCGCCAACCAGAGGAAAATGAAGAAGCGGGTGGACTGGCAAAAGCTGAGCCAGACAAAGAGCGACAGGACGAGGGAGAAGATTCCGGCACAGAGAGAGGTTGGGGCCGAAAGAGTGCGGTAAATGGTGGCGCGCTCCATGAGGGAGCGAATGGTTTTGAGGGTGGACTCGGCATCGGAGACGGTAACCATGGATTAGCTTTGTATCGCAAAGCTATAAAATGGCAAGCTAATTCTACGGGGCGATTGGCCGGATCAGTTTCCGGGCAGGATGAAGCCGTAGCGCTTGAAGATGGCCTGGGCCGTCGGGCTCATCAGGTAGCTGGTGAAGGATTCGGCGGCCGCAGTGCGTTGGCTGCGGTTGATGGCGGAAGCTTGAAAGGAAATCTGGCGGACGTCGTTCGAGTTAAATTCGTAAGCGATACGCACCTTGCGGGAAATCAGCGCATCGGCCTTGTAGACGACCCCGACTCCGGCCAGATCCATCTCGATGGCCGCCAGGGTGACACGCGCGTTGGCGGTAGTGTAGATTCGGGGAAGAAGACTCTTCCAGAGGTTTTTCTTTTCGAGAAAGAGGCGGGTGTGAATGCCCGAAGGCACCGCATCGGGATCGGCAATGGCGATCCGGCCGACCTTGGGAGAGAGGAGATCCTCGGGTTTTTTGATGGAGAGCGGACTCTCCTTGTTGACGATCAGGACGAGGGAACTGGAGACAATGACCCGGGTCGATTCGTTGCGGACAAACTTATGGTTTTTGAGCCGTTCGGTCATCGGGTCCGAGATAAAGACCAGGTCGACGGGGACACCGAGTTCGACTTGCTGGGCGGCCATGGAACTGCTGGTGAAATTGAGACGCACTTTCTGGTGGGTGTCGCGCTCGTAGTCCTGCGTGATTTCCAGAAGCGATTCGGTCAGGACAACAGAGGCAAAGACTTGAAGGTCGTCTCTCTTTTTTTCCTCCGCGTTGCAGGGCGAAAACAGGGAAAGTCCCAGAGAGGCAATCAAGACAGCTCTCAGTGGGAATGGGAACATACACTTTTTATATCAAGTTATTAATTGCCGACGATCTAAATTTTGAGAGCTTATCCCGGCCAATATCGAGAGTGAGCGGATTTGCTTGTCCAAATGGAACGCCGTCCCTAATAATAGACCGGACACTTTTTCGCGCACCCGTAGCTCAATTGGATAGAGCGTTGGCCTCCGGAGCCAAAGGTTTTGGGTTCAAATCCCAACGGGTGCACCATCTTCAAGCGATTGCAGAATGTGTTCCTGCAGTTTTTCGTGGGTGTGATGTTCCAGTACGAAGCGACGGGCTGCTGCGCCCATCTCGCGAAGTTTGTTTTTATCGGTCAGGGCGGCCCGGACGACGCGTTTGAGGTCGTTGTCTTCGACTCCGTAGTAGAGGGCGTGTTCGTGATCGATGAGGGGGTGGTAACGGAGGGTGCGCGGGTAATTGATGAGCGGGACGCTTCCAGATACGGCGGCTTCGTAGTGGCGGAAACAGTCCCATCCGTGTCCTTCGGGGGAAAATACGAGCCAGGAGCGGGCACAGGTCTGGAGGAATTCCCTACGCGGAATGAATTCTTTGCCGCCAATGACGACGTTGTAGCCTTCCTCCCGTAATTCTTCGAGCTGGCGGAGTCCGTCGGTGCGGGCGAGTTCTCCCTTGCGGCTTCCAGAGAAGTAGATGTCGATTTCCTTGGGAACATTCGGGTCGACGTTTTTAGCGTCGTCGTTGTAGTCGAGGCCGATGGAGATGGGGCGGATTTTGTCCCTGTTTTCGAGGAAGACGGGGGCATGGTGGATGGCGGAGGTATCCATCATCCGCATGGTGGTATACATGAAGCCGTTTTCGAGTTTGAGGGGCATTTCTCGCCAGTAGTAGATGCGGCATCTTTTCAGGAGGGGAAAGAATTGGGGTGGGATGAGGGCGGGGTCGTCCTTACGGTCGACGACGACGAGGGGAATGGAGGTGCCGCGCAGAAGCCAGTCAATGACCCAAGGGCCAAAGCTGTAGAAGCGTCCGAGGAAGCAGCGCGATAATCTCCCCAGGTTGGAGAAGAAGGCGCGGTTGGCATTCCATGGTGTCTCACAAATTCCGTAGAAGGAGGCGCAGACCAGATCGTATTGTCCGAGGAGAAGTTTGCGCCGTAGTTCGAGGAAGCGGGAAAGAGTCAGGTTCTCTTCGGTGAAGGATTTTTTGCCGATTTGGTAGAAGTCGACATGGTGAGAAGTGTTATTTTTAAAGTAACTATCCACTCCCAATTCCAAAATCCTTTTACGCACCTTCATTGGTATGGGATAGCTATTACGTATTGGGTATTCAACGAGAAAATCAGTGTAGATGGGATTTGAGATTGCTGAAAAATCTATTTCAGCAGCCTACTAAAATTATTGCTTCCTAAATAGGAGGGTGAGTAGGATCGGATAAATGGCACTTGCACAGGAATCTGTTAGCTTCAAACACTATCGGCCGTTTCAGACGTACGGGGGGATCAAACTTCTCTATTTATCTCTGCTCTATCGAGCGAAACCTCAGCGGTTGCGTCACCGGAGGGAATTCGGGATCTGGCTCAATGCTCGGGGTTTCGACGGTGTAGGTGCCGAGATTGGAGTGAAAGAGGGGAAGTATTCTGAGAGGATTCTCTTTTATTGGAAAGGGAAGAAACTCTATTCCATCGATCCCTGGCGCGAGTTCTCCCATGATGTTTACAAGGATCAGGCCAATGTGGATTCTTTCCAGCAGGAAAAATTCTATCAGGAGACCTGCGCGCGGTTGGCTCAATACGGCGAGCGCAACGAAATTTTGCGTCTGACTTCCGAGGAAGCGGCGCGTGAGATCGAAGATGGGAGCTTGGATTTCGCCTACATCGACGCGCAGCATCACTACGCTCCAGTCAAGCAGGACATCAAGATGTGGTGGCCGAAAATCCGCCGTGGCGGTGTACTCTGCGGACACGATTACTTTAACGATCCGGCGACGGAGTTTGAAGTAAAGCGGGCGGTGGATGAATTTGTTGCCGAGAATCCAGGGTTGGTCTTTTTCCAGACCGAAAAGGATAAGCTGCCCTCATGGTATGTGTTGAAACCGCTGGGCTGATCGGCCTGTAGTCCTTCGTAGTCCCCGCGTTGGCCAATGGTCATGGGGGTGCAGTGGACTGAATGGTTGCAGCGACACTCACCAAGTATTTTCCAATACAATTGTCGCTGACGCCTCGACTTCGTATTTCTCAACGCCTCCACGAAAAGATCGTAGACAGGCCCCTTGAGCTTGCGGGCGTCGTCCTTCTTTTCCTCTAACTGGACTCCCTTCGGGTATTCCGGCGCATTGACATGTGATCGGGTCAGCGACAAGCGTCTCGTGATGCTTAATATAGCGTATCTATTTATAGACTCGTGGCTTTTACATTTAAAATAGTAAAAATTCCATTAATTAACTCGTGAGAACTAAATAAAAGAGTCTATAATTAATGAATTTCCGTATTAATAATGCCATTAGATTGGCTACTGATGTGTAGAGTAAATTCGCTTGAAAAAGCGTGATGCGTGCAAAATGAAGCGACCTAATATTATTAACGCCATATAGTATCATAAGATTTGTATAAAAAACTGAATCTTACAATAATGAGGACTTATATCGTCAGGTATTAATGTATTCCGGCTTGGCGTTCTCACTCTGCAGGTATATTGTGCCCACTCGTTTGAGAAGATGAAGAAATCTTAATCAAACCGTAATCATCAGAAATCAATTGTAACAGGGTAGGTACTATGGAAACTAAAAATGCTCGACTGAACTACGAACGCGCGCGCCGTGCCGCTAATCTTGCGCTTTTGTTTTTGGTGTTGATGTGGCAATTGAGCCCGACATTGGTTTATGCCAATCCGACGGGCGGTGCTGTGGTATCCGGGTCGGCTACGATTACGAACAGCGGAACGACGACAACGGTTACGCAGGGTTCTTCCCGCGCGATCGTCGACTGGACTAGTTATTCCATTGCTGCTGGAGAATTGACCAAGTACATCCAGCCTAATTCCGGTAGCGCTATTCTCAACCGCGTGGTGGGCGGCAATCTTTCGGAGATTTACGGCACGATCCAGGCCAACGGAAGTGTTTATCTGATTAATCCCAACGGCGTACTCATCGGTTCGACGGGCATTATCAATGCCAATACGTTTGTCGCTTCGACGCTTGACGTCAGCAATAGCCAATTCATGGCCGGGGGTAATTTGAACTTCTTGGGTTCCTCGACGGCGTCGGTGACTAATAAGGGCAATATCAATGCGGTCGGCGGTAATGTCTATTTGATCGCGCAGCAGGTTGTGAATGAGGGAACTCTTTCGGCGGCCAATGGCACGGTCGGTCTGGCTGGCGGCCAGAATGTCCTTCTGCAACAGGAGGGAGACCAGCATCTTTTCATTCAGGCTTCGACGAGCGGTTCGGTGAGTAACAAGGGAGCGATCCTGGCGGCGCAGGCCGAACTCAAAGCGGCGGGCGGCAATGCGTACGCCTTGGCGATCAATAACGAGGGTGTCATTCGCGCGACGGGCGTGAGTAGTTCCGGCGGGAAGGTTTATCTCACCGCTTCGAGCGGCAAGGTGAAAAATTCTGGCACGATTTCAGCCAAGGTGGCGACGGCCACGGGAACCAAGGGCGGTGTTATCGATATTCGCGGCGATGAGATTGAATTGACCTCGACCAGCTACATCGACGCCGATGCGTCCGGCAAAGGCAACGGCGGCACGGTGACGATTATCGCCAATAATGATCTGTTTTTCGACGGCACGATCACGGCCCGCGGCGGCGATCTGGGTGGCGATGGCGGTTATGTGGAATTGAGCAGTTACGGTGACATTACGCTGATCGGCAGTGTGGATCTTACGGCGGCCAATGGGTTGATGGGAACTCTGCTCGTTGATCCGAACTACCTTACGGTTAACTCGATCCTGTCGGGAACATATTTGGGCGTAAATTACGTAAAATCTTCATGGGTGGAGAGTCAACTAGCATCGGGTAACCTCGTGCTTTCGGCCTCGAACACGATCAACGTGAATAGCTCGGTAACATGGTCGAGCGGCTCTACGTTGACCGTTACAGCCGGGAATGCGATTTCGATTGCAGCGGGTATTACCGCTAATGGTAGTGGATCGCTCGTGTTGAACACGAGTACTGGTTCGATCTCGATCACCAGCGCGCTTTCCACGGCAACTGGTAGTATAGCCATCAATGCTGGCGGTGACGTGAGTGTCTACAATTCGATCACCAGCAAATA
>DBTH01000182.1 GCA_002306945.1 Methylacidiphilaceae bacterium UBA1321 | reverse complement strand
ATCCAGCGCTTCCTCAGCCAGCCCTTCACCGTGGCCGAAGTCTTCACCGGCACCAAGGGCGAACAGGTTCCCCTCAAGGATACCATCCGCGGCTTCAAGGAAATCCTCGACGGCAAACACGACGATGTGCCGGAAACCAACTTCTATATGAAGGGCACCATCGATCAGGTTCTCGCCACGAAGTAAAAAAGCGGAAAGCTTTAGACCGAATGAACGGAATTAACGAAAATTAAAAATGAGAAAGGAATTTGCCAAAGGAAAGAAGAGAGCTGATGCCTTTTCCCTATTTCGTAAATTCCGTTAATTCCGTCTAAAAAAAGGTTTTAAAATGGCCAATACATTTCATCTGCAGATCGTCACTCCGGAAGGCAGTATTTTCGACGGACAAGTCGAGAGCGTCCTGCTGCCCGGCAGCGAAGGCGAAATGGAAGCCCTGCCCTCGCACGCGAAGCTCATGACCCAGGTTCAACCCGGCGAGCTCCGCATCAAGGCCGAAGGCAAGACAACCGAACTGGCCATTGGCGAAGGTTTCGCCGAGGTGTCGCAGAACCAGGTCATCGTCCTGACCGACCTCGCGGTGAAAGCCGACGAGATCGACGAGAAGAAAACCCAGGAAGCCATTGAGCGCGCGCAAAACGCCCTGCGTTCGCAAACCCTCGTCGGTGAGGAACTCGAAGCCACGCAAGCCCTGCTGGCCCGTTCGCTCGTCCAGAGCAATCTCCGCAAGAAGAAATCCGGCGGCCACGCCTGATCATCGGGGCTTTGGCCTCATGCCCTTGGCAGGTTGAGCTTGCTGGGACGCTTGTCTCCAATTGCGCTCTTGCCTGAACTGGACAGGCTCTCCGGCCCCGGGTAACAGAGTGCAGCGTCATGCTGCACTCTTCGTGTCGTGTGGGTTCAGGGCCGACTGGCTCTACTTTAACTCTGAAGCTCGTAGAGGATGGTGCTGAGGGTGTAGATCGCGGCGGTTTCGGAGCGCAGGACGGTCGGGCCGAGGGAGACCGGGAGGAATCCGGTGGCGCGGGCTTCTCCGATTTCGGCGGGGGTGAAATCGCCTTCGGGTCCGATCATGAGGACGATTTTGTGCGGGCCTTTCGAGGCGCCGATGGTTTCCTGCAAGATTTTCTTGAGCGGACGCGCTTCGGGTTGGAGTGAGCCGATGATCTTGATCGCGTTGCGGGGAAGGGCTTCGACGAAGGCTTTGGGCTTGGTCGGAGCGAGGATGGTGGGAAGCCAGTTCTGGCCGGATTGCTTGGCGGCGTCGATGGCGATCTGGCGCCATTTTTCGACCTTGGCTTCGGCGGAGTCGCTATCGACCTGGGCGACGCTGCGGTCGGACTGGAGGGGGGCGATTTCGCTCACGCCGAGTTCAGTGGCCTTCTGGATGATGAGATCCATCGACTTGGATTTGGTCAGGGCCTGGGCGAGGCAGATGGTGTCTTCGGAGAAGCGGGCAACCTTGTTTTGGCTGACCTTTTCGTAGGTGACGATTTTTTTGTCGGTGCCGATGATCTTGACCTTGAGTTCGAGTCCGCGGCCGTCGAAGACGGCGCAGTAGTCGCCTTCCTTCTGACGCATGACGTTGAGGCAGTGGTGGGATTCTTCAGGGCCGAGACGGCCGATTTCGGGGTTGGGGCAGTAGTAGCGTTTCATCGGAAAAATTCCTTGGCTTTGCGGAAGAAGCTTTGTTCTTCCGGGTGGGTTTCTTCGTTACAACTATCGGCGAAGGCCTGGAGTTTGGCCCGCTGTTCGGGGGTCAATTTCGTGGGGACTTCGACGTAAACTTTGACGTGCAGGTCGCCAATGCCGCGACCGTTGAGGGCGGTGATGCCGCGTTGTTTGAGGCGGAATATCTTGCCGGAGGCGGTGCCTGCGGGGATTTTGACGAGGGCCTGGCCTTCGAGGGTGGGGACTTTGATTTCCCCGCCGAGGGCGGCCTTGGCGAAACTGATGGGGACTTCGCAATAGAGGTCGTTGCCTTCGCGGACGAAGATGTCGTGCGGCAGGACGTGGATGACGATGTAGAGGTCGCCGGCGGGGCCACCGCGGTGGCCACCTTCGCCCTGGCCGGTGGAACGCAGGCGGGAGCCGTCTTCGATTCCGGCGGGAATGCGGATTTTGATCTTGCTGGCTTTTTCGAAACGGCCCGCGCCGCTGCAAGTGGGGCAGGGTTTCTCGATGGTCTGGCCCGCGCCGTGGCAACGGGGGCAGGCTTGGGCGACGCTGAAGAATCCGCGGGTGACGTAGACCTGGCCGGCGCCGCGGCAGGTGGCGCAGGTTTTGACCGAGGAGCCGGGAGCAGCTCCGGAGCCGGAGCAGGCGTCGCAGGTTTCCATCTTGGTGACGGAGATTTCCTTTTCGCAACCGCGGGCGGCTTCCTCGAAAGTGATCTGCATGTCGTAGCGCAGGTCGGCGCCGCGGCCCTGGGAACGTTCGCCACCGCCGAAGGCTTCCTCGAAGATGCTGCCGAAGATGCCTCCGCCGCCGGAGCCGAAGACTTCGCGGAAGATTTCGAAGGGATCTTGTCCACCCATTCCGGCTCCGCCCATGCCACCGCCTTGGGAGAAGGCGGCGTGGCCGTAACGGTCATAGGCGGCGCGTTTGTTTTCGTCGCTTAAGACTTCGTAGGCTTCGCCGAGTTCCTTGAATTTATCCTCGGCGGTTTTATCGCCGGGGTTTTTGTCGGGGTGATATTTGACAGCGAGTTTGCGGTAGGCTTTTTTGATTTCCTCAGGGGTGGCGCCTTTGGCGACGCCGAGGATTTCGTAATAGTCGCGTTTGTTATTGGAACTGGAACGCATATAGGAATGGAGGGATGGGGTGGGCGGAGTGGCCGTTATGCGTTCGGTTTCGAATCGGACGGGTGCGACGGTTTCGGGTGGTGCGGTTTTTTGGCGACGAAAACGGAAGCCGGACGCAGGAGGCGATCCTTGAGTTTGTAGCCTCTGCGCAACTGACCGCTGACGGTGCCTTCGGGATGGTCGTGGGATTCCTGGTGGCCGATGGCTTCGTGGCGGTGGGGGTCGAAGGGTTGGCCGACGGCGTCGATGGTTTCAACGCCGAGGTCCTTGAAGAGGCTCTGGAATTGGCTGTAGATGAGTTGCATGCCGTGGGCGATGGCGGTGGGGTCGGAGGCTTTCTGGGCGGCCTGGAGTCCCATCTCGAAGCTGTCGAGGATGGGGAGGAGTTTTTCGAGCACCGACTCGGAGGCGTATTTGACGGCTTCTTCTTTTTCGCGAATGGTGCGTTTGCGGTAGTTGTCCCAATCGGCCTTGGTGCGCAGGAGTTGATCCTTGAGGGCGTCGACGAGAGCGGCGGCTTCCTCGTATTTTTTCAACTGCGCGGCGGTGATTTCGATTTTGTCCGATGCGGACGGTTCGGCGGAGGTGCCGGGTTGATCGGGAACCGGTTGCGGCTGCGGGGGCTGTTGGGGTTGGGGCGCGGCGGCGGTGTCAGCCGGCACGGGTGTCGGGGCGTTTGGTTCTGTAGCTTCCTGATTCATACTTCCTTACGTTGTATTGCAGCCAGCGTGATGTCATCGTTTTGGGCCTGACCACTGCTGAAGCGCTGCACGCGCTCGACAATGTTTTTGACCAGGACGTCGACTCCTCGGGGAGCGGACGTTCGCAAGGCCTCTTTCAGGTGCTCGCGGCCAAATTCCTCGCCGCGTTCGTCAACGGCTTCGCTGATGCCGTCGGTGTAAAGGACGACGGTATCATGCGGCTGCATCGTGATAATAGCATCCTGGATCAATTCGTCAAAAACCGATCCACTGTCGATCCCCAGGGCCATGCCCGGAGGATTGATAAGATCCACATTCTCAAAATTATTCATGCAAATCAATGGCGCTTCGTGTCCGGCGCGTGCCAGGCGCAACTCATGCGTTTTAGTGTTGATGGTGAGGTAGACCATCGTGATGAACATGTCTTCGCGGATGTCGGGGTAGAGCTGGCGGTTGACGGCGCTCAGGACTTTCGCGGGGGAATTGCACCCTTCTGCCTTGCTTCGCAGGACGCTGCGACACATGGCCATGATGAGGGAGGCGGGGATGCCCTTGCCGGAAACGTCCGCTATGGCCAAGCCCCAGACGTCTTCGGATACGGAGATGAAGTCGTAGTAGTCGCCGCTGACCTGTTGGGCGGGGAGGTTGAGGGCGGCCAATTCGTACTCGTCGATTTTGGGTGCTTCGTCGGGCAGGAGAATGCGCTGGATTTCGCGGGCCATTTTCAGGTCGTGATCCATCTTGCGCTTGTCGGCGAGCTGACTGTAGATCTGGGCGTGGTGGAGGGAATAGGAGGCTTGGTCGGCGACGGACTTGATGATTTCCAGGTCGGAGGTGGTGAAGGAGTGGCCGTCCTCGCGATTGGCCAAGGCGATGACGCCGAGGTCGTCGCCGCGGTATTGGAGGGGGACAGCGATGTAGGTGTGAGTCTTGAGGGCGTATTCCCGGAAGTCGGGAAAGAGGCCGGTGCCGTCGGCGAGTTCGACCAGGACGGGGCGTTTCTCTCTCGCGGCGCGGACGATGACGGAGTCAGATTCGCGGGCGAGCGGTTCGTTGCGCAACATCGTTTCGAGGTACTCTTCGCGGGTGGCGATCTTGTCGGCAACGGCGTCGGGAACAGGAAAGGGCGGCGGGAAAATGCCGATGATGGCTTCGGCCTTGAGGCGTTTGCGTTCCGGATCCCAAAGATAAATCGCACCACCGCGCGCGTCGCAAACCCTTCGTGCGCAACGCATTATGACGCTCAAGACCTGGGTACGGTCGATGTTCTCGGTGAAGGCCTCACCGAGATCGTGCAAAAAGTCGAACAGTATTTTCTTTTCCTCCTGGAGGGCCTGGCGTTCATGTTCGAGGCGGTGCAAGTCCGCCTGCGTACTGCGCAGTTTCCGTCGTAGCAGAAACCCCGCAACCGCCAATCCCACCACAAGGATCCACAGAATCCATTTCATGTGCTGGTCTTCTGTTTCTACACGAGTCGGGGCGTTATGCCAGTCTTTCTCTCGGCATCAGGGGTTGGCCAAAACGACCCGTTCCGCCCGCCGCATGTCGCCACGCGGCCGGGGGGAAGAGGAAAGGACTTTATTTCTTCGCGACGTCGGCAGCCACGCGCAGGCTGACGATCTTGTCTGGATTGCTCACCGAACCGTTGTCGGCAGCGTTGCCTTTCTTGATCTTGTCGACAAATTCCATGCCGCTGACGACTTCGCCGAAGACGGTGTATTTGCCGTTGAGGAAGGGCGCGGGGGCAAAGCAGATGAAGAACTGGCTGTCGGCGCTGTTGGGATCCTGCGCGCGGGCCATGCCGAGGGTGCCGCGGACGAATGCGGTCTGGGTGAACTCGGCGGCGAGGTTCTGGCCGGAACCGCCCATGCCGGTGCCGGTCGGGTCGCCGGTCTGGGCCATGAAACCGTCGATCACGCGGTGAAAGACGATGCCGTCATAGAATTTCTTGCGCACCAGTTCCTTGATCCGGGCCACATGCTTGGGAGCCAGGTCGGGGCGCAACTTGATGACCACGCGGCCCGAGGACAATTCGAGATAAAGGGTGTTCTCGGGATCGTCAGCGGCGCGTCCAGTTTGAGGGAGGGACGTAACCATAATCGTTGCAAGCAACATCAAACACAGTGTGCGTAAGGAATGCATAACTTTATGATGAACGGTAGAAATACGGAGTCCACCCCGAACTTGGGCCGGGATGATCCCGCGTCCTGTCTACGCCGGAAGCGGGAGAGAATGCCCCGTTCCGGCGTGAGCGTAACCGGAGGCAACGTCACGCCGCAGTCGGATCAGACTTTGAGCAGTTCGGCTTCCTTGGCGGTGGCGGCCTTTTCGATTTGGCCGACGTACTGATCGGTGAGTTTCTGGATTTCCTTTTCCGCAGCAGCAAGCTGATCCTCGGTGATTTCACCGGCTTTTTGGATTTTCTTGATTTCGTCAAGACCGTTGCGGCGGTTGCCGCGAATGGCGACGCGTCCGTCTTCGGCCAGCCGGTGAACCGTCTTGACGAGTTCCTGGCGGCGTTCGGCAGAAAGGGGCGGGATGGGCAGACGAATGATCTTGCCATCGACTTGCGGCGTGATGCCGATGCGGGATTCTTCGATGGCCTTGCGAATGGGATCGACATTGGAAGCGTCCCAAGGCTGGATCATGATGAGATCGTGGGAGGGCGTTGTCACGGCGGCGACTTCGCGCATCTTCATCATCGAACCGTAGGCATCGACCGTCAGGCCGGTGACCAGATCCGGCGACGCCTTGCCGGTACGCACGCGACCAAATTCATTGAGCACCACTTCGGCGCTTTTTATCATTTTCTCTTCCGTATCGAGCAAAATATCATCCAGTGCCATAGTGGTATGATTCTTACCCGTCCCGCTTCATTTGCCAATTGCAATCTGGAGGAGACTTTTTGCCGGTTTTTTTCAGACTGAAACAGTCTTCTCCAAATAGATCAGCGTCAGGTGGTCGTTGATCTGGCGCTCGCGGACTTTTCGGTAACCAATGCGCTCGTAGAGCCGGATGTTATCGATGGAGAGATGGCCGGTGAAGAGTTCGAAACACGTGGTGTCCGGGAACGACTTTTCGACTGCCCGCAATAATTGCGAGCCGATGCCGCGCCGTTGGAACTGAGGATAAACGGCGAGTTTTTCCACGTGAACGACACCCTCTTTTTCAAACGCGCGGACGGAGCCGATAGTCCGCCCCTCCGGCGATTCGACCGCTTTGAGGAAACGTCTCGACGCCCACTCGGTTTTCAAATCGTCGAGGGTTTGGAGCAGCGGCGGAATCCGGTTGTCGCAATAGAGCGCGGCCTCGACCTGGAAGGCGAGCTTCTGGATGGCGAGAATTTCTTCCAGATCGGCAAGTGCGGCGGGTTGAATGGTGATGGCCATAAAAAACAAAAACGCCCGGCGCGGGAGGCCGGGCGTTTTTAAGAGATTCTTGCGCGAGATCCGGTCAACCGCCCGTCGGCTGATAGGTGTTTTCCTGAATCGGGCCGATGTTGAACGAAGAGACCCACGCTTGCAGGCCGTAGGTGGTTTCGATCTTGGAATATTCCCCCGACATCTGGATCACGCGCACGCGGGTGCCTTCGTCGAGACGGCCATCGGGCGGGGTGGGTTGTTCGGGCGAGGTCTTGAAATACTCGGATCGCTTGGTGATCTGAAGCGTGTACTGCTGCATATCTCCGTTGGGGCCATTGCCCGCGCAGCCCACGAGGGACAATGCGACGATCAGGCCCATGACGAGAGCCGGAGCCTGGATGAAATCAACAGTCATTCGAATCCAATTTTCTTTCCTCATTTTCCAATCCTTCCTTCAAATCCTGTTTCTTTCGCCGGGCTCCGCTCCTGTTTTCTCACGAGATGAACTGGCGCGGATCGGTGACGTGTCCGGTGATAGCCGAAGCCGCCACGGTGTAGGGCGAGGCGAGGTAAACGCGCGATTCCTTGTGGCCCATGCGGCCGGGGAAATTGCGGTTGGTCGTCGAGATACACGCCAGCGGTTTGTTCATGCGGCCGAACGTATCGACGGGCCCGCCGAGGCAGGCCGCACACGAGGCGTTTTCGGTCATCTGAACACCTGCCGAAACGAGCATATCCCAGACGCTTTCGTCTCCGTACTTCGTCGCCTTGAGGCTGTCGACGACTTCCGGGGTCGAGGGGACGCCGAAAGTGTCGATCTTGACCTTGTGGCCCTTGATGATTTCCGCGAAGGCGAGGAAATCGGAGAGCTTGCCACCGGTGCAGGAGCCGATATAGGCACGGTCGAGCGGGGCCTTTTCCAGATTCTTGGCCAGAGCGCGATTGCCCGGGTCGGGGTGCTGGGCGACGGTCGGTTCGAGCTTGGACAGGTCGACGCGCAGTTCGCTGAAGAACTTCTGGTCGTTGTCGAGTTCGACCGGCTCAAAGTCACTCTTGGTGCCGTTGGCCCTGGTGCGTTCACGGATGAAATCGCCGCATTTTTCGTCGTAGGGGAAGATGCCGTTCTTGCCACCCGCTTCGATGGCCATGTTGGCCACGGTCATGCGGTCGTCCATGCTCAGGCCGAAAGCGCCGGGGCCTTCGAACTGCATGGCGCGGTAGGTGG
>DBTH01000239.1 GCA_002306945.1 Methylacidiphilaceae bacterium UBA1321 | reverse complement strand
TGGAGGATTACCTTTTGGATTTATTTGCAATGAATTAGTTTTTATATTCGATACAATTAAAAACTAATTCAGCTTATCTCGGAATGAGCTGTCAAAACTACACAAGGGAACAACATGTCCATATACAACATCGGGAGCGGTTCGTATTTCAGCCAGGCTTCCTTCAACCCAGCCGGCAAGACACATCTCCACGCACCCAAGACATCGACAGCCGCCCCTCAGGCATCGAGCTCGACCGACAAAGATCACGATGGAGACAGCGTGAGCATTTCCGGTAACACCATCGGCGATACCGATCACGATGGCGACACCGGAACCAATCCGTCCACAGCCAGCGGATTGAGTCCTCAGCAGCAAATGCTTCAGAAAACCTATTCGTCTCAATAATAGGATCTTTAGAAAAGCGCACACGACGTCGAATCGCCCACAAGGCGGTTCGACGTTTTTTCGTTTTTTTCCAGATTTAACACAAACGATCTGGAGCCAACCCAATCTTGATGGCGATAGGCTCCGGCAATCCTTCTGCGCAATCGCTTTGCAAGATGGCGACAAGGGGGTATACTGCCTTCAGACGGATGAAACCCCTCCTTACCGCCAAAGAACAAACTGTCCTCGCATTTCTGCTTGCGATTCTGCTTCTCGGTGGCATCGTTCACTCGGTGCGGTCAGCGCGTGCCGAAAGCCTCAAGAATTTACCAGATATTACGAATCAATAAGTATGTCGAAGTTGAACTTTTCGGATGTGGTCAACGAAATTTGCAGGAAAGACTCCCTGTACGATCCGGAAGTTTATTCCTTCGTTCGTGAGGGGCTCGATCATACCCTCAAGTCTCTCAAGCGCCACGGCCAGAACGGCAACCGCCATGTCAGCGGTCAGGAACTCCTCAACGGCCTGCGCGACTACGCCCTCAAGGAATACGGCCCCATGAGCAAAATGTTGCTCAATATGTGGGGCGTCAAATCCTGCGAAGACTTCGGTCGCATCGTTTTCAATCTCGTCAGCAGCGGCGTCCTCGGCAAGACCGACACCGATTCCCAGAACGACTTCAAGAACGGCTTCAATTTCGATGATGCTTTCGTGAAGCCCTTCGAACCGCGCCGCGACAACGCTCCTGCGGGCAAAACCCGCCGCAGCACGACAGCTAAAAAGCGCCCCGGCAACAACAAACACTCCTCGACGGGGACTACCACCCTCTGAAGCTTGTGGGCATCGCAAACGAAGGGTTGACTCCGTCAGCCAACGCCGCCATCACCACCCTGCCCCCGGCCTCCATCCGCACCCACGAACTCGAAAACGGCCTGAATCTGGTCGTTCAAAGCGATTTCTCCGCACCCGTTGTTTCAATCCAGTATTGGGTCGCCACCGGCAGCATCCACGAAAACCGTTTCCTCGGCAGCGGCATCTCCCACTTCCTCGAACACATGATGTTCAAGGGCACGCCCACCCGTGGCAATTCTGCCATGGCGCAGCAAATCCACGACCTGGGCGGCCACCTCAACGCCTACACCTCCTTCGACCGCACCGTCTACCACGTCGATCTTCCCGCCGAAGGCTGGCGTTCGGCCCTCGAAATTCTCAGCGATTCGATGCTCCACTCCACCCTCCCTGCCGACGAGTTCGACAAGGAACAGGAAGTCATCCGGCGCGAATTCGCCATGGGCCAGGACAATCCCGACCGCGAACTCGGTCGCCTATTGTTCCGCACCGCCTACACGAAGCACCCCTACCGCTTCCCCGTCATCGGCCTGCTCGACCTCTACAACCAGATCACCCGCGACGATCTGCTCTCCTACTACCACGAACGTTACACCGTTCAAAACCTGACCCTCATCGTCTGCGGCGCGGTGACCGCGGAAGAAGTCTTCGCCGAAGCCGAAAAACTCTGTAGTCATGTCCCGCGCCACCGGCTCGAAGACGTCTACGTTCCCAACGAACCGGCGCAACAAGCCCCCCGCACCGCCTTTCTGCCTTTCCCCACCGAACTCTCCCGCCTTGCCGTCACCTTCGCCATCCCCGGCCTCAACCACGAAGACATCCCGGCCCTCGACGTCCTCTCGATCCTCATCGGCAACGGCCGCAGTTCGCGCCTCAATCTCT
This sequence comes from Methylacidiphilaceae bacterium UBA1321, assembly GCA_002306945.1. Classification (GTDB taxonomy): domain Bacteria; phylum Verrucomicrobiota; class Verrucomicrobiia; order Methylacidiphilales; family UBA1321; genus UBA1321. Next base: position 19,215 of record DBTH01000239.1, on the reverse strand, counting down.
CCTGCGTGGAAAAATCCGGCCTCGCCGAGGACATCGAGGCCTTCACCTTCGCTCCGATTCAAACCGGTCTCTGGGGCATCGAAGCCCGTTACGCTCCAGGCAAGCACGCCGCGCTCCTTGAGGAAATTCACCGCCAGTTGGAACAGATCAAAGCGGAAACTCCGAGCCATAACGAAATCGATCGCGCCCGCCGCCTGAGCCTCCTTCAACAGCTTCATTCGATGAAGACCATGTCGGGCAAGGCCGCAAGCCTGGGCCGCGGCTGGCTCGCCAATCGCGATCCCCTCTTCAGCGCGCATTACCTCGAACGACTCCAGACCGTCACACCCGAAGACGTCACCCGCGTCGCCCGCGAATATCTCCTCGACCAGACCCGCACCCTCGTCGAGATCGCTCCCGCCACCGCCTCTTCCAGCACTGTGGCCACCTCGCCGATCACACCGCAGCCTCCCGCCGTCAAACCGCTTTCACTCGGCCACAACATTCACGGTCTGTCTCTCGCAACCGACACTCTTCCCCTCGTCGCCCTGCGCACCGCCCTCGGAAAAGGCGGTCTGCTCCACGAACCGAAGGGACTCGCGGGGATCAACCGCCTCGCCGCCCAGCTTCTCACCAAAGGCACACGCCGCCGCACCGCCGAACAACTCGCCCTCGACGTCGAAGCCCTCGGCGGCTCCCTCTCCTCCGATTCCGGCAACAACAGCGCCATGATCGGCATCGAGCTTCTCTCGCAAGACTGGAAACGCGGCACCGAAATTCTTCTCGAAATCCTCACCGAACCCGCCTTCAGCGAAAACGAACTCCAGACCGAGAAGCGCAAGCAACTGGCCAACATCAAAAACGAAAACGATCACCCCATGGCGCTCGTGCGCAATCTCGTTCGCGAGACACTCTACCCCGGCCATCCCTACGCCAATCCCACCCTCGGCACCGAGAACAGCGTCCAGACCATCACCCTGGCCGACATCGAACGCTACAGCCGCGCCCACCTTCTCAACCAGTCCCTCATTCTCACCGTCGCCGGGCCGGTCGATTCCTCCGCCTTCGAACAAACCACCCGCGATACCCTCGGCCAACTTCCCGCTGCTAGCGCCGCCCTTTCCTCCATTCCTTCCCCCTACCGTCTCCTGACCGAACCGGTGCGCGTCGAAAAAATCGTCGAAAAAGAACAAGCCGTCATCCAGATCGCCTTCCCCACCGCGCCGTTGACCCATCCCGATTTACTCCTTCTCAGCGTCATTGAGGAAGCCCTCTCCGATCTCGGCTCCCGCCTCTTCATCAAGATCCGCGAAGAACTCGGCCTCGCCTACTTCGTCGGCGCCTCCCAATATCTCGCCCTGGCTGGCGGCTACTTCTTCTTCTACGTCGGCACCGATCCGAAGAAACGCGCGCTCATCGAAGAAGCGCTGCTCAAGGAAATCGCCGTCATCGCCCAATCCGGCCTGACCGAAACCGAACTCAACCGCGCCCGCTCGAAAATGCTCAGTCAGGAAAAAATCGAAGCGCAAAATCCCTCGCACGTCATCTACGGTGCCGCCCTCGACGAAATGTTCGGCCTCGGCTACGATTACAACGCCAAACGCCAGCAGCGCCTGAAAAACCTTTCCCTCGACGAAATCAACGCCGCCGCCAAAAAGTATTTCACCGTTCCCGGTTGCGTCATCGCCACGGTCAGCCCGCAATAATCCGCGCCTGGCCCGTGGTAAAAATTGAAGTTTTAACTTTCGACTTAACCTGCATCTGCTAATTTTCAGATAAACCAAGACAAAGGAATTCCCCATGGCCGAAGTCCAGAAAAACACCGCCAACGCCACCGAAATGGCCCAGCGTTTCGTACAATTCATCATCATGCAAGCCCAGCAAATTCTCTTTGTACTGGGCAATCCCACTCCCGAAGGCGATACCATGCCGCCGAACCTCGAAGGCGGTCGCATGCTCATCGACCAACTCGAAATGATTCAGGAAAAAACCCGCGGCAACCTCAGCGAACAGGAAGCCAACATCCTCGAACAAGCCCTCTCCCGCGTCCGCCTCGCCTTCGTCCAGGCCAGCGGCGGCACTCCCGCCAGCATGATGCCCCGCCATACCGCTCAACAACCCGTCGAACCCGAATTCGAGGAAGAACCCGAGCCGCAACCCACTCATCAACCCGAGCCGCAGCCGCAACACCCCTCCCAACCTGCACCGGCCGCCAACGGCCCCATCACCCCAAGCGCCCCCGAAGAACACGAGAACAAAAAGAAGTTCACCAAAACTTACAATTGATTTTCCCGTCACAAAATAAGCCGGAGATCGCACTGCGCGTCTCCGGCTTTTTCTTTTTTTCCGAAAGACATATCCCATTCTGTAAATTCCGTTAATTCCGTCTAATAGCCTTTCCCGTTTTCCCTTCCTTGAATTCCTGAGTTCCTGATAAGCCTTTCTTGCAATTCGGCGGCGTACTTTTAGTTTCAAAAAAACACCCCATGCGACGCGCACTCCCCTGGATTTTCCTCTTCACCAGTCTGCTCCTCGGCCTCTACCTGCGCGACTACTACGCCTCCGACTGGCTCGACGCCGAAAAAGATTCCCAGGGACAACTTCACGCCGTCGTCTACCAGGTCGAAGCTGACGCCTACGCCCGGCTGGCCCGCGTCCAACGCATCCTCGACGGCCAGGGCCTCATCCAGCGTTTTCATCCCCAGGAGAACTACCCCATCGGCATTTTCCCGACAACCACCGCGCCATTCGATTACCTCATCCTCTCGCTCTACCTGCCCGCCAAAATTTTCTTCTCCCATCCGCTCGACTGGGCCGGGGCACTGGTCTCGCCCGCGCTCTACGTGGCTCTCACTCTTTTCCTCTTCTGGTGGGGCAAGGGACTTCCACTCCGCTCTCAAGCCCTGCTGCTTTTCGGCGCGGCCTGCCTGCCCGGCATGATCTGGGCCACGCCCTTCGCCCGGCCCGACCATCAAAGTCTGACGCTGGCTCTGATCGCTGCCGCCTTCTGTCTCGAACTCTGGCGCTGGCACGAACCCGAATGGGAAAAGGCCGACAAGCAGCGTCTTAAAAAACTTCCGGCAGCCACCGCAACGCCGCTCCAAAAACTCTCCGTCATCTGGGCCAACACAAACAAGCCCGCTCTCTTCGCCGGAATTCTCTGGGGACTGGCCCTGTGGGATACCTTCTACGAACCGCTCATTCTCCTCGTTGCGTTGATCGTCTTCAACCTCATCGTCCGCCGACGCGAGCAACTCCCTTTTCTCGCTGGAGCCATTTCGATTCTCCTCGTCTCGTTTGCCGTCGAAGGCTTCCACCTGCACCGGCCTCCCGCCGAGCTTGATTCCTATCTCACCCGCTGGCTTGGAACGATTGGCGAACTTCGCAGCACCGACGCGTTCGGCATCACTGTCTACTTCACCTTCGGGCTCTGGCTTCTACCGCTTTTCATCGTCCGCTACCTCCTTTGCGGCAAGAGTCGCAAGGAAGACTGGTTTGTCGTTATATTCTGTGCCGCGCTCAGCGCCGCCGCGTTTTTCCAATCGCGCTGGCTTTACTTCGCCGCTTTCGCCCAACTTCTTCTCTTGTCCGGCTGGTACGCACGCGAAACCATCGTCTGGCTGCGCCGTCTTCTTCTCTCCATTCTCATCATCGGCGTCCTCTACAGCATCGGCCACGACATGAACGCCATCGACGAAAAGGAGCCCACACCCACTCCTCAACTCCGCCATATCGGTCTGGCCATCCGTGAGGCGGCGAAAAATTCCACGAGTGAAAATCAGGGACTTCTCGCCCCATGGTGGCTCTCGCCCGCGCTGCTCTATTATTCAGGCCAGCCGATTCTTGCCGGCAGCAGCCACATGACGATCTCCGGCATAGTCGACACCGCGCGGTTCTTCACGACGACTTCATGGATTGAGGCCGATGAAATCCTCCAACACCGCAAAGTCCGCTGGGTGATCGTCTACATCCCGGAACGCACATTACTCAACTCACGCCAGATTCTCGGTCTACCCACTCATCCCGCCAGCACAGACAAGAAAAACGATCCCCGCACCGCTTCACAGAAATTTCTGGAAGAAACCGTAGTCGAACGACTCGACGGGGGCTTCGCCATTCCCACCCGCTTCCGGCTCCGCGCCGTCGACAAGGATTGCAAACTCTTCGAGTATGTCCCCTGACCATTGGCGCGACGACAAAAGGCTTATCAAGAACTCAGAAAATCACAAACGGAACTTTGGCAGCCAAAACTTAGTACCTGGAACCTGGAACCTAGAACCTCGTACTTTTCCCTACTCATTCTTTGGGCAACGACACTTCCGCCCATTGGCCGAGCGTTGTCGAATAAAGAATCCCGCGTACCGTTTTTTTGAAAAGCTCGTTGAGCGCCTTCAAATACGCCTCCACCTGCGCGTGATAGATTTCAACGAGTTCCGTCATACCGCGTTCTCCGAGCCGGTTCGTTTTCCAGTCGATCACCAGCCATTCGTCCTTGTCCGGATTAAAAACCGCGAGATCCATCACACCCTCGACAATCTGCTTTTCGTTCGCACGCCAGAGGAATGGCATTTCCGCCTGAAAAATCCAGCCTGGTTGATTTAACATCGGCGCAAACGTGGAGTGTTTGAATAACTCCCATTCCCGGCGGGAACGTTCGCTGTCGATGGAATCCGGCAGCAACCTCTCGAAAACTTCGTCCCAGCGCTCCAGCGGATCGTTCCACGGCAACGCCTCCATCAGCGCGTGCCACCATGTGCCGTAAATCGTCGCGGGCGTCGGCAAATCGAGTTCAGGCCGATCCGTTTCCCGTTCGGCGCGCACCTCCGGTTCTCCGGGAGCAGGATGAGTCGCCAACGCATGTGGCGTCACGCGACGGGGGAAATCGAGAGCGAGTGTCTTGACTCCCTCCAAATCAAATTTTATGGCTTCACCAGTTTCGCCGCCGAAGGAAAACAACAATTCGCCCTGGGCTTCCTTGTGCGCCGCTTTCGCTCCCTGCTCCGCGTGCAATTCGTCATGCAGCGCCTGCCAGGCCTTCTCGTTGGTCTCCTCGTAGCGAACCAGCAGATTCCCGAAACTTGTCGCCGAATAATCATCCGCCTTGTCGTCGAACAACGCCCGGTCATCGGCCAGCAACAACGTCTGCCGCGCGCGGGTGCACGTCACGTAGAGCAACCGTTCAAGTTCCTGTCGCTGGATCGTCTTCGTGCGATCCTTGACATCTTCGTCGGCATCGTCCGCGCTGAGAAAAATCTCCGTTTCGTTCGTGCCGGGCTTGTGCGTGCAAAATGGATAATGCGAATTTCCCGCGCGAATCCGGCGGAAGAAAAACGGTACGATCACCGCGTCCCATTCCAACCCTTTCGCCTTCTGGCAGGTCATGATCTGGATCGCATCGCGACGCGTCACATCGCTCTCGCGTTCGCGGTAAAATCCATCCTCGATCTGTGCCGAGTAGTCCCGCAAATAAAGATCCTCGGTCTCGGCCTTTGCCGCACCCACCAACAGATCGTCCAATTCGGAATCGATTTCCTCCAACGTCATTTCCAGTGGCAACGACTTCAGCCGCTCTCGCAATTGCGTTTCCTCTACGACCTTCCGCACCGCATCGCGCAGCGGCAACGTCGTGAGCGATTGGCGCAAGGCCGACAACATCGTCAGAGATTCGGCCACCGGATGATTTTCCATCATCGGTCGCTCAATCTGAAAAACGCCTTCGCAGCCGTGGGCGAACTCGGCCAGTTGATGATCGGACAGGCCGAAGATTTCCCGCAACACGCCGACGATTTCATAACCGTCGTTCGGATGCGTCATCACGCGCAGCAGCGCCGCGAACCACGCGTAGACGGGACTATCGCCCGCAATCTCGCGCATCGAGTGCAACTGGCAATTCAGCCCCGCCGCCTTCAACGCGCTCACTAGCGGCGCGAACCAGCGTTTGCGCGGACACAGGATCGCCACCTGTCCCCATTCCCGCGCGCGCAGTCCGTCGAGTCCCGTCTGCCGGATATATTCGGCCAATTGACGCGCCTCGATGCGGGTGCGTTCCAACTCGGACACCTTCCGGTTGTCGTCGCGCTGGAGATCGCCCGGCTTGACCTCTACGGGCCAACGCACAACCTGGCCCATCGGAGCTTCCGGTTTCGCGCGCAACGGAACAAATTCCACCTGGCCGTCTTCGCCGGAAAAAATCTTCGGGAAAGTTTCATTCACGAAATCGACCACCCGTTCCGCGCAACGAAACGTCACGGTAAACCGTGCTTCCTCGCCTGTTCCCGCCGCCGTCAAATCGCGCTGGATACGTTGATACGTGGCGAGGTCGGCGCGGCGTCCATAGATCGACTGTTGATGATCGCCCACCATCGCGAAATGACCGGGTCGGGGCAAATCACCCGGCTGGTCGGGGTCTTTCGCCGATTCGAAAAGGACGAAGAATTGTGCCGGGTCGGTGTCCTGCGCTTCGTCGAGAATGATGCGATAGTTCTCCCGCCGGATCTGTTGCGCCGCCGACTTCTGGGAGAACAATTCCGCCGCCAGCGAGATCTGATCCTGAAACGTCAGGTAGCCCGCCGCCGCGCGGTAATTCTGGTATTCGCGTGAAAGCTCGATTGCCACGCGCAACGCCGCATGTCCCAGCCAGTCGCGGAGCGGTTCCATGGCCAGATTCCAGACTTCGCAAAACGGTTTCGATTGGGAAGTCGGCTTGAGCAGCGGCAGGAAGTCGCTCCCTGCTTTCCATCCCCCGATCCAGCGGCGAAGCGATTCCTGATCCTGCGCGATTTTCTTGGCCGCCTGTTTATGATTGGTTGAAAACTCGAACACGGCCGAAGGATTAATTTCCAGGCAATCGCCAACCACTTCGATCTGCGGCATCCGGGGATCGATCTGCCGGGTCAGGTCAAAAATCGCCGGAACCGGTACGTGACGAAGTAGCGTCTGAACGAACGGTTCCTGCCACAAGGAAGATTGCGCACTCAATGTCTGCGCGAAACGCGACCACAACTCGGTGTCGTCCTCCAGCAATTGCGCGTGTCCCGAAACTCCGATGCGGTGGCCGTACGATTGAAGCAAGCGCAGGCAGAAGCTGTGAATCGTTCCAAAAAACGCCCGGTTGAATGCGCTTAAAACTTCAATGCTCGGCGCTTCGGCCAGAATAGCGGCGCGGGCGCGGCGTTGCATTTCCTGCGCAGCACGGTTGGTATAAGTGACAACAACGAGGGTGGAAAGTTTTTCAACGGCATCCGACTCCTGCGCGAGCGTTGCGATGCGAGAAACGATGGAATGCGTCTTGCCAACACCGGCCGGGGCGACGACGCCGAAGTTGCTCTCGATATTGCGGATGAAACGATCGCGTTCGGTCTGATCCGGCAGAGGAGGATGGGAGATGGTGCGATCTTCGCTCATACGACCTCGCTCCATGCGGGATGGGTTCGCTTCCATTTTTCCTCAAGACTGTCGGGATCGACCGGCAATGTCGCCAGCGGATAATCCGCCGCGCGGCGATATTCCGAGCGCAATTCCCCGTGCACGCCGAAAATTCCCGAGTCCTGCATCCGCTGCAATTCGAGCCACAATTCGCGAAGTTCGTCGATGGCGGCGAGATCCATCGGTTGACGCATGATTTCGCCCGGCTTGGCGAGACTGGCCTGAACCGCGGCAACGCCCAATTGCCGCAACGCCAGCGCGTACAGGGCCAGTTGCACGCCGTTACCCCGGAGCATTTCCGAAGCACTCAACGCCTTGGCCTGACGGCCCGTTTTGAAATCCACCACCCACAAATCGTCGGGCAACGTGCCGTCGCCCTTTTCCATTTCACGCGCGAAAAGCAGATCGATACGCCCGTCGAGTTTCAGTGCCGGAAGTTCGTCAGCGCTGAAATCACACTCCGTTTTCGACAGGACATACTCGACCGAAAAATGAGTCCACTCCGCTCCCGGTTTCAAAATAGAAAGCAACTCCCTGGCCTGAAAGCGCGCTTCATTCCACAGCGACAACCACCAGACCGGCAGGGCCCGGCCGCATTGGCGCAGGAGCGATTCCGTCTCACTGCGCAACTTTCCCGCCGCCGATTCCTGCGCGGCAAGCAACTGCTCCGGCGTCAGCCAGGGTTGAAAGCGCTTGCTACGGGCGATCCCCGCCGAAGAAAGAAGCTGGTGCGTCCAGGTTCCCTTCACTTCGTTGAAATACGATTCCGCATCCATCTCCCGGGTTGCTTTTACGTTCAAATACTTTTTCATCCACAACGCCGCTGGAGTGCGCAGAGCCGATTCCCATTCGCCGCAGGAGAGCGACGGCGTCCAGTCCGGAATAGGCGCGCGCAGGGAAAATTCGTATTCGCCAAACGCGGCAGTCTCCTCACGTCGCGCATTGTAGGCACGGCGGGTCGCTTCGCTGGCAGAACTGCCCCCCGTAGAAACTGGAAAGACCGCCGCGCAAACGCGGTCGGCTTCCTTTTCACTCGCCGCGCAAAGCCGTTCGCATTCCTCGTCATTCAAAATCCTCCCCGCCGCCAATTCGTACAAGCGGGAGATAAATTCATTCGGTGCCAACAACATTCCCGACGACCGCTCCTCACCGAGCCGCGCGGTCAGGGCAAGCAGGTCGCTCACGTGCTCCAACATGGCGAGGGCAAGACTCTCGGCCAATTGCCGCCGCTCGTGCGGACCGAGACAAAGTCCTTTTCCTTCCTCCAAACGCACATGCCCTTCGCCCTGACTCCCCTCTCCGAGGGCTTCGACATTAAGCTTGCGCAGAGAGCGGTTCAACCGCACCACTTCGCTCCCGCTGAGAAAACCGGCATCGCCCGCTTGCGGCGGCCAAACGCCTTCGGTCAGGCTGGTCAGAATGAGATGCGACCAATTCTGCTTGGCCGCTTCGGCATAATTCGTCAGATGCACCCGGCTGTAACGGTGATTACTTTCCGCGTGGCGTCCCTTCTGAGTCGACACGGCGACCTCTTCCAGCCAGCGCAGAAAGACGGCGCGGGGAACTGTCGTGTCGGACAAAAAGGAAACATTCCGCGCGTTCAACACAATGCGATCCGCCCGCTCTTCCCAACCCAGACGCCGGAGTGCATCGGTCACTGCCGCGATGAACTCGTTCCAGGCGGCCCGTTCCGGCAAGGGAGACAATGCCCCGATCCACGCCACCGTAGCGCGTTCCCGCGACCGGATCGAACGCTTCAGACACTCCTGAATAATAGTGAGATCGTCGAGCAATACGTCCTTGAAAGCCTCGCGCAGGGCCGATTCAACCTGCTGGCGAGTGACGCCACGCATCGCCGGATCGCCATCGGAGCCAAAGACCGCATCCACGGAAACAAATTCCAGCAGCGCCAAAAAACGGGCCAGAGTCGGCATTTGCTGAAACTCAAACCACGCGCGCCAATCCTCGCGTTCGAACGGTCCCGGTTGCGTGAACCCGAAGGCATCGTTGCAGGGGATTCCCGCCCGGTCGAACAACGCCGCCGTTTCGCGCGCCAGCGGCCCAACGCCGGGGAAGACAATTCCCAGCCGCGAGCAACCGGGCTGCCGGAGAAATTGAAGCGCCGTCGAAAAAATCGCGCGCGCCTCGGATCGAATATTGCGTCCCAGATGAAAAACCATGGGCGGAATCCTGCCGGTGAATTTCTTCTCCCGCGAATGCAGTGCCGTTTGCAACGGTTGGTACGGCTGGGGGCGTTCGGGTGCCTCCGCAACGTTTTTGTCTCCAAGCAATGCTGCCGCCGGTTGCGCAGCGCCGAGTTTTTCCTCCCAGGTTCCAATCCACGCCTGTTCGACATCCTCCCAGCCGAGACGCGGCGCGGTGAGAACGAAGTCGGTCTCCTCCGACGCTTCGATCACCGCCTGAATCAAATCGCTTTGCGCCCAGTCCGCGCCGTCAAATCCGGTCACCAACAGCCGCGCCAATGACGGTGACTGATTTCGCGTTTCCCCGATCAGAGCGCGGTCGATTTCCTGCACCGTCTGAAAACCACTCAAGCGAAGCCGTTCACGCCACTGCCGCACCACCGCCGCCAATGGCGCGTCGGCGATTTCCGCCAGATCCCAACCGGCGCTTGCAAGTTGATCGACCGTGCGCAAAAACGATTCCGGGTCTGCCAGCACCGCTGCCGCCGTCCGGTTGGCGGGATCGCTCCCGCCGACTTCCTGCGCGGCCAGCGCGGCCAACACCTGTAACGCTTCGCGCGAGGGCGTGGGAGCCAGACCGGGATAAAGTTTGAGGAGATTTGATCGCGCGTCGGCAGGCGTCCAGAAGTGAATCGCCGCCAGATTGATTCCGTTTTCCACAATACGCTGGTGCAGATAAAATCCGTGCGCGCGGCTCGGAACCAGAACGATGGTCAATCTCCGGTCATGCCACGCCGTTGCCGCCTGCCGCCGCAACCAGAGATGCGCCACCGCATTCCACGACTCTTCCCCGTCCGCCGCAAGCCACAGCCGGACACGGCGCGACAAGGCATTGGAGAGAGTCGGAGACATTGACGCAAGCATGGCAAAGGAAGCGCGATTATAAACTGTTTTTTTCAATCCCGCCGCAAGCCCGCAAACCGGCCACTTCACCCATTGTCTAATTCCGGTTTTTCGTCTAATACGGGATCATGGCTTATTCCTCCCTGGCCGAATTCGTATCCAAGCTCGAAGCGGAGAATGAACTCGTCCGCATCGCTTCCCCGGTGAAAATCGACCTCGAAATCACCGCCCTCGCCGACCGCGAAATGAAAGCTCCCGGCGGCGGCAAGGCGTTGCTCATCGAAAAACCCGTTCTCGCCAACGGCTCCGTCTCCCTGTTTCCCGTCCTCATCAACGCCTTCGGCTCGGCCCGGCGCATGGCCATCTCGCTCAACGTCGAATCGGTCGATCAGGTCGCCGATCAACTCTCCTTCCTGATGAAAGCCAAGCCGCCGCGTTCCGCCGCCGAAGCGTGGGAATTGCTCAAGCAGGGCATCGACGTCATTCATGCCCGACCAGCCAAAGTGAAATCCGGCCCGTGCAAGGACGTCATCATCCGCTTCGATCAAGGCGAAACGCCAACGTTCGACCTGCGCTCGCTCCCGATTCTCAAGTGCTGGCCGAAGGACGGCGGGCCGTTCGTCACCCTGCCCAACGTCTACACACAGGATCCCGACACCGGCATCCGCAACGTCGGCATGTACCGCATGCAAATTTACGACGGCCAATCGACCGGCATGCACTGGCAGATTCACAAAGTCGCCGCTCGCCACGGAAAACGTTATTACGAAACCGGTAAACGCATGCCCGTCACCGTCTGCCTCGGAGGTGATCCGGTCATGACCTTTGCCGCCACGGCTCCCCTGCCCGACGGATTGGACGAAGTGATGCTCGGCGGATTCCTGCGCAAGAAATCGGTGCCGCTCGTCAAATGCGAAACCAACGACCTCGAAATTCCGGCCAATTCCGATTTCGTCCTCGAAGGTTACGTCGATCCGTCCGAACCGCTCCGCGCGGAAGGACCGTTCGGCGACCACACCGGTTTCTACACCCCGGTCGACAACTACCCGGTCTTTCATCTGACCGCGATCACCCACCGCAAGGACGCCATCTACCCGGCCACCATCGTGGGCAAGCCGCCGATGGAAGACTTTTATCTCGGCACGGCCAGCGTTAAAATATTTCTGCCGGTATTCCGGATGAACTTTCCGGAAATCGTCGACCTCGCGCTCCCGGCCGAGGGCGTCTTTCACAATCTCGTCTTCGTCAGCATCAAAAAACAATATCCCTATCAGGCGTACAAAATCATGCACGGCCTCTGGGGCATGGGCCAGATGATGTTCACCAAGATCGTTGTCGTGGTCGATGAACACGTCGATGTCCACAACACCAGCGAAGTCCTCTTTCATCTCTGCGCCAACATCGATCCGCAACGCGATAGCCTTTTCACCAAGGGCCCTTGCGACAGCCTCGACCACGCGCCGACATTGCCCAATATCGGTTCGCACATCGGATTCGACGCGACGACCAAGCTGCCCGGCGAAGGCTACCAACGCGGTTGGCCCGACGAAGTTTCCCTGCCACGCGAATTTCTCAGCGACATCGAAAAACGCTTCCCGCGCCAATAGCCAGAGATTGGGTAATATTTCAAATTTTAGCCTTTCAGTTTGAAGCTAAACGTCCGAAACTTTAGTTAAGTAACCTGACGACTCAAAGCCTGCGTCACAAAGTTTTACCTCTATGCAACTCACCTCCCTCGGCGCCGCCCAAACCACCACCGGTTCCCAACACCTCATCGAAGTCAACGGCCACCGCATCCTCCTCGATTGCGGTCTGCTCGAAGGCAAACGCGAAGCCTCCTTCAACCGCAACCGCCATTTCCCTTTCGACCCGAAAAGCATCGACGCCGTCCTTCTTTCCCACGCCCACATCGATCACTCGGGCAACCTGCCGAACCTCTGCCAGCAGGGATTCGAAGGCAACATCTACTGTACTTCAGCCACGCGCGACCTCTCGGCTCTCATGTTGCAGGACAGCGCCAAGGTGCAGGCCAGCGATGCGGTATTCGTGAATAAAAAACGCGCCCGGCAGGGACTCGCCCCGGTTGAACCACTCTATAACGGCGTCGCAGCGGAAAAAGCGATCCGCAATTTCGTCACGCTCGACTATCACCGCAAATTCCCCGTCTGCGACGGTGTCATGGCAACCTTCTTCGACGCCGGCCACATCCTCGGCTCCTCGCAAATCCTGCTCGACATTCAGGAAGGCTACCGCAAGTTCCGACTCCTGTTCTCCGGCGACCTGGGCCGCGGCAAAAACGACATTCTGCGCGATCCGGAAATCGTCGACAACGTCGATTATCTCCTGATGGAAAGCACCTACGGCGGTCAGAAACACGAGGACGTCGACACCGCCAAGGAAGAACTCAACAAGGTCATCAACCGCACGCTCGAAAAGAAGGGCAAGCTCATCATCCCGTCCTTCGCCGTCGGTCGCGCCCAACATCTCGTCTACATCCTCCACATGATGCGCGAAGAAAATCTCTTTCCGCAACTGCCTATCTTTGTCGACAGCCCGATGGCGGTCAACGCAACCGAAGTCTTCCGCCTCCACCCGGAATGCTTCAATGACACCGTCTACGAATTCCTCCAGACCAAACACAATCCATTTGGCTGGGAAGACATCACCTACATCCGCGAAGTCTACGATTCGATGAAGCTCAACGACCGCACCGAGCCGTGCATCATCATCTCGGCTTCCGGCATGTGCGAAGCCGGGCGCATTCTCCACCATCTGCGCAACAGCCTGCCATACGAACAAAACACGATCCTCTTTGTCGGCCATTGCGCCGAAGCCACGCTCGGCCACCGCATTCTCGCAGGCGAAAAAATCGTGAAGGTCTTCGGCGAAGAAGTCACCGTCAACGCCGAAGTCGCCCAGATCAACGCCTTCAGCGGTCACGCCGACGATCCTGAACTGGTCGCCTACGCCGCCGCCACCGCCAAACATCACGCCAAGGTTTTCCTCGTCCACGGCGAACCCGACCGTTGCGCCGCGCTGGAGAAATCGCTCCAGAACGCCCACATCGGCAAGGAAATCGTCATTCCCGAAAACGCCAAGCCGATCAAACTCTAGGCAGGGGCAATCGCCCCTACACCCACGCTACGCTAACGCAGGAACTGAACTTCCTCCGCCGCTTCGCGTAACCGAGTGCAGGCTACATGACGTGGCATCCAGTATAAGGCTGACGGGAGTAATCGCCGCTGCACCCACGCTACGCTAACGCAGAAACCGAACTTCCTCCGCCGCTTCGCGTAACCATCTCTTCGCGTACACGCAACCCGCTTGACGCCGGGCCGTGAAGTTGCAATGTCGTTTCATGACTCGCGTTCTCCTTAACCGTTTTCCCGGTGGCAAACAAAAAGCCGTCACACTCAGTTACGACGACGGACAAATCTACGACCTGCGTCTGGCCGAAATCTTCAACAAGGCCAGTCTCAAGGGAACCTTTCACATCAATTCCGCCAATCTCGGCAAACCGAATTATCTCAAGGCGGAAGACTTGAAGGTCGCCCTCCGCGGACATGAGGTCTCCTCTCACGCGGTTCACCATCCGCATCTGGAAATTCTCCCGCCCGAACAGCTCGCCTACGAAATCCTCGAAGACCGCCGCGCCCTTGAAACCGCCGCCGGGTATCCCGTTCGCGGCATGTCCTATCCGTTCGGCTCCTACAACAGCGCGATCCTTTCCCGGCTGCCCGCCCTCGGAATCGAATACTCCCGCACCTGCGAATCCCACGGAAATTTCAACCTTCCCGACAACTGGCTCCGTTGGCACCCCACCTGTCATCACAGCCACAATCTGAAGGCCAAGACCGAGGAATTTATCGCCCACAACAACTGGAATCGCCTCGCGGTCTTTTACGTTTGGGGCCACAGCTTCGAATTCGCCCGCCAGAATAACTGGGAGCTCATCGAGGACTTCGCCAACCAGATCAAACCGTACGGGGATCAATTCTGGTTCGCCACCAATATCGAGATTTACGACTACGTCGAAGCGCTCCGTCAGACGCGCGTCTCGGTCGATGGCTCGCTGGTGCTCAACCGCAGCAGCCAACCCCTCTGGGTGGAAATCGATGAGCAGGTTGTCAAGATCGAACCCGGCCAATTGTGGCAAAAATAACAGATCTGTTACGGCCTGATAAATCTGCGGCGGCCTGTTGCTTCCGGCACGAAGCCTGCTTAAGTTAGTAGTAGAAGGAAATCAACCTATGAAAATCCCGGAACAGATACCGATCATGACCCTTCCGAACGCGATCCTGTTCCCCCAGGCGTTGTTGCCGCTCTACATTTTTGAGCCGCGCTACCGCTCGATGCTCAAGAAGTCCCTCAACGAACAACGCATGTTTGCCATTGCCATGCCCGGCGCGCACACCCGTCCGCGCAGCATCGGCGGCATCGGTCTGATCCGCGCCTGCGTCGACCGCCCGGACGGCACTTCCAACCTCATCCTTCAGGGTGTTTCCCGCGTCCGCTTCACCGATTTCGTTCAGAAAGACCCCTATTACGTCGGTCGCATCGAGGTTTTGCACACTCAGGACAACGACGGCAAAGAGGTCGAAAAACTCGCCGCCAAGGTTGTCGCCAAAATCAACAAGCTCCACTCCACCGATCAACTCGACAATGACGCCATCATCAAATTCCTCAACGAGCTTGAAGATTACGAAGCCATGGCCGACATCATCACCTACAGCTTCATCGAGGACGTCAAACGCAAGCAATCGATCCTTGAGGAACTCGACCTGGCCCGCCGCCTGAAGAAAGTCCTTCTCGCCCTGAATCAACTCAACGACGAATCGGTTTTTTGATTGGGAAGCGTCCTGTCGCGCGACCTCAAGATGCGGCTGCATTCAGATACCACCTGCAAAGAGGGAGTCTTGAGGAAGGTTGAGCGGCTTGAAACCGCCTTTCAGCGTTGAAGTAAACGTAAATACTCTGAAAGCTTGCAAACCGATCCTTCGACAAGCTCAGGATGACATGGAGTGAAGGTAATGTTTCCAGATAGACGTGACATCGCTCAAGAACTCCTCGATACCCTTGAAGATTGCCACCCCAACCTGTCATCCTGAGCAGAGTGCAGCGGCGTCGAAGGATCAGTTCAACTGCCTGTAACACATTTCAACCGCTCCTGTATTCGTCAAACTTTCAGAATCCTCTGACATACCAGAAGAGCAATTTTTTGCGCACCTTGCACATTCAGCGCACGCAAGACTAACGTCGCGCCCGTCTTGTCGGGTAAAATACGCGCATGAATAACTCCCAAAAGCCGTTTTTTATCCATGTACATTCCGGTTGTTAAAATTCTGTTAATTTTGTCCAAAGCCTTTTCAGTTCATAAAAAAGGAAGGGCCGAACGTCGCGACTTGTTGCGGATCGTCGCGGGGGTGCCAGTTTTTCTTCACCCCCCTGTTACCAGAGTAGATGACCCGACTTCGTGACCTTGCCTTGCAGCGACAGAAATTCCCGTATAATCTCAACCTTCACCTACGTATTTTTCCACACTCACCGCAATGCCGAACGCCACCAAATCCCTCATCGTCTCCCTCCATGACACCCATCCCGGATCGTGGAAAGACATCTCCGAGCAACTCGATTTTCTCCAAAACCTCGGGATCGGACGTTGCAGCATTCTCCTGGTTCCCGCCTTTCATCACGAACACGGCCCCTGCTGCTGGAACGAGGAACTCTGCTCGGCCCTGAGCGCACGCCAGGACGCCGGTTACGATCTCGTCCTCCACGGTTATTCCCACGACCGCCAGGGACAGACCGACACGCTCAAAAATCTGTTCTGGACGCGGCTCTATACCAACCGCGAAGCCGAATTCCTCGACCTGCCCGAAGCCGCCGCGCAATCGCGCATCGAGGAAGGACTCACCCTCTTCAAACAACACGGCTGGACTCCGAACGGATTCATCGCTCCCGCCTGGCTCATGGCCCCGCATCTGCCCGCGCTTTTGCACAAGATGGGATTTCACTACACCAACCGGCTGACCGAACTCATCCCCCTCGACGGTCGCCCTTCGATTCCCTGCCAATCCCTTTGCTACAGCACGCGCGCCGCGTGGCGCCGGACGGCATCGCTGGCGTGGAACCGCCACCTCTTCTCACGGGTTCGTCACAACGCACTCATGCGTCTGAGCCTTCATCCTCACGATCTGCATTTTGAAACAATCCGGCAACAAATCGCCGAAATTCTCAAAACAGCCTTGCACGAGGGTTTCCAACCGACTACTTACGCTGAATATGCTGCGCGTTGATCTTCACCTCCATTCCCGTTTCTCCGACCGCCCCTCGGAGTGGATTCTGCGCAAGCTCGGCATGCCGCAGAGCTACAGCCAGCCGGAAGCCCTGTACCAAAAGCTCCACGCCGCCGGAATGAGCGCCAAGACGATCACCGACCACAACCGGATCGACGGCTGTCTGGAAATCGCCCACTACCCGGACGTTTTCATCAGCGAGGAAATCACCACCTACTTCCCCGACGGCTGCAAGATTCATCTGCTGGCCTGGAATATCTCCGAAGTCCAACACACCGAAATCCAGCGCCTGCGGCCCAATATCTTCGAACTTTCCGAATACCTGCGCAGCCAGTCCATCCCCCACGCCGTCACGCACGCGCTCTTTGCCCTCAACCAGCAGCTCACCGTCGAACACTTCGAACAACTCCTCCTCCTGTTCCGCTGTTTCGAGAGCATCGACGGCAATCGCGAACCGCTCGCGCAGGAGATTGCCAACCTCTGCTTCGCTTCGCTGACGCCGCAAAAGATCGAGGAGTTAGCCAATCGCCATCATTTCGCTCCCACCCACGCCGACGCCCACCGCAAAATCCTGACCGCCGGTTCCGACGACCACAGCGGTCTCAACGTCGCCAAGTCCTACACGGAAGCTGCCGACGCCCATTCCCTGCCGGAATTCTTCCAGGCTCTCGCCGATGGCTCCGTTGCCCCGAAGGGCGCTTACGGCAATCCCCTGGAACTCTCCTCCAGCATCTACACCACGGTTTTTAATTACGCCCAGGATCGTCTCAAATCGACCGCGCCGCTCGGTTCGTCGCTGCTGCGAAAAATGGCGGAGCGCTTCCTCGCCGGGCAGAACCCGACAGCCTTTTCCCTCGGCGAAAAAATCGGTCACGTCACCGAAGCGATCCGCACCGGCCAGGCCTTCGACTTCGTCAAGCCCGGCGAAACCACCCTCGCCCGCGAGATCGGCAGCTTCTTCACCAATCCCAAGGTCAAGACCCACCTCGACGAGATCATCGCCGCCGAACCCAACGCCTCGCGCCGTTCCTTCCGCATGGCGGCCTACCTGACCAATCAACTCGCCTACCGCCTCGGCCAACAATTCCAGGCCCGGCTCCAGCGCGGCAACGCCCTCGACGCCTTCCAGTCGCTGACCGGACTGCTTCCCGTCGGCAGCGCGATCCTGCCCTATCTCGTCGCCTATCATCAGCAATCCCCGGAGCGCCCGCTCCTGCGCAACGTCGCGCGTCAGGTTCTCGGACAAGTACCCACTTCCCTCCAGAACAGCAAACGCGCCTGGTTCACCGACACGCTCGAAGACGTCAACGGCGTCGCGCGCACGATCCAGACCATGACCCTCTCCGCGCAAAAAGCCGGAGCGGCGCTCACCGTGGTCACTTCGCGCCCGCAGATTTCCATCACCAACATCCCGATCAAAAACTTTGCCCCGGTGGGCGAATTCGAAATTCCCGAATACGAATTACAGAAGCTCAGTTTCCCCCCGCTGCTCGACATCATCGACTACATCCAGCGCGAGGGTTTCACCGAACTCATCATCAGCACGCCCGGCCCCGTTGGACTTTGCGCCCTGGCTGCGGGCAAACTCCTCGGCCTGCGCATGAGCGGAATTTATCACACCGACTTCCCGCAATACGCACGCTTTCTCAGCGACGACGCGTTCATGGAGACGATGGTCTGGAATTACATGCAGTGGTTCTACAGCCAGTTCCACCTCATCTACTCCAACTCCGATTTCTACCGTCAGCGCTGGATCGAACGCGGCATCCCCGCGAAAAAACTCAAGATCCTGCCGCGCGGCCTCGACGTGGATCTCTTCAATATCAAATACCACACGCCCGAATTCTGGCGCAATCGCGGCGCGAAAGGCCCCGTTCTCCTCTATGTGGGCCGCATCTCCAAGGAGAAGGAACTCGCCTTCCTGGCCGATGTCATCATCGCGTTGAAGAACGCCGGACTCCAGTTCACTCCCGCCTTCGTCGGCGAAGGCCCCTACCGCAACGAATTGGCCGCTCTGCTGCCTGACGCTATTTTCACCGGCATCCTCAAGGGAACCGACCTGGCCCGCGCTTACGCCTCGGCCGATCTTTTCGTCTTCCCCAGCACAACCGACACCTTCGGCAATGTCGTCATCGAAGCGATGGCCGCCGGATTGCCCGTCGCCGTTTCCGACGTCGGCGGTCCGAAGGAACTCATCAAGTCACCACGCCATGGCCGCGTTCTGCCCGCGCGGCAAATCGATGCCTGGATCAACGGGTTGAAAGAAATGCTCGGTCAATTGCCCACGCGCGCCGAACGCGAACAACTCTCGCTCGAAATCCGCGAAGAACGCAGTTGGGATCGCGCCTTCAAGGAATTCTGGGCCTGCAGCGAGGAATAATTCTCCGGCGAAACCCTCAGCCGTATCTATTCAAAACATCATGCTTGAGATTGAGAATTTCCCGAGGCTAAGGCGAGGCGCAAGGAGG
>DBTH01000323.1 GCA_002306945.1 Methylacidiphilaceae bacterium UBA1321 | reverse complement strand
GCGTCGACTATTTCACCATCCACGCGGGCGTTCTGCTGCGTTACATTCCGCTGACGGCGCGCCGTGTTTGCGGCATTGTCAGCCGGGGCGGTTCGATCCTCGCCAAGTGGTGTCTCTCCCATCACCAGGAGAATTTTCTCTACACGCATTTCGAGGAAATCTGTGAGATCATGAAGTCCTACGACGTGGCGTTTTCACTCGGCGACGGTCTGCGCCCCGGCGCAGGAGCCGACGCCAACGACGAGGCACAGCTCGGCGAATTGCACACCCTCGGGGAACTGACCCGGATTGCCTGGAAGCACGATGTTCAGACCATGATCGAAGGCCCCGGCCATGTGCCGATGCAACTCATCAAGGAAAACATGGATCTCGAATTGAGCGAATGCCACGAAGCGCCGTTCTACACGCTCGGGCCGTTGACAACCGACATTGCGCCCGGTTACGACCACATCACCAGCGCCATTGGCGCGGCGATGATCGGCTGGTACGGCTGCGCGATGCTCTGTTACGTCACGCCGAAGGAGCATCTCGGTCTGCCCGACAAGAAGGATGTCCGCGACGGGGTGATTGCCTACAAGATCGCCGCGCACGCGGCCGATGTGGCCAAGGGTTTCCCCCACGCCGCCGAACGCGACAACACGCTTTCCCGTGCCCGGTTCGAATTCCGCTGGGAGGATCAGTTCAATCTCGGTCTCGACCCGGAACGCGCCCGTGAGTTCCACGACGAAACGTTACCGCAGGAAGGGGCGAAGCAAGCGCATTTCTGTTCGATGTGCGGTCCGCATTTCTGCGCTATGAAGATCACCGACGATGTGCGCAAGTACGCCGCCGAAAAAGGACTTCAGGACGAGAAAGCCCTCGAAGCCGGTATGCAGGCCAAGGCTGAGGAATTCAAGAAAAGCGGCGCGGAGTTGTACACGCAGGCGTGAAGGACGCTAATAGGAATTGGTATTCCCATTATCCAGCTTGGAGGTAATTGCCGAAAAAACTTGTTCCACTCTGGAGCCGAGCGAGTGGAGAATAAGGATAGCTCCAGATACGACAAGAAGCAGGAGCAGGGAGTATTCGACAATTGTCTGACCGGACTTGTTCTGTCTCAAACGCCAGAGGATGTTCTTTGCGCGGACGATGAGTTTATTGAGCATGGCGCTATTCATCTCCATTTTTTAAGCAAGCCGCAGATAAAGGGGATGAGGCGCGGTGCATTCATCGAAGTAAGCTGAGTTTAAGGAGTGCTGCGAAGCGTAGGCAACTTAATTCGCCGCGCGTCGCAAGCCTCGTTGAGTGTCTTGACAGCCGCTGGATGCGATCCATTGTCAGGCATGGAACGCATATGCATTTACTGCGGGTCGA
The DNA here is from genome assembly GCA_002306945.1 of Methylacidiphilaceae bacterium UBA1321. Lineage (GTDB taxonomy): Bacteria > Verrucomicrobiota > Verrucomicrobiia > Methylacidiphilales > UBA1321 > UBA1321. The sequence continues at coordinate 3,610 of DBTH01000323.1, read as the reverse complement.
GTCCTGGCGCAAAGCCGGAGTATGTCGAAGCGGCCCGCTCACTCGCTCGCGCATTGGTCAGGCGTAAGATCGGTCTGGTTTATGGCGGGGGCGGAGTCGGATTGATGGGCGAACTGGCCCGTGCTGCGTTGGCCGCCGGAGGCGAAGTGGTCGGTGTCATTACGCAAAAGCTGGTCGATATGGAACTGGCCTGTCCCGGACTGAGCGTGTTGACGGTCGTCGATACGATGCACGAGCGCAAGGCGCGCATGGCCGAATTGTCCGAGGGTTTCATCGCGTTGCCGGGCGGATTTGGCACGTTGGAGGAGTTGTTCGAGGTGCTCACCTGGCAACAACTCGGTCTCCACGGCAAACCCTGCGGCGTGCTCAACGTCGCTCATTACTATGACAAGATGATCGAGTTCCTCGATGTCGCCGAGGCAGAGAAATTCACCCAGCCGGTGCACCGCCGTATGCTCCTGTGCGAGGAAGATCCGGAACGGCTGCTTGATGCGATGACCGCCTATCGCGCTCCGTCGGGAGATAAGGGTATCTGGGTGCGTGAGCTGAGCCGTCAGATCAAGCCGGAAGGTTGAAGTTTAATCGAACGCGCGCGATCTTGAAGACCGGTAGGAGTTGACACGCCTCGCCGCTGGCCTACCCGCTACGAAATCAACCGGGAGTCCGGGCGTTCGTGGCGGAATTTCAGACGTGGGGCGAGTTTCTGTTTCCACCAGCCTTGATAGTCCTTGATCGTCTGGATTTCGGTGTCCTCGTGATCGATCTGGGAGCCAATTTCGAGATAGACGTCGAGATTTGAGAGATCGGGCTGGGGAAGTTTCCCTTTTTTGTAATCGGCCCAGATCTGCTCATAAAGTTTTTCGAGACTCTGATCAAGCAGGGGCATGTTGAAGAGCGTGCAGGTGTTGCGACCTGAGGCGAGCTTCTCGCACAAGGGTTTGAGTTTTTTGCGATCGCTGCCGAGTTCTGCCGCGAGCTTGACGTAATCTTCGGGATGTGTGCAGACCAATTCGGGCAGACCGGCGGAACGGACGAGGCTGCCGCAGACACGCGAGGCGAACGAACGTCCGCTGAGGGTGAGGACGGGAATGCCCATCCAGAGTGCGTCGGAACTGGTCGTGTGCGCGCCGTAAGGCGTCGTGTCGAGGAAGAGATCGGCGAGTTGAATCCGGGCGAGATGCTCTGCGTGCTGTTTTTTCTCGGCGAAGATGATGCGCTCGGCGGGGACGCCGTGCGCGGCGGCGTATTCCTTCAAGCGCTTATCGGACGCCTCGCTGGCGCTCAGGAGCCAGAGGACGCTGTCGGGAACCATGGTGAGAATCATCAACCAGCGGTCGAACGTGAAGCGGGTGATTTTGTGTGCGCCGTTGAAGCAGCAGTAGACCATGGCGTTCTCGGGAAGACCGACATCCTTGCGGGTGGGGCAATTTTTCGAGATGACGCGCTTGCGGTCGCTGGGCTGGTAGCAGGGAACGCGGAGGACTTTTTCGGAGTAATAAAGCTCGCTGTCCTTCGGAATGATCCAGTCGTCGGCAATGAGGTAGTTGTGGTAAGGGCTGCCCATGGTGCCAGGGTAGCCGAGCCAGTTGACGATGACGGGTGCGGGCCGCAGGGCGAAGAGTTTGGTGCGGCCTTCGCGGGTGTAGCCGTTGAGATCGACAAGAATCTGGATGGCGTCTTCGGTGATCTTTTTGGCTGCGTCGACATCGGTCATTTCCGAGATGGAAGTCCAGTGGTCGGCGGTCGACTTGAAGCGGTCGTGAATGGGATCCTTGGCGAGAGGCCCGCAGTAGTAGGCGAAGATCTCGACTTTTTTGCGGTCGTGCAGTTCGAGGACTTCGGCGAGGAGATGGCCGAGGGCGTGTTCGCGGAAATCGGAGCAGACGTAACCGATGCGCAACGGGCCGGTGTGTTTGTCGGCGTCGGGCCAGGAGTCGGTGGCGTTAGTGGGTGTGCCGACATCCTTCTTGTTGTAATTGGCGGCGATGGCCAGGTGCAGGAGCGGGTCGTCGGTGTAGGCGGCGGAAGAGAGTGGGGAGATGCCGTGCATGAGGACTTCGCGGGTGACGCGTTCCCATGGCTGGATGACGGGCCATTCGCATTGGCGCTGGCGGAGGGCGACGAAATGTTGGGCGACTTCGCGCTGCTGGGTGTCGAGTTCGAGACTTTGCCGGAGCATGCCTTCGGCGAGTTCGTCTTGCGCGGCGGATTCGAGGGCGCGGGCGCTTTGGTTGAGGGCCATGGTTTTGTGGCTGAGTGCGGGGCCGTTGACTTCGGCGAGTTTGGTGATGGCGGCGGACCACTGGACGAGGGCTGAGCCGATATTGCCCTCGCGTTCATAAATGCGCCCGAGGTTGATATAGGCGGGCATGAAGCCGGCGTTGATGGCGATGGCTTTTTCGAGTGCCTCGCGGGCGGGCTGGAGTTTGCCTGCATCGGAGAGCGTGACGGAATAATTGAACAGGACGGCGTAGAGGAGCGGGTTATCGTGGTTGTATTGAATCCAGGTGGAGTAGAGATTTTCGATGGATTCGGATTGACCGGTTTGCCGGAGCGTGTCGGCGGTTCGGATCAGGTCGGCGACGCTAAGGTCGCGGGTCATGCATTGGAGAAGTGCGGTTGACAGGAGGGGGTTGGTCATGGGGTGAGTCTGGTTTTGGTTTTATTCTAATTAGGATTAGAAAAGGGGGCGTTCATATCAGGCGGCGGCCTCGTTGAGGGCGGCGATTTGCGTGGTCGAGAGAGAGGCGAGTTGGGTGGTGGTCAGAGCGTTGGCCTGGGTGCCGTTGAGTCCCTCAAGAACCGTCACGGTCAGGGAGGAGAGCATCGTGGTGGAGAGTTGGCTCATGGTGGTGGTCGAAATCTGGCTGAGTTTACCAGTGGTGGCGAGAGTTTCCAACTCGTTCATGCTCATGGAGCCGAGTTGTCCGGCGGTCAACGCTCCCACCTGCGTGGAGGTGATGGCGTTGAGCTGGGTTTCGGCCAGGGCGGTCAACTGGGTGCCGGTCAAGCTGGAGATTTGCGTGTCGTCGAGCGCGGAAATTTGCGTGGTTGTGAGAACGGCGAATTGTTCGGAACTCAGGGAGCGGATTTGCGCGCGAACCAATCCGCTGACTTGATCGACGCTGAGGGACTGAATCCGGGCCGTGGAGAGACTGTCGATTTGAGTGGTGGTCAACGAGCCGATCTGCGTTGCGGTCAGCGAAGCGAATTGAGTGTCGGTGAGATTGGCAATTTCAGTTCCACTCAATCCCGTGATGCCCAGCGAAGACAGCGCGCTGATTTGAGTGACATTAAGGGTATTGAGTTGTTCCTGTGTCAGCGCGCTCACCTGAGTGGAGGTCAGACCGCTGATCTCGGTAGTGCTCAGGATGGAAATCTGTGTGGTGGTCAGACCAGCGATCTGGGTAGTAGTCAGGCCGGTGATGCCGGTGGCCGAGAGGTTGCTGAACTGGGCGTTGGAGAGGTAGGAGAATTGAGATGCCGTGATGCCGGAGATCGCATCTGCGGAGAGAGCGGCCATGTCCGAGGTGGTCAGCGCGGTCAATTGTGTCGTACCCATGGAGGAAATCTGGGAGGCGGTCAATCCACTGAGGCCGGATGTGGAGCG
>DBTH01000045.1:456-21107 GCA_002306945.1 Methylacidiphilaceae bacterium UBA1321 | reverse complement strand
GGGCGTGAGGTTTTGAATAGTTACGACTAAGATAAACGGCGCCTCACCAGGCGCTGGGAAGTACCTTTATGATGAACGTCTCCAAGCTCGCTCCCATCGTATCCCTCCTTTGTCTCGGACTGAACCTGCCCGCCATGGCCGATGCCCTTCAACCGTTCGGAATGGGTGCGACGGTTGGTGCCGCAAAACAGGCGAAAGCGGTCGTGGCCAAGCCGATGGAGATCGATTGTTTCAGCGATTCGAACACGGCGTTGTGGATGGTGGAGAATCCACAGTCGGGCGCGACGGAAAAGCCGTTTGTGATCGAGAAGGAGGGGGACAAGCCGGTGCTGCGATTGAAAGCCGGACTGATGGAGCCGGCGCGGACAACCGTGCGCATTTTGTTGCCCGGCGATGGCCCGGCCAACGGCGGGGTGTGGGCAAAGGGCCAGAACAATTATATCTCATTCCTGTGCAAGAGCACCAAGCCGGCGCAGTTGACATTCCATCTCCTGCAACGCGGCAAGACGGCGGGAACCTGTCAGGCTCCCTTCGCGGCAAATCCAGGGGAGTGGACACGGGTGATTTTGCCTGTAGCGAATTTTAAATTAAAGGGGTTCGGTCCCGTGGCCGGGTTGGCGTTCCGGATGGCCGCGCCGGACAAGGATGCGGTGATCTCGATCAAGGAGATCGGCGTGGGTGGAGTGTCGTTCACGGAGGATTCGTGGAAGAGCCAGCGGACGTCCATCAGCATCGACGGCGAATGGTATTTCGCCACCGATCCGGGCGATCAGGGCATGAGCGAAAAGTGGTACGCCGACAAGTTCGACGCTTCAAAGTGGCAGACATTGAAATCGGGCGAAAGCTGGCAGAAGCAGGGCATCGAGCATTACGGCTATGGCTGGTACCGTCAGCAACTGTTCATCCCCAAGGAGGCGGCAGGCATTCCGCTCGAATTAACACTCTGCTCGATTCCGTCCGACGACGACACCTGGTTCAACGGCCAGCGCATCGGCGGGTTCAACGGAGAGTACAAGTACAAGAACTGGTATACGCGGGTGTACACGGTGCCTCCGTCGTTGATCCGCTACGGCGAGAACAACACGATTGCCATCCGCATCTGGGGCGGACACCTGACCTTCGTCGGCAACAACAGCGGTCTGGTCAAGGGACCTCTGGTTGCAGAACTGGATCCGTTCCTGGTGCAATTGCGCGAGCCGGGCGGCAAGGCCGTGCCGTATCAGTTATTCGACCTGAGCGACGCCAAACAAGGCAAGCCCTTCGAAATCATTTTCTCGTTCCCCGCCGACTTGAAGAAATCCGGCGGCGCGGTGCTCAAGTACAAGCTGACCGATTTCAACAGCAAGGAGATCAAGAGCGGACAAACCGAACTGACCGCCGCCACGGAAAAGATCGCGCAGGCGACGGTGGCAATCGACCGTGAGACCGCGCAGACGATTTATCTGCGGGGCCGGTTCAACGCGAACCTGATGGTAGAGGATGCCACGGGCGGGCCTCTCTACTCGGGCACAATCGAACTCGATCGCCTCTCCTTCGCCAAGCGTGACAACGAGTCGTTGCCCATGTTGCCCGAGCAGGTGGAAGAAACCCCTTATGGAAAGTTGAAGTTGATCGACGAGATCGACGCGACGGCTTCGCTCTACGACGATCCGCACCCGTACTTGCAGGGCGGGTTCGACCATGAAACGTCGTACATGACTCCGGGCGCCGCAGTGAACATCAAGATCAGCGATGTCCTCGGTAAAAAGGCGCGTGAGTGTGATTACGGCTGGTACGCCTATCGGTTGGGTCGCGGCAAACTCAAGCCGCACACGACCTATCTCGTGCGCATCGAATATCCGGAAGATCAACCCCGCTTCGCGCCGATCGAGCTTCAATCCGGCCAGAATTTCACTGATGTCGGCTGGAAAAACGGCGTGGGCACAGACGACCCCTACGATAACTGGCCGTTGAGCAAGAAGTGGCAGTGGTACGATGTGATTTTCCCACTCGATGATGAATCGGTCGGCACCGGTGGTGTCGGAACGGCTTCGGCGGAAAACGGGTTCTGGATCTACTTCATGAACAAAATGAAGCCGGGCCAGTACTACGCCATGTGGTCGGCTGGCCCCGCGGTAGGGCGGATCAAGCTCTATGAGATCGATGCGGAGAAGAACGCACCAGTCATTCAAAAACCCAAGGATTTGCCCCATCGTGTTCTGGGTCTCGACTGGGAACGGCAGCCCGACTCGGCCCCGGCTGATTTCGTGCGCTATGCGAAGTTGATGGGCTACTCGACGATCTCCCCGATCATGCTCAAGTGGTTTTTCTCGAACTATAGCCCTGCCCTCAACGGGTACAGCACGGTGGTGATCGACGATCACAGTTACTGGGCGCACAAGGATTACCAGCCGGGCGACACGGCGGCTTCCCCCATTCCCTCGAAAAAGTCGCAGCACGAGCTCTACCTTGAAGCGACAAAGCAATTCGGAATCGACTACGTTCCGCGCGTCGAGTTCGGCGGCTCGGCTGATTTGCCGAAGGAAGCCTGGGCCGTCGATGTGGCCGGACAGCCGACCAAACCCAACCGTTTCGCACCGTGGTGTGCCGACCTGCTCAATCCGCTCACGTGGGAAGACATGCAGAAGTACGTCGACCACCTGTACAAACCGTACGTGAAGGACAATCCGCAATTGAATGGCATGCTGTGGCGCATTCGCTGCAATCGAATGCCGATTAGCTATACGAAGGCCGACATCGCCCTGTTTGCCAAAGAGACCGGCTTGAAGTTGCCCGCCGGTGGCGATGCGCAGGCGGCGGCCTGGGCCGCAGGCGAGATGAAGGGCAAGTACGACGATTGGTGGCACCAGAAGCGCATGGAGTTCCACGCCAAACTAGCGAAGTTGCTGCAAAGTTACCGATCCGACATGACGCTCTATTACTACAATTGGGATGAGGATAAATTCGGTCTGATCCAGCCCGACATCACCTCCTGGGCGTTCGTTTCGAACGTCGTCAAGCCCCCGCCCGATGGTGGCCGCGCGGCCTATGAAAAAGAACGAGCCTCCCGCAAAGCGCTGACTGCTGCCGATTACATCGAGGTGATGCGTACCGGGAATTTCGGCGCGGCGAGCAAGGGTGTCAATCGTGCCGACTACGGCATTCGTCCGCAGCTTTACAAGGACGTGAAGGGTATGCAGATTTTCGCCCCGGCCAATTATCTCTGCTACGCGGACAAGCCGGAGTATCTGAATTATTTCCAGATGCCGGACGGTCTCGCCGTCAGTAACGTGGTTTCGTACGACGAAATCGGTGCGCGATCGATCAACCCGAAATATGAGGGCAACATGATCACGCCAGCCGGTGGGCCGTTCAGCATGGCGCTGGAGTTGCTCTCCTATTTCCATGGCGACGCGCGGACGCTGAATTACACCGTCTATACATACGGACGCGGATTTGCCGACGCTCATCGGCGCTTCGCGCAGGCGTTTCTGGCGCTGCCTGCCATTCCCGGAACGGTCGCCGACCAGGGCGACGCCGACTTGAAGGTGCGCACCTATCCGTCGGCAAACGGAACCTACGTGGGCGTGGCGTTCAAGGGATATGCGGCCAGGAAGTTCACAGTGAAGTTGCCGGGAGTCAAGGGTACGGTGAAGAACCTGGTGACGAACGAAACGGTTCCATCGAAGACCGACGGCGGCGCGCTGACGTTCGACGTCGACTCCGGCCCGATGGAACTCGACGCGTACCTGGTGCAATAATTTCGCTCCTGCTCAATGTTTGAAAGGCGGTCATGACCTCTATTTTTCCATCGGAAAAAACGGAGTACACCGACGCGTCGACCGGTGCGCGTGTGACGCAGTGGACGCGGGGGACGCACAAGAACCAGGGTCTCTATTTCACCAGCCCGAGCGTGACGGCGGATGACCGCTGGCTGGTGATCCTGTCGGAACGGACGGGGCATCCCAATCTGTTTTCCATCGACCGTGCGACAGGAGCCTTGCGGCAATTGAGCCGCAATGAAAACGGACTGCTCCACAGTTACGTTTATCCGCAAGGCGGAGCGCGTGGCTTGAGTAAAGCCTCGCCCTGCCTGGATGCCACGCACAACCGGATTTTCTATATCCAGGATGACGTTGTGTACGCCATCAAACTCGACGATGACACGGGTATCGTTCGCCGCGTTAGCGAACTACCTGCGAACTGGTACGGCGCATTCACGCACATTTCGCCCGACGGCAAGACATTGTGTGTGCCGTGCACCGACCCGTGCGCGTTTGCAGATCCCGCCGCCAATCAATGGGAACAGATGCGTCAGGTAACGGGCCGCATGGATCGCGAAGGATTGGTGACGCGGATTTACTTGATCGATGTCGAAACAGGCCTCGCCCGCCTCGCCGCCGAAGTGCCGTTGTGGGTGACGCATGTGCAATTCGACCCGCTCGGTACTGGCCGGATTCTTTTCAACCGCGAAGGCTTCGATGAAACCGGCGTACGCCCGCCGCACAATCGCATCTGGTGCCTGGAGCCGGACGACACGGTTCGTCCCCTTTCACCGGAACCAGATGGCGAGTGGCGCTCGCATGAAAATTGGGCGCCGGATGGGCAAAGCATCATCTATCACGGCGGTCGCGGCAAGAGCAGTTTTCTGGCCTCGCGTGCGTGGACGGGCGAACTGTTGCGCGAGGTGGTTCTGGATGGAATCACGTTCTGGCACGCCACCGGATTGCTCGACGGGCGACGGATACTGGTCGACCGCCCGGACGGATTCATCTCGGTCGTCGACCCGTCTGAAAACGGTTCGCGGCTGGTCAATATCTGTCGCCATGATTCGACAGTCGAGGAACAGGATGCCCATCCCCATCCGCTGACGACGCCATCGGGACGCAGTTTCATTTTTACGTCGAAACAAACAGGAAACTGCCATGTCTATGAAACTGCTCTGCCCGATCCAACTCCCACAACGCACGTCAATATTTCCTCCAGCGCTCGCAGTGCCTTGGGAGTCAGGTAGACAAGTCTTGCGCGCGCTCATCGTCGCCGCGGTGCTGGGACTACTGGCCGTGCCATTGCGGTCGGAGATGACTTTGAATTTGACGCTCGACGATCCGCAAGGGTTGATCAAAAACAAGCCCGGCGGAATCGAGAAGATCACGCCGGAGTTCGCTGCGAAAGGCGCCACCATCGCCTCCGGTACTGGCGGACGCATCTTGCCGCAAATTAACGAAGGGCCGAAGAAACCCGAGCCTGGGGAAGTCAAGATCGAGATCGTGAGCGATCCGGGTTTTTCAGCGACGCCGTTCCTGCGAGCGTCCCTCCCGGAAAAGTCAGGAGTGCGCAGCGTCGGCATTGGCGTCATACCGGATACGGTGGCATCGTCCCTGACGGGTTTTGTCATATACGAAAAGGGGCTGGCGAAAATCGACGGCGCACTCGACCTGTTTTTCCGCATCACCAACGATAGCGGCCATCCCCCGGATCTTTCGCTCTGGGGTAAATGCGGGACACTCGGCTTCAACTTGAATCTGGACCCAGACTCGCGCCAGTTGGTGCTGAAAGCATTCACCAGTGGAAAGCAGCTCGATCTGGATGGTGACGGTACGGGAGACAAGAACAGTTCAACGAATGCGGTACGCGTGCAAGGGGTGATTCAGTCCGGTGAGATCTATCACCTCGCAATCGTCTTTCGCACCTCGCCCGCCGGAGTCATCTCGGTTTGCGCGTTGCTTCAGCAGGGCACCGGCCCATTGCCGAGCAATGAGCTGCCCGACGTGGCATTGGAGAGTTTCTCCCTGCTGGCTGGAGATCAACGCAGCGTTGCCGATAAGATCACGTTCCACATCGGTCAAGCACCCGCCCCGCAAACACTCGACATCGCGGTCTTCCGCATCTTCAAGGGCGTACCCGAGATTCTGCCGGGGATCGATGGGAAAACACAGTAGTGCACTGAAGTCAAAACGCATCCTCATCCTAAACCGCAATGCCGCATGGCGGATGACCCGCTATCGAGAGTCTCCATACAACGGCTTGATTCCAGTGCTGGAATGTCGCGGGAATTGGGACGTTTTTCACCAGCTAAAAAAATCCCCAAAAGCAGATCGGAAGCACGGGTACTCTGTAGATGGATTTGATCTTCTCGGTGCCTTAAAGAAGAAGATGTTCGAAAATATCAATTTCTAGTTCGTTTGTTCTATAGCGCCTGTTTCAGAAAGGGGTATATTGATTGTAATTACAACACCTTCACTTCCGGAGCTTACGATCAGCTCACTTCGCAAGGCCATGAACTCCTTCTCATCCAACCCCTTTGCCGCCAGGAAGCGTTCCGCGTTCAGCCTGGTGGAGATATTGACTGTGGTCGCCATTGCATCGGCGATGACGGTGGTGGCGTTGCCAGCGATGAGTGGATTGAAGAGTGCCGGGGGATTGACCAAGGCCGCCTACGATCTCGCGGGAAGTCTCGAACAAGCGCGTTCGTACGCCGTCGCAAATAATACGTATGTCTTCGTGGGATTGTCCGAGCGCGATACTGCTGATCTGACAAAGGAAGGCACGGGACGCTTGCTGGTGGTCATCATGGGTTCCAAGGATGGAACGCGTGACTTCGGCACGAGTAATTCAAACCTGATTCCACTGGCCAAAGCGCGATTGATCGATAACATACACCTAGCCGATACCCTGCCTAACACAGGCAACCTGGCGAGGCCTGAAGTGACCGATGAATTCCGCATGGGAAACTCCGCTTGGGACACCTCCAACGCCTTCTCCTGGACGTTCAAGGGAGTGGCTGCCGGTTGCTCTTTTACGAAGATTGTCCAATTCGATCCGCGCGGCGTGGCCAGCATTCCCACCACCGTGGCATCGGTGCCTGACTGGATGGAAATCGGCTTGGTCGAGGCAAAAGGAAGCACCGTCACCACGGGTAAAAATTGCGCCGCCCTAGTGGTCGATGGCGTGACGGGTTCCGTCAGAATTTACCGTCCGTGAGTCCATGCCAAGCATTCTCAAATCCAGTAAAAAAAACTTTTCCCATGCCACTCCGCACCTCCTCCGGGGTTTTTCCCTGGTCGAAGTAACCATCGCACTGGGCATCGCCAGCTTTTGCCTGCTCTCGGTTCTCGGCTTACTATTGACCGGACTGAGCAGCGAAAAAACCACCGTGGGTCAGACCGTTGCCTCCAACCTTCTCTCCCTGGTTTATTCCGACCTGGTCTCTGCCTCCAATAGCGACACTGTGACAAAAAACTTTGGCATTTCCCTGACCACCACCAGCGCCACCACACCGCAAACGCTCTATTTCTCCGAATCAGGCAAGCCGACCGGCACCATCGGCACGGCACCGACCTCTGGCTCGCGCTACCGGGTGACCATCGGCATTCAAGCCCCGTCCGATGCCACTACACCGACACAAGTGCGTTTGCTGGTAACCTGGCCCGCCTCGGCGGATTCGAATCCCTCGAAGTGGCCCACCAGCCAGTCATCGAGTGTCGAAGTAGTCACCACACTGGATCGGAGCTAACGTCATTTTACCACGCCGTACCGACATGAAAGCTTCTCCATCGAAAGCCTCGTTTCGCCGCCCGCGCACCAGTTTCACCCTGATTGAAATCATGGTCGCGGTAGCCGTGATGACGCTATTGATCGTGCTGGTGGTGCAACTGATCGAGGGCGGCAACACGATCATTCTCGGCAGCCGCAAGCACCTCAGCGCCGACGCCCAGGCGCGTGAAGTCTTCAGCCGCTTCAACCTCGACATCCACCGCATGCCGTTTCGCTCGGACATCGACGTGATCCTCTCATCCAACAACAACACCTTGTTCTTTCTGAGTGAAACCATCGGCTCGTATTCGAGTTCCGGCTCATCGAAAACTGCGGACCGCAGCACCCTTTCGCTCGTCGGCTATCGAGTCAACAGCCAGGCTCAACTCGAACGCCTTGGCAAGGGATTGAACTGGACCAACTCGCTTTTCCTCAGCTACAGCACCAACGCCCCGGCCAGCAACTCCACTGCGATTTCCGCCAGCACATTGACTACTGCCTGGAGTTCCGTCGTCGGCACCGCGCCTTCATACGACAACGGCACCGACTCCGACTACCGGGTTTTCGCCAGCGGCGTGTTCCGTTTTTTCTTTTGCTTCCAAAAAAAGGACGGCACTTATTCGATCACCCTCGACCAAAATGCATTGCAGGGCCGCTTCCACGGCGCAACCGCAATCATCCTGACCCTGGCAGTCCTCGACGACGAATCGCGCAAGATCGTCACCGACTTCAGTAAGCTCGCCTCCGCCCTGCCGACCCCGACGCAAAGCGATCTCGATAACGGCAAACTTCCGGCACAACTCTGGGAGGATGCCGTCAACGACACCGTCACGTTCGCTACCGCCGCCAACATTCCCCAACCAACCGCCGCGCGCGTCCGCATCTACCAACGCAGTTTCTCCCTTACCCAGCAATGAACCAGCATAGCATCCCCCCTCACTGGCTGCAACCTGATGACCCGCGTCCGCAAAACGGCGCCGCACTGATCATTACGCTCGCCTTTGTCGTCCTGCTGACGGTTCTCGTCGTCGCCTACTTCTCCTACTCCTCGCTCCAGATGCAAATCTCCAACGCCAACGCCAACCAGGCTGCGGTCGACATCTTCGCGCAAGGGGCGATCCAGACCATCACACGCGACCTGAAACAAGAAATCGCCTCCGGTTCGACCGCCACCGCCTACGGGACAAATACCGTCTACTATCCGACCAGTCCGACCAACATGGTTCCCGTGCGCATTGGTACCGACGACGCCCTCCCCAACCTGGTCAAACGCAGCATGGCCGCCACTGCTTCCTACCCCGGCGGCGTTGTCCGCGCCATGGCGCTCTCCTCGACCAACGCCTCACAAAACGGACGCTCGATTTCACTCGCCCGCTGGAACGCCGCCCTCCTCCTGCCCAAGGCCAACCCGTCCAGCGCCACCGATCTCTCTCCCACCAACAAATTCACACCGCCCGACTGGATCGTAGTAGCCCGCGATGGCAGCAATCCCACCTCATGGGTCTCCAATCAACAATGGTCACGCACCAACCTCACCACAGTCGTTGGCCGCTACGCCTACGCCATCTACGACGAAGGCGGCACACTTGACGTCAACGTGGCCGGATATCCACCGGACACCGCCAGCACCTCCGCCCTCGTCAACCTCAAGGGTGGTCTGCCCTACGCCGACATCACCGTTATCCCCGGCATGACCACCACCGCTGCCAGTGCCATTGTCGGCTGGCGCAACGCCGCCTCCAGCCAGCCTTCGGGCACCTTCCCCGCCTACACCTTCAATACCACATCGCAGACCAATTACTTTCAAACCATCCAATCCAACGTCAGCGGCTTCCTGCGCACATCCAACACCAACCTCCTTTCCGGCCAAAGCGACCGCCAATTCGTCAGCCGCCAACAACTCATCCAGTTCCTCACCCAGGGCGTTGCCGGCAGCACCGCCGAAAAAGCCAACTACCAGAATGCCCTCCAATACCTCGGCACCTTCACCCGCGACCTCGAACAACCCTCCTTCCGCCCCGACCCCAACCGGCCGAAAAATTTATCCTATTCCAATGAGGCTGACGGAGGCAACGACGCCTACAGCACCGACGGCTCCCTGCAGGACAAGGTCAATCCCTCCCTCCTCTCGGTGAGGGATTCCAATAACCTGCCTGTCATGAAACGGCGCTTTCCGCTCAGCCGCCTCGCGATACTTGAACAGGCCGGCAAATTGCTGCGAAATGGCCAATCCCTCAGCAGCAGCCAGACCCAACAAATCCTCGACTACTTCGGTTTAACCTGGGACTCCGCAAACAATCACTGGGTCTACAATCACGGAGGAGACTACGGACAGATCTATAGCCTTGTGGATGTACCCGGCACACGGGAACCCGATTTTTTCGAAACTCTGAGATCCGTCATTCACTGCGATTCCCTCGGCAAACAGAATGGCGGATTGGATAGCAACAACAGCACCAGGACTGCCGGTTCCTCATCTGTCTTCTCTCCCCATTATTACAAAAAAGGTTCAACTTCCTCGACAGCCATAACCCCGGCTTTAATTGACGGTTATGTCAATTATCAGATTGTTCAAATTGCCGCCAACCTCATCGACCAATACGATGCCGACAGTTATCCCATCTGCATCTATTGGCCCACCTCTTCAAGCACGGGATGGGAAATATGCGGTGTCGAAAATCTGCCTTACTTCAACGGCTGGCAAGCCACCTGGTATCGGACAAAAGCTCTGACCCCCGGTGTCGACATCAATACCACCCTGGTCGATAGCGACACCCCCATTTCGACCATTACCAGCAGCGGCACAACCTATGAGACAGCCGTCATGATCCAGCCGATTTTGTGGAATCCCCATGCACCGGATACCGCCCGAACCAGTGTTCCCACCCAGTTCCGCATCATCGCCAGCGATATGGTCGACAGTTCCGCGTCGCTCACCATTCATCCCCAAGTGCTCGCCACCTGGTGGAACAACGATAAAACCCACTCCTATTCCTCCTATCCGGCCACCTCCACCTACGCCTCAGCCAACAGTATGACAGCGACTGGCAGTTCCCTTTTCTCATACCCTGAGGCTTCACTTAATCCGTCCACCTGCGTGGTCAATTTCACCAGTCAAGTTGCAGACACCACGTTTCTCGAACCCTACCGTCTGCGAATGCAAACGGCCAACACCACCGGATACTACACCCTCACAGTCTCCGCAGACCCCACCCTGCTCAGCGACGAAGGCGGCTCCGGCACGGTCATCGGCTTTTATTGCGGGAAGGCCTGGGCTGGCCCCAGCACTACCACCATCTCCACATCGACTACAGGTATAGACAACAACAAATGGCTCTCGCAGGGGAATCTCAACCGCGACTTCAAGTTGCGCATGCAATATCAGTCTCCTTCGGGAGACTGGATTACCTACGACTCCATTTACCAGGTCTATAATACGGCCAGTCGTTACAGCACTATCGACAACACCAATTCCCAGCGCCGAGGATTCCATGCCGCGGGCCGCGCCGATCCCCGAACCAATCGCTGGGGTCTGGGCCATTATCTCGTCTATCCCTCCACCAGTATCTCCGACGTCCCCAGCGGAATCGTCCGATCCTACAATGGCGTCGATGTAGACCTCCCGCTTTACCTCCTGCCACAAGGTATTACCTGGAAGCCCTCGGCTACCTCCACCTATATCCATGCCACCAATCCTTCCTCAATGATGGCCAACGGCTGGCTCCTGTCCAACAGCCTGGTAAATTTCGGTGATCTGATGGTCACGCTTTTCAGTACAACGGAAAATTCAAATTGCGGCGCCAAGACCAACGCCACGCCTGGCGCCAAATTTTACTACACCGACCCCGACGGAGTGATTCGGAGAAGCTCGGGAGGAAATTTTTCCGGCAATGACGGACTGCCCATGTACACCGGCAATTACACCAGCCGACCGGTCATTCTCAACCGCCCGTTCCGCTCCATCGCCGAGATGGGATACGCCTTTCGTGGCCAAGCGTGGCGTGACGTTGATTTCTTTATGCCGGAAAGCGGTGACTCTGCCCTGCTGGATGCCTTTTGCCTCAACGAGCTCTCCACCGCGCCCGATGATTTACGCGTTGCCGGGCGAGTCAATTTAAACACACGGCAGACATCTGTTCTACAAGCGGTAATCAGCGGTGTGTCGAAAGCCGAAGGCGGTATCCTGACGTCTACGGAATGCCAGAAAGCTGCGCAAGCATTGGTCAACTGGACGATGGATACAACCAGCAGTTATTCCGGTATTCTGACTAAAGGCCCATTGCGCAACCGTAGCGAACTGGTCGGTAAATTCATTGCCCAGGTCAAGGCTCCGTCAACAATCAATCTCACCGGTTCACAAGATCCCATCCTTGATCCCGTTCAAAGTTACAGCGGATTTTCCTCCATGCTGACGGCGTCTGCCTCCGGGGTTTTCAGCTCCAGCAGTGATGCTTCCATCAAACGTAGGCGCGAGTGCGTGATGCGCGCGCTGGCTGACTCCGGTAACACACGTACCTGGAACTTATTGATCGACCTGGTGTCTCAAACCGGACGCTATCCAGCAGGCGCCACCGGCCCAGGAAACTTTGTTGTGGAAGGCGAGGTGCGCTATTGGGTGCACCTTGCCATTGACAGGTTCACCGGACAGATCGTCGATAGACAAGTGGAACCGGTCTCCGAATAACTCTTTTATGAACTATCTCTCCTTACAGGCCCGGATTTGCACTTTGTTCATGTTGTATATGGCGTTCGCTGTGTTGCCGCTCCTCGGCCAGTCACCACAACCACCTCTGCCACGCCGCGCGCCCGCGCTCGCTTCCTGGACAATTCAGTACAAATATCCGGATCAGGCCAGGAAAGTGAATCCCGGTGAACCGGCCCCGTATTTTGGTGATCGGATCCAAACGGTGATCGTTACCAAAACCAATGGAGTTTACCGGGAACAGATTACCCTTACTTCAGGCAAGCAATATGAAAAATGGATCTTCGGCGGTTCGGAAATCCGAACTGTGCCGGACAGCGCTTCTATTTTAATGATCTCTCCTCCCACGGCCGCCGATCCGTCCCCGGATTATTCCGACTACGGTCAGAGCGATTTCGATGGATTGAAATGGCTTTCTCCAGACAAGTGCAAAGGAACGGAAAGCTATGAAGGCAAGCAGGCGTTTCGATTTGAAACCGTTGGAAAGAATGCCTATTTAACCACTGATACACTCTTGCCGTTGTTCGTCAGTGATGAGCAGTCAAGCCGCACCTTTACGTTCAATTCGCCTCCAACCGCAGCCTTGGAGCCACCAAAGGCCTTTCGCGATATTATAGAAAAATACAAGCGCGGTGTGGAGAATATGCGCTATCACCCGGTCAAGATGTAACCGAACCAGACCGAAACATATCGACCTTTACTTCGCGGGAGCCGCAAACCAGAGGGGCGCGCCGTTGGCATCCACGCTGCGGAACGGGGTGGCGGGCAGACCTGCCGCAGAGAAAAGTGTGACGGCTTCGGGAGAGTTCGCCCAGAGGTAGCGGATCTGTTTGGGCTGAGTCACTATCGTTGCTTTAACGACAACACTGCGACCCTGGATTTCCGCTGTGGCCGCCTGGAAATTGCCATCCACACCGGCCAGTTCAAAACCTTTCACCGCGTCGCCCTTTAGTACGAGATCGCCTTTGAAGCCTTCGAATTCGACCGTAACTGTGTCGCCGTTGATAATAATGGATTTTGGCACGGGTGAGGTTCCTTCAACGTCTTGTTTGTAGACGGTTTGAAGCGCTGCCAGTCCTGCGCGACGGCCCACTTCGGCTTTGTTTGGCGGATGGATCGTCGCAGCCGAGCCTTGGTCAATGGTCACAACCAGGCCGAGACCGAGATCGTGCGCGGTGATGAGTTGTGCCTCCTGCACCCGCATCCAGCCGTCCTCCTTGGGCAGTCCAAAATTCGGAAGTTGAACAAGAACGAAGGGTAACTCCGGTTGGGCGAAGACTTCGCGCCACGATTGAATCATGGTCTTGAGCACGGGCCGGTAATCGCGTTTGGAACGGGTATTGGCCTCTCCCTGATACCAAACCACACCGGCAAATTTGGTGTAGCGCATGGGGTGAATGAGGCCGTTGTAGAGGACGCTGGCGCCGGACTGCATCGGCCCGATCTTGGTGGATGAACCGGCCGCGAGCGCCGCTTGCGCTTTCTCTTTTTCGGCAAAGAGCGGGCTGTCCGGCTGTGCGGCTTTGAGCGCCGCCTCGGGCGTCCACTGCTCCACCTGGGTGCCGCCGACCGATGCCTGGACGATTCCGACGGTGACTCCGATGGCGGGCTGAAGGGTGCGGGCAAAGTGGTAACCGACGGCGGAGAAATACCCGGCCTTGGCGCTGTTGAGCGGTTCCCAACGTACTTCGCGCGAGTATTTATCCATCGGGGTGAAGGAGAAATCGCCAGGCAGTTTGCAAATGCGGATGGCGGGAAAATCACCGGCAGCGCGCACCTGCGGCCATTCGGTAGTGGATTGCAGGGCGAACACCATGTTCGATTGACCCGCGGCAATCCAGACATCGCCAATCATGATGTCCTTGGCATTGTCTTTTTCCGTGCCGGAAGAAACGGAGAGTTCAAACGGGCCGGAAGCCTTCAACGCTTCGAGCGTCGCAAGCCATTTCCCGGACTCGTCGGCCTTGACCGAAGCGTGTTCTCCCCCGATGGAAACGGCGACTTCCGCACCGGCCGCAGCCGTGCCCCAGACGGTAATGGGTTGGTCGCGCTGAAGAACCATGTGGTCGCCGAAAACAGGCGAGAGGGAGAGGGCCGCGCCAAGCCGAATGGCGGTGGAGAAGAAAAGAATGAGAAGAAACGGTGAGGAGAATATTAAGGAGCGGATTTTCATGATTTTTTCAACTTCAGGTAGCCCATCAACGTAGGTGAAAGGTGAGGATGTCCCGGCAGTACGGGTGCCCAATAAAGGAAGCGCGGTTTGCGATCCGCCGAGGCGATGGGTTGCGTCCAGTCATGCCGTGCGAAGTTGACCCGCCACGTGCACGGCGTCATCGGTCCGCCGCCGGCGCGGCGATGAACAAAGGAAGCCGGTAAAAAGAGTTCGACCGTCCACTGTCCGGTATGCGGGTCGCGCACGCTGGCGACTTGCGAACTCTCCGGTTGGGGAATGGCGTAGCGCCAGAGTTCGCTCAAGACGTATTCCTGCGTTAGCCGGCCCTCGGGTGTCAGACGCAGCGGTGTGGTGACAACGTGGTTCTTGATATAAGTGCGACCCGCCATGTCGATCTGGATCTCGTACCACTGGAGGTGATCGGCCGATTGATCGATAAAGATCTCGAAGACATCCTCCTGGTAAAGCGGGTCGCCGTTTGGAGTGCCTCCCTGGATGGGCGTCTGGTCGATGGCGCGAAAGGCGATATAGACACCGGCCTCGTTCCAGAGGACGCGTACTTCACCGCCATCGGTGAGCTTCGGGTTCGGATGCGCGGCATCGGAGGGAAACGGAATCGGAGTCGCGGCGGACCACTCGTCACGGCTCCATTTGCCATCGATAACCGGTGGGCGTGGGGTGTAACGCGCCTCGGCGCGGGGCAATTGCCCTTGAGTCGGAGGCTCGAAGGCCGGAAGGGGCGCAACCATGAAGAGGGAGAGTGTAAGCAGAAGAGGCAGCGCTTTCATGCGGTAATCATTGCACAGTGCCACCACAAGGCACCAATCCTCTTCGCTAGGGCGAATGCGGTTATGCTCATGGGGCAGTGTCCTGTAATCGAAATAAAATCCTTCGCGCGTTGATGCCGTTTCCTGATGGGAAAGGGTATCAGGCCCGACGGCGTTGACGGCGGGCCAAGGTGAAGAGAAGCGAAACGCTACCGATCAACATTGCCCAGGTCGAGGGCTCAGGCACTGCGGCGAATTGCACCTGGAGGGATGTCGAGGTGATGAGGAAGCCGCTATTGTCCGTACCAAAGTTGGTGTTGAGCACCCAACCGGAAGGCAATATCGCCAGCAAGTCCGCGACATCCAGGTCACTGGAGGAACCGAAAGTGAGGAGGGTGTAGGTGGTGAACGCCTGCGCATCCCCAAGGTTGGAGAAGTTGAAAACGAGGCCGTTGGCAGCCGTACTGCCGGTGAAGACTCCGGAGCCGAGGTTGAGAAAGTCGGGGGTGCTGCCCAGTCCGTAATTGAACGTCGCTCCCGCCGCCGCATTCAGGCCGCCCGCCAGCGTGAAGGTACCATCCGCATCCAAAATACTGGTGACGCCCGATGTGGTTACCAAGCCATTGATTGTTCCGTGGCCGCCGAGAGTTGCCGCATTGACGGTGAAGGCGCTGCCGGTGCTGGTGCCGTTTTCCAGCAGGGTGCCGGAGTTGACCGCCGTGGCGCCGGTGTAGGTATTGCTGCCCGTCAACTCAAGGGTGCCGCTGCCCAGCTTGACGACTCCCAGGGCATTGGCTCCGGAGTTTGGATTGGAAATATTCGAACCGTAGGTGAATTTGCCGCCAGAGGCGTTGGTGGTGTCGAACCCGATCGAAGAACCCGATCTGAACCCGGTGCTGGTGGCTCCCAAAGCACGGAGAGCATCGACGTCGGACGAGGTGAATTCATTCGTGCCGCCCACGTTGACGGCCAATGTCGCGCCACTGCTGACGATGATGTTGGCTGATGTCCAGTTCGCCGTGTTGGCGTTGTAGAGTGAAGCCCTCTTGGCGAATTGGAGCGTGCCGCCGAGGATGACGGTCTTGCCCGTAAGATTGTTGGCGCCGGAAAGAACGAGCCGGCCTGTGCCGCTTTTGGTCAACGTGTTGGTCGCGCTGGCGATGTCACCGCCAAGGGTGAGTGTGGAACCCGAAACCGTAAGCGTCAGATTGCTGGTCACCGTCACTGCACCTGTCCCCAAATTCAGATCGTTGGTGCCGCTGAAGGTAGCCGTCGAAGCGCTGAAATTAATCGCGTTATTGTTGGTGAGAGTCAGAGCCGAGCCGGACACGTTGTCGAAGGTGGAACCGCTGATGGTGAAAGTACCCGTTCCCAGAGCCGTCGAACTCTTGATGCCGAGGGTTACGTTGTTATTGAGAAGGACGCCGCCGGTGAAATCATTATTGCCCGAAAGAATCCACTTCCCGCTGGCCAGCTTGATAGAGGTTGTCCCCGTGCCATCGCTGATTTTGCCCGAATACTCGCTCGCCACCGTGGTATTCCCGGACAGTGTCAACGTCTTGGCTCCCGCTACCGTGCCGGACAGATTTCCCGAGAGGATGAGTGCGCCTGTGGCAGCGGAGGTGTCAATAGTCCCTCCCGACGCATTGTTGAGATAGATCGTGCGATTGGTGGTTTCACCCGCACCGGTATACTTCAAGTTGGCGCTGCTGGAGAAATAAATCGACGATCCCGCTCCGAGGTTGTTCATGGAACTAATGCTGATATTGGAGCCAGTACCGAGAAATTCCACATTGCTCAGGAAGGTGTTATTACCGGTGAGCTTGATCAACCCGGAGGAACCGCCGCCGTTCAAGCTCAAGATGGAAGTGGAGCTACCACCGGAGATGATGCCATTGATCACAAGAGTGCCGCCACTCACCTGAGCAAACGTTTGAGTCGTTCCTGCAGCCGCACCAAGAACCAGATTCACACTAATGGTATTCGTTCCGGAAGTATTGGAGGTTCGAATGGCACTGCTGTTGCCGGTTCCCGTGGCAGTCAACGTGATGGCATGACCGCTGGCGCTCGTCAGCTCATAACCCGATGATGCCGCGGTGCTGAAGTTTAATTGCAGCAAGGAAATGTCGGCGCTCACATCCGGCAGCGTCGTTGCCGCGGTACTGAAGTAGGCCGCGTCACCAGTCACCGGCACGCCTCCCGTCCAACTGCCTGCAGTATTGAAATCCGTTCCGGTGTTGTTCCACGTTCTTGACGCCGCCTGTGCAGAGGCGGTGACAACGAAGGCGGTCAGGCAGGTGATGAAGACATATCGAAGAGCTCGGATCATAGTGTGTCGTCCTTGGAGTTTGTTGGCGTTAATAAGGCTACGGTAACTTTAAGACTATTTCCATAGAGGAGACGCTCCTTTTCTTGACATTTTCGACCCTGTTCAAGCTTAGGCTCTGAGAAGGGAGGCTCATTGAGTGTACCGATAGTTGCTTTCCCAAAAACGAGTTAGCCCGCAACTATTCCGTTTTTTGCCGTCACCATGGATCTGATTCGATGTTCGCAGTCGCTCATTGAGCGGAAATCGTCTCGCAACGCGGCTCACGCGACTTTTTCAGCAGCCTGCTATCCAGCGTCGTTGGAAAAGCACCTGCCTTGGACTGCCGGACAGGTTTTGGCCGAGCGCTTCCAATAGCGTTGCTTGACAGGGTTAAAGAACGCTGGGAAATTGAATAGCTATGGTCAACAAGCTCCTGCACACGCGTTATCGGGTGAACGATTTGGACAAGACCGTTTACTTTTACAAGGAAGTCCTTGGCTTGAGCGAAGTCCAGCGCAACGTTTCCCCCCGGGGATCGACGCTGGTATTCTTCAAAGCGCCGCAGAGCGAGGAGTTGATCGAGATTTGTCATTATCCGGCAGCGGGGGAAGTCAAGGTGCAAGCGGATTTGACGCATTTGGCCTTTGAGGTTGACAGCATTGAGGCGTTTGCCAAGGCTTCGACCGCGAAGGGTTACCCCTTGAGCGATGGCCCGACCGTCAGCGGTTCGGGTACGCGCTTTGCCTTCATCGACGGACCGGAAGGCTACGAAGTAGAATTGATTGAACGGAAGAAATGAAGAAGCCTCTGAAAATTGCCCCGTCGATGCTCGCCTGCAACCTGGCGCAGATCGAAAACGAAGTACGCCGTGTCGAAGCGGCTGGAGTTGATTATATCCATGTCGACATCATGGATGGCCATTTCGTGCCGAACCTGAGTTTCGGTCCCGAATTTGTCGCCACTCTCAAGCGCATCACCAAGGTGCCGCTGGATGTGCATTTGATGATTCAGCAGCCGGATCGTTATGCGCGCACCTTCATCGAAGCGGGAGCGGACATTCTCACCGTTCACCTGGAAGCCTATCACGATGTGCGCCGCACGCTGGAGATCATTCGCGGCATGGGGTGTAAATGCGGACTCTCGATCAATCCGATGACGCTGTTCCAGAATTGCGGTTCCATTTTGAAGAAGATTGATTTGTTGCTTTGCATGACGGTCAATCCCGGCTTTGGCGGTCAACCGTTCATCGTCGAGGTGCTCGACAAGATCCGCCAGGCGGTCGCCTACCGAGAACAACACGGGCTGGACTTCGACATCGAAGTTGACGGCGGGTTGACGACCGACACGATCGGGCCTTCCGTTGCGGCGGGAGCCAACGTCATCGTTGCGGGAACCTCGATTTTCGGCAAAGCCGATGCCACGGCAGCGGTCAAGGAATTGCGCGCCCGCGCGGCGGAAGTCTCTGCGGGAGGTTGAAGAAGTTTTTTGAACCGAATGAACGGAATTTACGGGAAATATTTGGAAACGATAGATTTGGGCAATAGGTTCTCCTGTTGAGATTTGCGCAAAAAAGAAACGCCTTGTGAGCGCGTTCCTTTTCTCAATTTAGTCCTCTCTTGTTTTTTCAATTCGTCAATTTCGTTAATTCCGTCTAAAAGGTTTAGTTCTGGATATTTTCAGATAGGATGGAAGTTTCATGTCTCAGGAATTGACTCGTAATTTTTGTATTATTGCCCACGTCGACCACGGCAAGACGACCCTTTCGGATCGTCTGTTGCAGGCCACCGGCACCATTACCGACCGGGAGATGCAGAACCAGCTTCTCGACTCGATGGATCTCGAACGCGAACGCGGCATCACCATCAAGGCGCACCCGGTGACGATGCATTACAAGGCCAAAAACGGCCAGACTTACAAGCTCAACCTGATCGACACTCCCGGACACGTCGATTTCTCCTACGAAGTTTCCCGCAGTCTTTCCGCATGCGAAGGGGCGCTTCTCATTGTCGATGCGGCGCAGGGAGTTGAAGCCCAGACCGTCGCCAACGTCCACCTCGCCAACAAGCAGGGGCTCAAGCTCATACCGGTCATCAACAAGATCGATCTGCCCAGCGCCGATATTGAAACCGTCAAGAGGCAGCTTGAGGATATTCTCACCATTCCGAAGGAAGAAGCGATCATGGCCAGCGCCAAGGCCGGCATCGGCATTGAGGAAATCCTGGAAGCCATTGTCGAGCGCATCCCGCCGCCGCCGAGCCTGGGGGATGACATTTTGCGCTGTCTGGTTTTCGATTCCCTTTTCGACACCTATCGCGGCGTTGTGACCTACGTGCGTAATTTCTCCGGCACGCTTCGCGCGGGAACCCAGATCATGCTGATGCATTCGGGGAGCACGCACGATGTGAAAGAGGTTGGTATTTTCACTCCGAAACCGATGAAGGTCGATAAGCTGGAACCCGGCGACGTCGGTTATCTCATCGGCAATATCAAAGCCGCCAGCGACGTGAAAATCGGCGAGACCATCACCAACAGCCTGCAACCGGCCAAGACTCAATTGCCCGGTTTCAAGGACGTCACTCCGATGGTTTTCAGCGGCATTTATCCGATCAACACCGCCGAGTTCGAACAACTGCGCGCCGCGGTGGCCAAGTTTCAACTCAACGACCCCGCCTTGACCTTCCAGCAGGAAAGTTCCGCCGCGCTCGGCTTCGGATTCCGCTGCGGCTTCCTTGGCCTGCTCCACATGGAGATCGTTCAAGAGCGGCTTCGTCGCGAGTACAACATCGACATCATCGCCACCTATCCGAGCGTCGTGTACGAAATTCACCGTACCAACGGCGAAGTCTTCATGCTCGACAATCCGATGCAGATGCCCGATCCGTCCGTCATTCAGGAAATCCTTGAACCGATGGTTCGCGCCTTCATCATGGTGCCGAACGAGAATATCGGCGACATCATGCAGCTCATCATGGAAAAGCGCGGTATCTGCGAACACACCGAATCGCTCGACAACCGCCGCATCATGCTGCGTTGCGACCTGCCGCTTAACGAAATTCTGGTCGACTTCAACGACCGCATCAAGTCGATCACACGCGGTTACGGATCGATGGATTACGAGTACGCGCCCTACCGCGTCGCCGATCTGGTGAAGATGGACATGCTCGTCAACGGCGAGCCGGTCGACGC
>DBTH01000045.1:0-147 GCA_002306945.1 Methylacidiphilaceae bacterium UBA1321 | reverse complement strand
GCCCTGGCCGCCAAGCTCAAGGAAGTCATTCCCCCGCACCTTTTCCGCATTGCCATCCAGGCGGCCATCGGCGGCAAGATCATTGCCCGCGAAGATGTGAAATCGGTTGGCAAAAACGTCCTCGCCAAGTGCTACGGCGGTGACATC
>DBTH01000033.1 GCA_002306945.1 Methylacidiphilaceae bacterium UBA1321 | reverse complement strand
GAGCCAGAATCAAACTCTCCGTAAATCTCTTCATTTCTGAAGAGTCACTTTGAATTTGTTGAATAGCGGCTAAGCTATTCGAATTATTCTGACCTTATGGTCAAAACTTTGATTATACTCGAACTCCCACTCTTGCGAGTGAGGTTCTAAGAACTCAACGTTCCGCACAATTCAATCTATTCGCTGTCTACTATCCATCATCCGCATCTCCATTGACGCGATATGATTCAAAATGTAATCAAAGATCGTTGTCGGTTCTCTTTTTCACTTTCAGGGGACGAAGTTACCTTTGTCCTACTGTTTGGTGAAAATCGCCTTTCGGCAGAGAGACAAGTTCAACGAACTGAAGTCTCTTTCGAACCAACCGCCTCGTTCGTGCGAGGTTCAATCAAAGTATCAAAACCACTAAAAAGGTCAACGGTTTTCCGCAAAATATTTTCATGCAGGGCTCAAAAAAACGCGTTTTCTACTCTCAAAATCGCCTTTTAAAAAATTTTGATTTTTTTTGGTTTTCTGCGCGTTCGATATTCGTTTTGGGCTGTTTTTTGCGTTTTTGGGATCGTTTTTCGCTCAATCCAGCCTTCATTGCGCCTTGTTCTGCCTCTTTTGCTCCTGTGAGACGCTGATTTTCAGTCTGATAGGCCCGGAATTTCGCCCTTCCTGAGAGTGAAACCTCACGGGAGCAGCTTGAGCGCGGCCATTGGAGAACGGCTCCCACCGCACACTTTGACCAGGAGGATGTTGTTCCCCGACTGGAGAGGCAGATCCTGCGTTATTTCCTTTTTGCCAGTTTTCACGAGGGATTTGCCATTGAGAAAGATTTCAAAGCGAGAGGCGTCGTAGCCGAAGAAAGCCCAGAGTTTACGCGTTGTGTTGGCGGTATTTCCTCCAGGAATCTCAAACCGCAGGTAGTAGGCGCTCCAGGAGGCGCTGGGGTCGTTGAGGAAAGGGGTTGCGTACCAAAATGGATTACAGCCTTTGACGCTCCAGTTTTTCCAGCGAACAATTTCACCCGAGGCGCCTTCGTAGGCTTTGTCCGGCATGTACTCTGTTTCGGGCGGATAGACCGTATCGAAGGCTTCGCCGCGCCAGTTACGAAAGGGGCCGATGACTTCGCCGGCGGCCAGAAAACCTTCTTCTGCAAGAGGGGTCAGCGATCTATTGCGCGCAACGGCGCGGTCATGTTCCAGGCTGAGCAGGAGATAGTTTTGATTTTTGTTTTTAAGTTTGGCCATCTGTTCGACGGTCGCGGCAGTGGCTTCGTCAAAACGGCCATCCCGCCGCAGTAGCGCTACGTAGTGGATGAGGAAGCCGGAAGCTGCGCTGCCGAGGGGTTGGAGTTGCTCCGCTTTCAACTCTCCCAGTCGACCGAGATGGTCGAGTGTTTCCAGAAACTCGAGTATCCCACCCTCGCGTCGGCGCATTTTCGAAAGGTGGTCTCCGACGACTGGAACCAGTTGCGAGGAGCCGGGAGCCTCCAGGCAGGGGAGAACGGGTTGAGGCAACATTTCGTAACGGCTCAACATCTCGTTTATTCGTTCGAAGGCTGGCCCGGCTTTGCTTGCGGCGAAATTGGTCTGGATGAAGGCGTTCATCGCGTCCCAGGAACCGACAGAATCGGAGTCGCCAACAATCTTGAGTGCGACATCCCATTTTTGCAATTTGACGTAGGCCTTGGCCAATTCACCGTTCACAACCGCCAACGCAAGGGGTTCTTTCACGGTGTCGGTGTAGTTGCCGACCCAGTTGATTGCCTCTTGCGGTTTGTCCCATGCCAGGAACGCGCGGATGCCGTAGACGTAGGGGGCTTCGCGATCCGGGAACCGATCCCGTCCTTGCCTGGCCATCTCCATGATGTGCGGCCAGTCGCGCTTGAGATCCTGAAGGTTGTACAGGCAGAGACTGTAGAGTTCGTAATCATCCGGACGCAAAGCCGCTCCTTCACCGAGTACGGCCAATCCCTTTTCCATATGAGCGGAGTTGAACGACCGGGAAATGAGTTTCCGGTAAAAAGGCAGCGGAGCCAACGGATAGTCCTTGAGAGTGGTCAGGTAGTCATCCCAGGGAGCCTGAGCCGACGTCCGGGTCTCCTTATTGAGGTAAGCCTCAACGAGGGTCAGTGTAGGGTCGGCGGGCGCTTCCGCATGCCATGCCGTAGCAAGAGAGGCGTCGATAACCGAGATAGTGTACACTCCAGAAATCCACGCCAGGGCGAGGCTACGCGCCTCCGGCGGGCAGAGGTCAGACAACGTCTTGAGCTTATCCCAGGGCGACTCACTGTCATACCGGTTACGGGCCATTTCCAGAGCAACAGGCGCGTAGTAGCTTTTCG
The DNA here is from genome assembly GCA_002306945.1 of Methylacidiphilaceae bacterium UBA1321. GTDB lineage: Bacteria > Verrucomicrobiota > Verrucomicrobiia > Methylacidiphilales > UBA1321 > UBA1321. Next base: position 5,179 of record DBTH01000033.1, on the reverse strand, counting down.
GGAAAAGTGTTTGCCAGAACTGGGCCTGTTCGATGGAACCGCGAACGCCCCAGTTGTTAAAATAGAAATTGAATTTGCGCTGGAGCACCGCTTCTGTCCGCCCGTTGGAAAGCCTGACAATCTCCGGATCGCCAAGCGCCCACGCGGGACGCCCCGGCGCGGGTTTTATTTCCACTCCGAGAGAATCGTGCCGATCCTTGATTTTCTGGAATACGACAAGTGCGGAAGCCTTGCCGCCCGCTTGTCCGGAATCGCCACCGGAGCCGTCCGCAATCAGGGTCTTCAAACGCTCGGTCTCGACCTTCTGATCGAACGCCACGTTTGTGCGTCGCATCCAATTCTCCAGTTCGTGATTTTCCCACAGCCATGACGTCACCGGCTGGAGCCGTTCGAGAGCGCGACCGGAGTCGATCGTGCCGGAATCCATGGCCAGCCAGAGATAGAACTGGTCGGCATGATCGAGTTTGTAGGCCTCCGAAACGGATCGGGCACATTCCCATCCATTGAGGATTTCCGACAGGATTTCGAGCTTGCGATAAAAAGCGTTCGGATCAGCCGCCACCATTTTTTGCAATTCCCGCACCTGAAACCGGGCCAGGGCGTTCCAGGCCTGGGCTACACCCTCCAATTTGAGCCCTTCGGTCAACTTCAACATTTCCGCGCCCTCCCCTTGCAATGTCAGCACGGCTCCCTGACGCGCCAACGCCTTGTCGTGCCATTCCGGAGATCGCGACTGCGCATAAGCCACCAACGCCGACGCCCGCGCCGCCAGTTGCGTAAAGGACGGATCGTAGTTGAACCAGGTTTCCCACGCCAAAAGTAAATAGCCGTCCGCCAACGCCAGCGCCTGTTCTGGAGAAAGCACTCCGTTACCGGCTGTTTCAGGAGTGACCTGGCGCACCACCGACCAGAAATCGACGGTTCCCTGCGTCAAGGGGGCGATTTCGGAAGGTGAGGCAGGAAAGTTCACCGGGCCCCAATTACTCTCTACGAATGCAAAAATCTTTCCAGGCCAGTCGGCAAATGGCGGAGACAGATCAAGGGACGCCGTTTTCTGGGCCGCCGTAATCTCAAGGGTCGTCGCCCCTGCCGTCAGACTCTTCTTCCAAACCACCGCCGGACTCGTCTCGGGTCGACGCAGCAAGAATTCCGGAATATCAACGTAAACGGAAAGCACAGGCGCGCCCGCCTCCACTTTCGTCGCCGCCTGAAGTGCTACCCCAGACTGTAACCACAGATGAACAAGAAGAAACCCTACCGTGCACCCATACCAACCACGCATTTAATTCCCTCCTGAACATGAGTTTCGTAGTAAGATCCAGAATATCAAGCCAAAGAACCACGAAATTTCACCCCCGTTGACGGCAACGTCGCCACCCCAATCAAGAACTTCAGGCTTCCCCTAGAATCTATCCGCGATCAACCTTGTTAATACCGCGTCAACCTCTGTCGTTCACCCCAAACATTCTTTCACGTACGGTGCCAATCGCCACCACTTCGATTCCTTTTTCAGATCATTGAGCGATCGATCACTCGAAAAAACCTTCTCTCGCATCAGTCGCCGCAAAAAAACTCTATCATTTTATATTATGCAATCATTAAGAAATTTAATTAACCCTCCCTAAACATATTTTATTGCAATTTTCGGCATTTAAGCGAATTTATGGCGTTTTTGCGTCCTACAATATTTCATTGATAGTCAATTACTTATCCATACACATGAAAAGATCGCACTTGAAATCTCAATCTTCACCTCTAACCTGACGATTCTATGCGAGCTATGAGGACATCTTACGATTTGACGAAGATTATAGCGATGACCGCCTATCAGGAAACCGCTCCCTTTCCGCGTCCAATCTCAAGCCTGCAACTCAAAAAGTACCTGTTCGTCACCAATCTTTGTTGGCTGCTTGGCTTGATCGTCATTGGCTACACCACGATTGCGGTGGCCAATTTCGCTTGGACGCAGCGTGCCGAGCGCGTGGCCGAAGCTGAACACAGTCAAGCCCTTCAGGAGGAAATCACCCGCCTGGCAGAGTTGCACCAATATACGTCAGCCCAGACCATGCAGTTGGCCAAAAGCATTCAGGCCGTGCTGGACACTGCGGATAATTCGATCCAACGCCGTTTCTTGGTCTCCATTCTGCCGGAAGCCCTGCGCCTGCAGACCCTTTACCGCATTCCGGTTTCGGCTCTCATCGGCCAGGCCATCTACGAGAGCGGTTACGGCACCAGCCCCTTGACCAAGTACCACAATTACTTTGGGATGAAAGCCCAGGGTGACGACTGGAACGGCGCGGTTGTCGAGATGCCCACCAAGGACAGCGGCCAGCGCACCGTGGCCAAGTTCCGCGCTTATCGCGACATGAAGAGCGGCATCGAAGGTTACGCCATCTTCCTGCGCACCAAGGATCGCTACTCCAAGGCCTTTGAACTGCGCAGCGGCAGCCAGTTTGTCGCCACCATTGCCAAGGCCGGCTACTGCCCCGACTCCAACTACGCTTCGCAGGTCTCCAATATCATCGCCCGCCACAAGCTGGCCAACCTCGACCTGCCGCAGGAACTTCCGACCCCCAGCGACTCGACCGTTCCTCAAGTCGCCACAACGGGCTCGGCTACCTCGATCAATTCGGTTCCGGCCGCCGCTCCCGCTGCTCCGATGACTTCGCAACCCACCCAGGCCGCCGCTCTGACGGCAGGCAACACGATCCCGGCTTTCGAAGGCGAAACCGCAGTCCAGAACTGACCGGTTTCAATCCGCCTCGCAATCGACGCAAAAACCCGGACATTTCGCCCCCATGGCGGATGTCCGGGTTTTGTTGTTTACGGCTCGTCACAAGCTATCCAGACGCCATTACGGGCATTTGCCCGCCCCCAATCATTCCCCGTCTGCGGATGAAATTTCGTGCCATGTCATGAAGAAAACGTCACCTTCCAAAAAATAAGGCAAAAATTTCACCTCCCAGCACTTTTCAATCTAAACAGAACGGCTTTCAAGACGAATTACCAAGCAGAGAGATACGAAAGAAAGAACAGGCTGCCATAAAAGAACACTCAAGACTCAAGAAGAAACCCGAAACCAATCACAGCCCTGTTTCAATCAAAATCTTACGCTACTTTTTACAAGAAACTTGTAGTTTTTATACAAAACGATTATAACTCACCCGAGCCAAAACAATGGGACGCTCCTATAACCTGACCAATTCGCTGACTCTCTGCGGCCGGGAGGCCATGGTAGAGCTGCCGAAAGGTCGCTGGACTACTTTCCAGCTTAAAAAACTGGTCTTCTTCTCCAATTTCTTCTGGTTCCTCATCACCTGCGGCACCTGCTACGTCATCGGCTGGATGTTCCTCCAGCAAATCCGCATCGAATCCGCCCGCCTCGCCGAAAAGCAGCAGGCTTACGAGTTGCAGCAGCAGATCGACCGTCTCGCCCAGATGACTTCGCTGTCCGCCGGCCAAACCCTTCAACTGGCCCAACTGATCCAAAAGACCCTCGACACCGCTTCCGGCCAACAGCGCGCCTTCCTTTCGGCCATCGTCCCGATGGCCATCCGCCTTCAAACCGTCTACCGCATCCCCGCCTCCGCCACAGTCGGCATGGCGATCTACGAAAGCCGCTACGGCACGAGCGTCCTGGCCCAGGAACACAACAATTTCTTCGGCATCAAGGCGCTTGACCCGAATTGGAATGGACAGAAAACGTACCAGCAAACCCGCGACAGCGGCGTGCTCACCTACGCCTATTTTCGTAAATATCCCGACATGCAAAGCGGTATCGAAGGCTATGCCGCCTTCCTCCGCGGCAGCGACCGCTATCAAGCCGCCTTCGGAGCGCACACCGGAATCGAATTTATCAGCACCATCCTGAAAGCCGGTTACTGCCCGGACAGGGACTACGCTTCCAACGTCGCCGGAATCATCGAACGCCACCGTCTGGCCGAACTCGACAAGGTACAAGACATGCTAGCCACACCGGCTACCAATACGGCCTCCACCACACCCGATCCCAAGCTTTCCAGCGCCAATACGCTGCCGTCCTACAAAACCGCCAGCGCGTTCCCCTACAACAACCGGCCTACGCTTCCGTAGAGCCTGATTCCAATCTTTTTCAAGCGGCGACCTCTGATTTCACCGGCGCGGAAGCGCGCAATTGATTGACGATGGTGGGGAGAACTTCGAGAGTTTTCTCAATATCCCGGTCGCTATTGTAACGGCTCAGGGAGAAACGAATCGCGCTGTGGGCGGCGTCGGCACTCAAGCCCATGGCGGTAAGCACATGGGACGGTTCCAACGCTCCGGTCGTGCAGGCCGAACCCGCCGACACGCAAATATTATATTGGTCGAGCTTGAGCAACAACGCTTCGGATTCCACTCCATTGAACGAAATGTTGGTCGTGTTCGGCAAACGCGATTCGGTGTCGCCGTTGATAGTCACATTCGCGATGGAGGAGACGATTCCCTTCTCCAGCTTGTCGCGCAGACCGCGCACCCGGCCTTGTTCTTCCTTGAGGTGTTCGAGCGACAGTTGCGCCGCCTGGCCCAGGCCGACAATCGACGCCACGTTCTCGGTGCCGCCGCGTTTGCCGCGTTCCTGTCCGCCACCGATGACGAAGGGCAAGTGTTTGGTGCGCCGTTTGACGTAGAGGATGCCAACGCCTTTGGGGGCGTGAAGTTTGTGGCCCGACAGGGAGAGGAAGTCGACGCCGGTCTTTCGCACGTCGAGGACAATCTTGCCCGGCGTCTGCACGGCGTCGGTGTGGAAGAGGACGCCTTTTCTGCGGGAGATTTCGGCGATTTCCTTGATCGGGAAGATGACTCCGGTTTCGTTGTTGGCCGTCATGACCGAGACGATGGCGGTGTCGTCGTGGATGGCGTCTTCGAGTTGTTTGAGATCGAGCCGCCCTTTGCCGTCGACTCCCAGCCAGGTGACGCGGCAGCCCTGGGTTTCGAGATAGGCGCCTTGTTTGATGATGGCGGAGTGTTCGACGGAGGTGGTGACGATGTGCTTTTTGCCCGTGGTCTGCAACGCTGTCCAGAGGGCGGTGTTGTCGCTCTCGGTGCCGCAACTCGAAAAGAAGACTTCCTTCGGGTCGGCTCCGATGAGGGCCGCCACCTGTTCGCGCGCCTTGGCTACTGCCACGCTGACCTGTTTGCCAAACCGGTACGCACTCGACGG
>DBTH01000241.1:5338-13493 GCA_002306945.1 Methylacidiphilaceae bacterium UBA1321 | reverse complement strand
CTCGTGTTCATGCAGTTCAACGCCAATGCCGACGGCACATTCATCCCGCTGCCTGCGCAGAACGTCGACACCGGCATGGGTTTCGAGCGCGTTTGTTCGATCATGCAATGCAGCAAGGGGCTGACCGATTTCGCCAACGCCCGCTTCAGCAATTACGAGACCGACGTCTTCCAGCCGCTCTTCGCCGCGATTGAAAAACTCACCGGCAAAAAGTACGCCCACACGCTGCCCGCCCCCGGCCAGACCACGCTGAGCGAACAGGAGAAAATCGACATCGCCTTCCGCGTCATTTCCGATCACGTCCGCACGCTCAGTTTTTCCGTCGCCGACGGCATCATCCCCAGCAACGAAGGCCGGGGCTACGTTCTGCGCCGCATCCTGCGCCGCGCGGTTCGTTACGGCCGCAACCTCGGTCTGCACGAGCCGTTCCTCTACAATCTCGTCGGCGTGCTCGACGAGACGATGAGCCCCATTTTCCCCGAGATTAAAACCCGCCGCGCCGTGGTCGAAAAAACCATTCACGGCGAGGAGGAGAGCTTCATCAAGACGCTCGAACACGGCATTGCGCTGTTCGACGAAGCAGCCCAAAGCGCGAAGAACTCGACCATTTCCGGCGAGGACGCGTTCAAGCTCTACGACACCTACGGATTCCCGCTCGATCTCACGCAGCTCATGGCGCGCGAACGCGGTCTCTCGGTTGATGAAGCCGGTTTCGACACGCTCATGGCCGAGCAGAAGAAACGTTCCCAGGCCGCGCAGAAAAAGGAAGTCATCACCGTCAGCGTCGAAGGCGACGGTAAGACAACCGAGTTCGTCGGCTACGACAAGCTCGAATTCCAGACCACGGTTGTCCTCACCGACGGCGACATCCTCGTCACCGAAAAGAGCCCGTTCTATTCCGCGATGGGCGGCCAGGTCAGCGACCACGGCACGGTCGATTTCCTCGGAAATATTTACACGATCGTCGACGTCCAGAAATCCCACGACGGCGCGATCCTTCACAAGCTCAGTGAAGCCGTGACCATCCAGCCCGGCGCTCCCGTCACGTTAAAGGTCGATGTCAACAACCGCGCCCGTATCGAAGCGCACCACACCTGCACGCACCTCATGCACTGGGCGTTGCGCCAGGTGCTCGGCAGCCAGGTCGGTCAGAAAGGTTCCTACGTCGGGCCCGACCGACTGCGTTTCGACTTCTCCTATTCCGAAGCGATGACACCCGAGCAAATCGCCGAAGTGGAAAAACTTGTCAACGAACGCGTCGAAGCCAACGATCCCGTCTCGTGGGAGGAACATTCCTACAAGGACATCAAGGGCGACGAAGCCGTCATGCAATTCTTCGGCGACAAATACGGAGACACCGTCCGGCTCGTCAGCGTCGGCAATTATTCCCGCGAACTTTGCGGCGGCACGCACGTGCGCCAGACCGGACGCATTGGTTATTTCAAGCTCCTTTCCGAGAGCGCCATCGCGGCGGGCATCCGCCGTATCGAAGCCGTTACCGGCAACGCCCTCATCGACTACGTGCATAGCGAATTGCTCAAGCAGGAGGAACGCCACTCGATCCTGCGCAAACGCCGCGTCGATCTCGTTTTACTCAAGTCCTTCAAGGAATCCAACTCGCCGCTGGAAACGTGGAAATCCTTCGCCGCCCGCCAGGTCGAACTGGAAAAACTCGAATCCGACGTTCGCGAGTGGGAAAAGCAAAACGCCAAGGAGCAGGCCGCTTCGTGGCAGAAGGAAGCCGCCGCGCAGGCCGAACAACTCGTTGCCACCGCGCACGAGAAAAACGGCGTCCCGTTCCTCACGGCTCACATCGCCGACGGTCCCGGAGCGTATCTGCCAGTGCTCGTTGACGCGCTGAAAAATCGTTGGAAGGGCGTGGCCGTCATCGCCCGCCAGGACGACACCAAGGCCGCCCTCATCGCCAGCGTCGCTCCCGCTTTTTCAAAGAAAGTCATGGCTGGAAAAATCATTCAGGCCATCGCCCCGGTTGTCGGCGGCAAGGGCGGCGGTCGCCCCGAACTCGCCCAGGGTGGCGGTTCGCAACCGGAAAAGATCGACGAAGCGCTTGCCAGGGTCGAAACTTTGATTTGATTTCAGAATCGGATAATAATTGTTCTTTGAGAGTTGCAGCCGGGGAATGATCCCCGGCGGAAAGTTGAGATGAAAAAGAATTTGATCCCGTCCAGGGTGACCAAGGGTTTTGATTCCATTCCCGATGTTCTCGCCGACATCCGGCGCGGCCGCATGGTCATCGTCACCGACGATGCCGACCGCGAAAACGAAGGCGACCTGCTCATGGCCGCCACTAAAGCCACGCCCAAATCGATCAACTTCATGGCCCAATACGGCCGCGGTTTGATCTGCGCGCCGATCACTCACGAGCGCGCCCAGCAACTCGGTCTGAGCCGCATGGTGCTCGAAAACCGCGAGAGCTTTAAGACCGATTTCACCGTCTCGGTCGATGCGGCCCCCAAGCACGGCGCGACGACCGGCATCAGTGCTTCCGATCGTGCCAAGGCCATTCACATCCTTTCCAATTCCAAGTCCGTGCCGACCGATCTCGTTCAGCCCGGACACATTTTCCCGCTCCAGGCCAAGCCCGGCGGCGTTCTCCAGCGGGCCGGACACACCGAAGCCGCCGTCGATCTCGCGCGGTTGGCCGGAACCGATCCGTCCGGAGTGATCTGCGAAATTCTCAACCCGGACGGTTCGATGGCCCGTATTCCCGACTTGCAGAAGTTCCGTAAGAAGCACGGGCTGAAAATGTGCACCATCCTCGATTTGATCGAGTACCGCCGCAAGAGCGAGAAATTGGTCGAACTCGAACAGCGCGTGAAATTGCCGACCGATTACGGCGAATTCGATCTCTGCATGTACCGTTCCAAAGTAGATGGACAGCACCACTTCGCGCTCGTCAAGGGCGACGTTAGCGGGAACGAACCCGTCCTCGTGCGCGTCCATAGCGAATGCTTCACCGGCGATATTTTCGGATCGCTACGCTGCGACTGCGGTCCGCAATTGCACAACGCACTCCGGCAAATCGAAAAAGCTGGCGCAGGCGTGCTCGTCTATATGCGCCAGGAAGGTCGCGGCATCGGCATCGCGGCAAAGATTCACGCCTACAAGTTGCAGGAAAAGGGACTCGACACCGTCGAAGCCAATCTCAAGCTCGGCTTCCCCTCCGACCTGCGCGAATACGGCCACGGCGCCCAGATTTTGTTCGACCTCGGTGTTCGCAAGATTCGCCTGTTGACCAACAACCCGAAGAAGGTCGTCGGCCTTGCCGGTTACGGACTCAAAATCGTCGAGACCGTGCCGATCCGCACCACGCCGAACAAGTATAATATCAAATATCTCACCACCAAACGCCTCAAGATGGGGCACCTGCTTTAAAGGCTTTTAGACGGAATTAACGGAATTTCAGGAATTGGGAAAAACACATGCATACAGACTTGAGGACAATCGTGGCGTTGCTGATCCGTGTGCTCGGGTTGGTGTTGCTGTGGCGTTTTTTTTCGAGTTTTACCGTTATTGGACTGCAAGCATCTCCAGAAGAGATTCAAAAAGTGTTTGGGAATATGCCTCAGCAATTTCTCTATATTGATAACATATCGGTCTGCAATGCAGAACAAGCTCACAACCTGTCTTCTATCTTTCAAGGTATAAGCGCTTTTGTTTGCATCTTCTTCCCCCGGCAATTAACCAGCCTGTTGTTCAAGGGACTTTGATTGTTCCTACCTGAAAACCCCGAACTGAAAACTATTATGTCTTTAAAAATCGGAATCGTCGTCAGCCGTTTCAACGAGGAATACACCGAAGCGTTGTTGCAATCGACCTTGAAGGAACTCAAAGGCAAGGCCGTTACCGCCGTCGTGCGCGTTCCCGGCGCATATGAAATCCCGCTGCAAGTCCAGCGTCTCGCCCGCTCGAAGAAATTCGACGCCGTCATCGCCCTCGGCGTAATCTGGCAGGGACAGACCTCGCACGCGGGGGAAATTGGTCGTGCCGTGACCGATTCGCTCATGCGCATTTCGCTGGAGACTTCCGTCCCCGTCATTCATCAGGTTCTCGGCATCAAGTCCGATGCCGAAGCCCGCGCCCGCACAATGGGCAAGAAACTCAACCGCGGCATTGAGGCCGCCCACGCCGCTCTTGAAATGGCGACCGTGAACCGTTCCAAAATCATTTTCCAGAAGGGAATCTAACACCATGGGTGTACGCCGACTCGGCCGCGAATGCGCCGTCCAATTTCTTTATCAACAAGACCTCAACCCGGACAAAAACCTGGAGCACGCGCTCAAGGAATTCTGGAAGATGACCGAGCCGTCGAAGTCCGCGCAGGATTTCGCCGAGGGCCTCATTCGCGGCATCGCGGACAAAATCCCCGAGATGGACGCGAAGATCAAATCACTCGCCGAAAACTGGGACTTGAGCCGCCTCGCCGTCGTGGATCGCAACATCCTGCGCCTGGCTTTGTACGAGATGCTTTATTGTCAGGACATCCCGCCCGTGGTCACGATCAACGAGGCCATCGAAATCGCCAAGCGTTACAGCACCGAGGAATCGGGCAAGTTCGTCAACGGCATCCTCGACCGCGCGAAGAAGGATATTCTGCGTCCCGCGCGTCATGCCGCCGGCGGCGAAGCGTAATTGAGTACAGGCTCAGCCTGCCGTCACGTTGCCTTCACCCGGTCAAGCACCTGCCGCAGCTTGGAGATGAATTCGTCCGGGTCGGCAAACCCGTGACAGCGCAACAATTCCCCTTCGGGGCTGAAATAGGCGATTGTCGGCAAATCGGGAATCGCCACCAGCGACGGATAACCGTCGTGAAATTTTGCGACCTTTTCATCCCGGATATTCACGTGCACCCAGATGAATTGTTCCTGATACGCGGCAACCGACGGATGCGTGCACACTTCCTCCACGAACAACTCGCACGAAGGGCAGTGATCGTCGCTGAAAATCACCAGCACTGGCCGATTCTTCGCGCGGCTCACCCGGAACGCCGATTCGAGGGAATGATAAAAAGCCGGGCCGCGCTTCTCTCCCGGATTCGCTCCGTCGGCGGACGACGTCGGAGCCTGCCCTGTCAACCGCTCCAGCGGAGTCTTTGGCAGAAAAAATAGACCGGCCAGACAGAGAACGCCGACACACGCCAGTTCCAAAAAGATACGAGCCATGGTTACCTTTACTTGGCACAAATCCTCTCACTCCATTCTTTCGGCGTCGAGTCGTCCTTTAAATTTCCAAAAATCTGTTTCAGCAATACCGTGCCTTCTGTATAAACTGAAGACGGTTGCCTTTATCGCCATAACATCACAAACGGGGACAGGATTGAAAATCAGATTTCTCAACGGACTGCACGCGAGAGTTTACGAGGCCATTTTTCGCCGCCTCGCACAACGCCGCCCTCCGCACGCCGAGCCGATTCATCTCGGCCCTTCCAGTCGCGTCCTCCTCTTCACCTGCGCCGGAATCGGCGACACACTGACCGACTCGGTCGTTTTCAAGGCGCTGGCCGAGACCTTCCCCGGCATCCACCTGGCCGGAGTCGTTCACAAGCGCCGCCGCGCTTTGCTCGAACATAATCCCCTCGTGCGCGAAATTTTCACCATCGAAAAAGGTCCCTTCGCTTTCCTGCGCCTTCACCGACAACTCAAAGCCGCCGGGCCGTGGGACGCGATCATCCATTTACGCGGCAACGACCCCGAACCGCGCTGCCAGAGTTTCCTCCTCAATCCCGACGTCACCGTCAGCATACCGAGCATGACGCAACTGAGTTGGCTCTGCGGTCACAACCTGCCGCAGCCCGACTGGAGCGACACGCACGGTGTTCTTCAGACCTTGCGCATCACCGATTATCTCAGTGCCAAAACCGCCGCACCCACGCTCATCTACGAAGTCAAACCGCAGGAGAGCGCCGCGCTCGAAGCCAAACTCCCCGCGCTCGGAATCGGCTCCGGATCGCGCCTCGTCTTCCAAATCGGCGGCGGTCGCCGCGCGTCGTGGCGCGATTGGCCCACGCAACGCTGGGCCGAACTGGTTGCTCTCGCGTTGTCCGAACTCGGCGACGCCCGCATCATTCTCCTGAGTGGCCGCGACAATCTCGACCGCAGCCACGATCTCCTGGAAAAATTGCGCCAACTCACCGGCCAGCCCAACCCGCCCGTGCACAATCTCGTCGGCCAACTCAATCTCACCGAATCCGCCGCCCTGCTGGCGTCCTCACGCGCGGTCGTTTCCACCGACACCGGCATCATGCACCTGAGTTTCGCTGTCGGTGCGCGCGTTGTCGCCCTGATCCATTGCAACAACCCCTCGCACCGCGTCGGCCCGTACGGTTACGGCGACCGCCACCGCGTCGTGCAATTGTCACGGCCGGAAAATTATCGCTCGCCCGCCGACGCGGACATGGCCATGATTACAGCCGAAACGGTTCTCACGAACCTCAAGGAAATCTGGTTGGATAAAAATAACAAACTATGAATTTTCCCGGTCTCGATCCCCTCTGGCGCGGCACGCACAAAACCGCGCAGGCACTCTATGCGATTCGCCCCTGGACGATCTCCCATTGCCGCGCCGCCATCGCCGCGGGGGATTCTGTCGTCGTTGTGGCTACCACCGCCCTCGGCGATTCGATTCTCTGCACGCCCCTCATCCAGGCCCTCTCCGACGAACTCAGCCCCGACCGCGTCGGCTTCCTCGTGCGCGAACCGTACGCGTCCCTTTACGAAAAAGATCCGCGCATCGGACGTCTCTACACCGTCGGCGGCAAGTACCGCAACTTCTGCCGCCTGCGCCATCAATTCCTTGCCAATAACAATCCCCCCCGCATCGCGCTCATCGCCAACTGCACCGAGCCCGACCTCATCCCCTGGCTCTGGCACTGCGGCGTGCGCGGCTTCCTGCGTTATCGCACTCGCTGGAGCGAATGGCCCGAATGGTTCGCCAACAAGGAAATGTTGCGCCGTCCCGGCACGCCCGAATACGCCACCGGCCACGCCATCGAGAACAATCTCGCCATGGCCTCCACCCTCGGCATCCCCACCATTGAGCGCCTTCTCAAAACCTATCCACCGAGTGTCCCCGCCGAATTCTGCCCGGCTGCCGAGCGCGAAAACACCGTCATCATCCACCCCGGCGCTTCCCGCGTGGAAAAACGTTGGCCGCTGGAAAGCTGGACCGCCGTCCTCTACCGCCTCAACCGCGATTTCGGTTGCCGCGTCACCATTAGCGGCAGCGCCGCCGAATACGACGAGGCGGAAAAACTCCGCCGCCGCCTCATGCCCGGCGTTCCCACCGAGAACCTCGCGGGTAAACTCTCCCTGCCCGAACTTGCCGCGCGCCAACACCGCGCCTCGCTCTTCCTCTCCGGCGACACCGGTCCCTACCACCTCGCCGTCAGCGTCGGTTGCCCGACCGTCACGCTCTTCGCGCCGAAAGATCGCGGTTCCTCCATTGAAGCTTGCGGCCCGCACAAGGCCGATCCGCAATTTCACCGCACGCGCCAGACCAGCCGCTTCGAGTTGAAGCTCTCGACCATCTTCCCGGAAACGGTGATTGAGGAATCCAGCGCCATCCTCGCCGCGCTGGCCCAGGCCCGCCAACCTGCGGACTCCACACCGGCCGCATGAAAATCGGCTTCTTCCTGCCCAACGCCACTTTCGATCTGCCCGGTTCGCCCGAGGTCGGCGGCATCGAATCGTTCTCCTACACCATCGGCGAAGCCATGCAACGGCTCGGCCACGAGGTTGTCCTTTTCGGCGGTCAACCGAAGGCGGGCCGACGTCATCGCGAAACCACATTGCGCCTGGAACTTTTTCCCTACTGGGAAACCAAATCGATCCCCGACATCGGCACGCGCTTCCAACGTCTCGTCCAGCGTCTGCACTTCGGCTGGATTTCGCGCAAGGCGTGGAATGACGAAAAATTCGATCTCGCGCTCGTGGCCAAACCCTACGACTGGCCCGTCGCCGGTTGGTGGAAACGCCGTCGGCCGGAAACCCGAGTCATTATGGGTTTTCACGGAGCCGAATCGTTCCAGTTCGACCGTTGTTTCTACAAACACGTCGACCACTCGTTCGCCGTCAGCGCCACCGTCGCCGGTCTCATCGAGAAACGGTTCGGCTCGCGCCCCGCGCTGATCCCGAAC
>DBTH01000241.1:4417-5091 GCA_002306945.1 Methylacidiphilaceae bacterium UBA1321 | reverse complement strand
CGCCCCGCGCTGATCCCGAACCCGACCGATGTCGATTATTACACTCCCGACGAATCGCCTTCATCGACGTCTACATCAGCTCCCGCATCCTCCGGCCATTCGCTCCGGCTCGCCGCCAGCGGCCGACTGGTCGGGCTGAAAGGATTTTCCAATCTCGTCGCCGCCGTCGCGCAATTGCGCGCGCGTGGTTACGATGTCACCTGCGAACTCGCCGGGGATGGCCCGGAACGGCCAGCGCTCGAGCAACAGATTGCCAATCTTTCGCTCGAAAAATATTTTACCCTCAGCGGTCTGCTCGACCGAAAGGAATTGCGCGAACTTCTTCGCCGGGCCGATGTCTACGTCGCGCCTTCGGTCGGACTGGAAGCGTTCTCCATCGCAGCGCTCGAAGGCGCTTCGGTCGGGCTGCCGCTCATTTTGTCGGATCGGATTGGGCTCTGTGAATTTCTCAAGGACAACGATTTTCTTTCCTACCCGGCCACCGATGTCAACGCCTTGGCCTGTTCAATCGAATCCGCCATTGAGCGCCGCAACGATCCCGCCTGGGTTGACCGCGCCGCGCGTCATCAACGTATGCGCGAACAATTCAGCCCCGAAGTCGTCGCCCGCCAAATCATCGAACTGCTCGGGGCCTGAAAACAAAGTTCCGCTAGAACATTTCAAAGTATCATGCA
>DBTH01000241.1:0-4127 GCA_002306945.1 Methylacidiphilaceae bacterium UBA1321 | reverse complement strand
TCCTCCAAACCTCCTGCTTAAGGAAATCATACCCTTTAGCGGGGGATCTGGGGGCAGCGCCCCCAGTCCTTGTGTGCACGATACTTTGAAATGCTAATCCGACTTTTTTGGCATTTATTTCAACCCGAGCGGGGTGCCGAGCACTTCATTGAGAATGATGGCGCGCCGCAAATCGGCGGGACTGCGCAACCGCCTGGCCAGATCGGAGGAAGGAGACCAGGCGCGGCCCTGGGACGACAATCCGCGGGACACCGTGGCGTTGGCGGCATTCGAGGATTGCGCGATGGCGCTGGCGGCTTGTCCGACTTCGGAACATTCGATTTTGGAAGTGGCAGCCAGGACTTCGCGTTGCGCCTCGACGGCGGCTTCCTCCTTCACTTCCGCACGCACGCGGGCGACTTCACCCTGTGCGCTCGTCATCGTCGGAGCCGATTCGGTGAGGGGGCGAACCTTGGGCTGGGAGATGACCGGAGGCGCTTGTTTTTTCGGCGCGACTGGCGGAAAAATCGGTTCGTAGGGAGTGCCCTGGTGCGGCACCGGCGTCAGCGGCGGAATCGGCTGACTCGGGGCTTTTTGCTTCGGCAATTGCGAGGGAGTCTGGCCCGGTTTTTTCCCAAGAGCCTCCATCAATTCGTCGAGCGGATCGAGCGGTTCTTCCTCCTGCACCGGTTGTGAATGCCGTGCAGGTTGTTGCGGTGAGGAATCGGGTTTGGTGCCCGCTTTATTTTTTTGCGACGCTTTCACGATCGCAGAAATGATCTGTGCAATAACGACCACAATAAAGATGAGCAATCCGAACCAGTCGCCGCCTGCGTATGTCATATCAAATCCTCGTCTGTCGTTAATCTGCTACTCCGTGATGCACCCTCGCAGCGTGACGCTGCACCCAATTACGCTCACGCAGGAACCGGATTTCTTCGATCCTGCGTGTAGCGCGAAAGCAGGGCCGGTTTGCCCTGCCTGAAGAGACTATTACTTTACTCCCGGTTGATCGGGCTGCTGTCCGGCGATGCTGCCGCGCATTTGCGTGTCGGCCTGGATGTTTTTCATGCGGTAGTAATCCATGAGACCGAGATTGCCGGAACGGAACGCTTCGGCCATGGCCAGAGGAACCTGGGATTCGGCCTCGACGACCTTGGCGCGCATTTCCTGCACGCGGGCCAGCATTTCCTGTTCGAGCGCGACGGCAGCGGCGCGGCGCACTTCGGCCTTGGCCTGGGCGACACGTTTGTCGGCTTCGGCCTGCTCGGCCTGCAATTTCGCGCCGACATTATCGCCTACGTCGACATCGGCAATGTCGATGGAGAGAATTTCGTAGGCCGTGCCGGAATCAAGTCCCTTGGCCAGCACGTTCTTCGAGATGCGGTCGGGGTTTTCGAGCACTTCCTTGTAGGTCGTGGCCGAGCCGATCGTAGTGACGATACCTTCGCCGACGCGGGCGATGATGGTTTCCTCAGTAGCACCGCCGACGAACCGGTCGAGGTTGGTGCGGACGGTCACACGAGCGCGGGCGCGCAGGCCAATGCCGTCTTTGGCCACGGCGTCAATGGTGGTCTTTCCGGCAACCGGATTCGGGCAATCGATGACGCGCGGGTTGACGCTGGTGCGCACCGCTTCAAACACCGTTTTGCCGGAGCCGAGCGTCGCCAGATCGATGGCGCAACAACGGTTGAAGTCGAGCGGGATTCCGGCTTTCTGCGCGGCAATCATGGCGCGGACGACCTGCTCGACGTTGCCGCCGGAGAGGAAGTGCGTTTCGAGTTGCTCGGTGCTGATATTGATGCCGGCGCGCACCGCCGTGATGCGGGAATTCACGATCAGGGTGTTGGGAATACCGCGCAGACGCATGAAGATCAAATTACTGATGCTGACGTGCGCTCCCGCAATCCAGGCTCGCACCCAGAGGTTGAGGAAGTTGAACAGGATGAACGCGACGACAATCGCGATGACGATGAGGACGATGCCTCCGAACCACATTAGACTATCCATATTTCTCCTTGTTTTGTTTTGAAACGGACTAACTGAAAATGATTACACAGCCCGGATGACGATCTTGTTTCCTTCAATGGCGATCACCTTGACCGCTTGGCCGGGTGAAAGAAAACCGCCTTCACTAATAACATCATATCGCCGGTTGGCAAATTCCGCGACGCCGCTGGGACGGCAAATCGTCACCACGACGCCGGTTTGTTGCAGGAGGGAATCCCGGTTCTCGACTGTTGGTGGCTCTCCAGTCGTGTTGTGCAAAACGATCTTGCGGCCCCAGGTCGTTTTCGGAAACCACGTCACCCAGCGATTGGCGGCGGCGATCAGGCCGAGCACTTCAAAAATCAAAAGTGCCGTGCCACCGGCCGCTCCGAGCGTCTTGTAGCCGACCACGACGGAGGCGACCAGGCAGAGCGTTCCGGCCGAGGCCAGAACCATGCCCGGCACGAAAATCTCAAACCAGATCAGCGTGACTCCGGCAACGATGAGAATGGGTATCCAGATCCAGTTGGTCATAAAATCAATTGTCGTTTGTGCGGTTCCAGTGGGGAAACGAATTCAGCGTCTCGTTCACGCCGGGCCGACCACCACGCGCATGCCTTCGACGCGCAGGACTTCAATCGGCGCGTTCTTTTCGATGAAGACCCCTTCCGAGACGACATCGGCGATCCGTTCGCCAAAACGGGCCGTTCCTGCCGGTCGCAACGCCGTCAACGCCACGCCGCGCGTGCCGACTTCAAAGCGCGTATTCGCATCGGTTCCCGGCCCCGAGACCGTAGCTTCCTGCAGGGCGCGAAAACGAACGCGTTTGGGCAAGACCGTCGCCAGGATCGCAATGCCGAGAATAGCCAGCAATAGTCCCGTGCCGACATTCACCACAGGCAATCTCAATTGCGCCACGCTCGGCACGTAGCTGTCGCCGGGGTAACGGTCGATCATCGCGTAGAGCAACGCCCCGATGGCCACGGCCACGCCAAGCAATCCCGGCAGCATCAGACCCGGCAGGAGGAAGAACTCGACCGCGATCAAAACGACACCGATGAAAAAGAGAATCAACGGCCCGTAGCCGCTCAGTCCCGCGACGTATTGGCCCAGGAAGTAAACGGCGAAACAGAGCACCGCGAGAATACCGAAAATGCCGAAGCCCGGCGTCTTGAATTCGAGATAGCCGAAGAGCAGTCCCGCCGTCATCAGCAGCGGCGCAATCATCGTCAGGAACCGCGCGGTCTTCTCATAACCGGTCGGCTGGAAGATCACCACGGAAGCGTTTTCGCCGGCGATCTTTTTGACCAGTTCGTCGAGATTTTTGACTGTGCCTTCGGCTAGCAACGGCTTGGCCGGTTTGCCGTAGAGAGCAGTCGCTTCCTGTGTTGTAAGCGTCAGGATGTCGCCCTTGGCGAGGATTTCCTTCCCCTCGATCACGAGACCTTTTTGCTTGTTGACCATCGCGTCGAAGACGAGCGGATTGTGGCCGTTCTGCTCGGCGGCGGCGCGAATCATCCCGGCATAGGCACTGACAAATTTCGGCGGCAACTCCTGCGGCGCTCCGGATTGTCCACCCAGAATAACGGGCGTGGCCGCGCCGATATTCGATCCGGGCACCATATAGATATGGCGCGTGGCGGCGGAAATGAAGGCTCCGGCGGAAAACGCCTCCGTGTCGACAAGCGTGTAAATCTGATCGGCCGGAGTGAATTTCGCCACCGAAACCATGATCTCGCGCATCGCATCGCCCTTGCCGCCGGGCGTATTCATATGGAGCACCAGCGCGGACGCTTTCATATCGAGAGCCTCCTTGACGCCGCGGCGCACCTGATAGGACATCGATTCCTCGATCTCGTCGCGGATCGGAAGAACGTAGACGATTTTTTGGGCCGGTTCCGCGCCGTAAGCCACAGCACCGAGACCCAGAGTGAAGATTGCCCGAAGAAAGTAACGCCAGATCCTCATGTTTGTCATTATGGAGTCCTTACGCCGGGATGTCCAGCGGGACAGGCGGAAATCGCCAATGCCAGATTTCTGTCAAAATATGATACGCATTGGGATGGAGAACCCTATCCTCCAAACCTCCTGCTTAAGGAAATGATTTCCTTAAGAATCCTCATGGGCTTTTTCCCTTTTTACGTTGCGTAAAAAGAGGA
>DBTH01000008.1:13397-18795 GCA_002306945.1 Methylacidiphilaceae bacterium UBA1321 | reverse complement strand
CGATGCGTATGCTGCGTGCCATACCAGCTAATCTAACGCAATCGCCCTCAACCGCAATCAAGAAATCTAGGAACTGACCCCTTTTACTCTTTTAGAACTTTTTCCAGAAAAACCCCGCAGAAGCCGTCCTGACGTGGTTTACAGCCCAAAGCTCCGATACTCCCTTAACCGTGATCCAGCGTCTCGATCACATCAATAATTTCAAAGTGACCATGCACGGTAAACTTCCCGGTTATCGTCGTTTTTTTGCCATTGAGTTCCGTTACTAGGCGCAAGCCGAACTTGTCGTCATCGAAACCTAGTTTTTGAAATTTGAACCAATAGGTAACTCCCACTCCATAGGTGGTACTCCAAGGAGGACAGATTTCAATTTCCTTGCCGGATTCGGTAATGAGAATTGCATCCACCAATTTCATCTTTTTAAATTCTGCGTCATCAATCGCTTTATCGCTGATGCTAATAGAAAGAATTTTATGTTTAACATCAAAGTCGACATAAGTACCTCGATACGGTGAATTCAGGGTAGATGCATCGGTCGTATGCGTAACGGTCGGATAATAGAGACATCCGGTCAATAGGCTGGCCACCAGCAAAAGCGCAAGGATAACCGGTCGAGACATAGTGCAACCAAGTCTACTTACTTTTTCGCACGGGGCTCTAGTCGTTTGCTGGGATCGAATTCTAAGTTTTGCGAGCTGGAGGGATTAAGATAGCCGTCAACTACAAAAAAACTCTTGGTATTAATCGAAAGGCTAATGCGTCCATACTTGCCATCGGCAAGTTTTACGAAGTAGTTGCGATTACAAACGTTACCCCAATTTGCGCTGCCGGGTGCCATATCAACTTCATCATATCCCTGATAACCCGAAGAAGGAGCGGTAAAGCCATGCTCGTTTGTTCTGATCTGAAGTCCGCCACCGGGAATCGTGACGCGAAACTTCCAATGGTACGGCTGGTTCGACTTTGGATCGTGGGCATCTACCCATGTCTGTACTCTAAAAGTGCCCGTCTCATTCTTAACTACACGTCCCTTTTCAAGGTTAAATTCAAATGGAGTCCCGTCTGTACCAACGGAAATTGCATTCGTATTTAAAACAATCAGTGGTTCGGCTATTGCTTTTTTTTTCAGTGGAAAAACTGCCGGACTATTTTCGGTCGGGAAAGTAATATTTTGATTGGTGATACGACTCCAACCGCCTGGCGGTGCTTTGTCAGGTAATGTATGATAACCGTCTTTGGATACAGTTACCATAACGCTCATGGCATGGATTCCTTTGAGCGAGAATAGACCGTTTTGATCGCTAATGACCGAATACTTTGTCAAGCCTTCCACTTTCCCAACCTCTCCCATTACGGATATTTTTGCTGTTGCTCCTGACACAGGCTGCCCATTTTCATCAACCGCTTTCCCATAAAAATCAATGGGGATTTTTAACGTCTCATCTAATTTCCGTTGTCTTTCGACTAGGTCGGGACGCTCTCTGGTCATCTCAGACGTCAGGTCGCTTGTTTGTGCATTTACTGTAACCAAAGCAAAAAGACCCAGAAAAAATAAAAAATAAAAATATGTAGAAGCATTTAATTTTGATTTCATTGCTATAGTGGGTTAAGGGTTTGCAAAAGTGGGCAGACCAGCTTCCTTCATTATTCTTTTAAAGAACGGCACCTCGCTGGATTGGATATTATGGTCCATTTGAGGACTGTGGCCATCTTCCTCTGTTCCAAAATAATCGCGCATATTGATCGGAGTTCCGATTGGGCCGGTGACATTTGGCTCAAATCCTAAAGGCCCCGAGCGTGACAACGCCATAAAAGACATTGATTCATGAAGATCAGGTACAGCGCGGTTATACTTGGGATTCGCGTTACCTCCGTATAAGTAGCGCCAGACGTTTGATGTAGTGGGATTATAATAAAACCCTCCGCCCGGTTGTACGATGGGATTACCGGGGTACGCAGTTCCGCCTTTGGTCAGATTGCTGTTATTGATATTCCATGCCGCTAGTCCAGAATCCTTGACGTTGTAAAAATTGACTATAGATCCCACAGGAAGACTCTGGAAATACCCTCGATAGCCGCCGTTTATGCTTCCATCCGTGTGATAGGATAAGTCTGGATCGCTTGCTGAAGTCGCAGCTTGGTAATGAGTAGTGTCCACATCATAGCAACTGGCAGAAACAGCGGCATCCATCAACTCAAGTTTTGTGATAGGTGCACCCAATTTACAAGCTTCACTGGTAACGACCCCACCGAGACTATGGGCGATAACATAGACGCTTCCGTTGCCTGCCTTTTGCGTGATGTAATTTTTCAAGCCTCCTGCATACTTATAGGCACGATACTCGATTTGATCGAAGAGAGCGGCATTAGCTGCTGTTCTAATAATGCTGGGCCATTCGTCTGTCGCTCCATTAGTAGACGGCCAATGGAAGGAGCAAAACCGGCCTTTGAAACCAACCCACCAGAGCCGCTTGAACATGGCTTGGGTCTGCTGTTCATACCGCGCTGGATAAACATTCCAACCGTGTACCCAAACAATGGTGTCACTCGTTTCACTCGCATCGGCTGTAAAATTGGTCGTGTATGCCGACCATGGAACAACACTTGTTTGAAGATTCAGTGCCGCCGTCACCGTTGCGGGACTGTCTGCTGCTGCCGGTTGCGGAATGGGTTCCGTTGGGGCTGTTCCAACGACCTGCTCGTACATATCGGTGACATGTTTGATGTCGAGATAAAGCGCGCCTCCTTCTCCAATCTCTTTTCCGCTCGCATCCTTAAACACAATGACCAGTTTACCCTTGCCCACTCCGGCGCCCTCAAACAAACAGTACGTCGTGGAATTGGTCGTGCTGAGATTGGCAAAAAGACTTGAGTCTAGAACGACGGAATTAGTGCCGGTAATCTTGCCTTTCGTCTTGTTGTGATCGTCGTCGGCTATTTGCTGTGCCGCCGTTCCATCGTCAGTCAGGTATTGAGATCCACCATCCGTTTCGACCGCCTTGTAAACATTGATGGCGGGACTGTCAGTGACATTTTCCCACTTCAAGGCAACGCTTAATGTCCCTGACTTAATCGCATCTTGTAACCCTCCCACGTAAATGCACAGCCTCGCAAAATCTTCCAGATTTCGCTTGGTGTGAATTGTACCGGTTTTGTAATCAGTGGACGAGTTAGGAGCATTATAAGGAGCCGTCACTCCATTGTAAGAAGCAAGATTTTCGATTCCAGCCGTGTCGCTGTCATCTTGATCTTCGTTGATCCAGAAACGATAAGGTTTAGCGTCGGAAGTGGTGTCTATTGGGAGCTGTTTCCCACTACTGTCGACGTTGTTTGGATTATTGGCGTCGTTCGCCAAAACAACTTTCCCGTCCCTGTTCGCATCGACGGCTAACTCAGCGGGAAGGAGGAGGACGGCGTGCGGGCCTGCGGCGATGGAGGAGTCAGTGCCGGAGTAGGTAGCGGCGGCTAAGATCATGCCACTGTCGTTAATGACATTAGAGCGCTTGCTTACTGGGAAAACGATATTTAACCCCACCTGGGAATTGATCATGACGGAGTATCCGCTATCGGAGGGAATGAGTTCGTTGATATTTTTGGAGATATATGTTGCCGATGGTGTTCCGTCTTCGTTTATTTTTTCCCACAAAAGAGGAGTGCTATCGGCTGTCGATCCAATGAATTGTGGGGACGGTGAAGAGACTCCTTCTTCATCGGTTGTCTGCCTGTTGTTGAGAGCTAGCGGAATTCCTCCCGAGAGTGTAATATCACTTCCTAGCACTATAGGATTCGAATTACTATCGATACCAATTACAATTCCGCTTTCATTAACTGAGTAAAGGGTCATGCCTGGATAACGTTGACCATCAAATAGTCCGCCGATTTCCTCATAATAATCCCCATCGGGTTCAGTTAATCCGTCGAACGTATATGATCCGATCCAATGAGTTCCTTTCATTTTTGTTGCAGTATATTTGAGCAATAATGGATAAAGATATTCAGGATAGAAATCAGTCATCAGTTTAGTGCATTGTCCGCCTGAAAATTGAACAGGATAATTGAATCCAGAATACCCATCCGATCCAACACAACTACCCGTATTTGAAATTCCAAATGAAAAACTGTTTTCAACAGAGCCGATCCCTATAAATCCCAGCAGCAAGGGAGAAGTGTCTTCATCCGGCCATTTCACCGCTTGCGTGGGAGCATGTGAATAGTTACCATACCCATCGTCTTCGATCCAAACGACGCCTCCTGAAATTTCTCCATTGTCATTGATGTCGAATGCCCACCCTCCTTGAGATCCATCCGGTGAAACAGGCACCGGGAGGGTTTTCCAAGAGCCCTTTTCCCAGATACCTGCTTGAAGATTATTGAATCCTACTACAACTCCCGAGTTATTCATGCCTGTGGGTTGCCAGTCCTGTCCCAGATCAATCACGGCATAGCGAGGAGTGGGTTTGGGGTGGACGGGATCGGACGAACCGCTGGAGGAACTGCCTGCTCCGTTGGAGGAGACAACCTGAAGGGTGACATTCTGGCCGGTGGTGAGTCCTGAGAGGGAGTAAAAAGTTGCCTTGGGGTCAAGGGTAGCCACGGTAGTCCAGGTGCCATCGGCGTTTTGTTTTTGGACGAGGATGCTGGTGGCGTTGTTGGCGGTATTGGTCCAGGTCAGTTGGAGTTCGGTCGGTGAAAGGCTGGTGACGGTGAGGTTGGTGGGGGCAGAGGGCGGCACCGAGTAGTCGATGTAGGTGAAGTTGGCGAGGTCGAAGGAGAAGAGGTTTTTGGCCTGGCCGATGTTGGCCATGGCGTAGTCGTTGGCGGTGGTGGTGGACGAGGACCATGGATAGGGCGAGGCGACGGCGGTGTTGGTGTAGCCGACGGTGTTGAGGACATCGTAGAAGGGTTTGGCGACGGTCTTAAGTTGGCCGAGGTTGACGGCGTTGTAGTTGTAGGCGCTGTTGGTGTTGAAGCTGGCGATGAGGGCGGTGAGAGCGGTGCCGGGGGAATTGGTCCAGGTGTTGGCGGGGAGGTTGGTCTGGAGGTGCCAATAGGCTTTGGTGGCGAGGTTTTTGAGTTGGCCCTGGTTGATGGCGGCGTAGTCGTTGGCCGAAGCGCTGGAATCGAGTACGCCGAGGTCAGTCCACCATTGGGGCGCGGAGGCGATGAGGAAGGCAGGTAGGAGAATGAGTGCGAGGAGAGTAAGGAGGAAGCGAGGCGAGGTTTGGGCGGTACGCCGATTCTTGGCGCGGAGGCGGGAGGCGGGAGACTGGAAACAGGTCAAAGCCAAGCCGTGCTTTCCCGTTTGGGAACGGGTATAGGCTCCTGGCTCTGGCTGCGGTTGGTTCGCGGTGTTCACGCTTGTTTCCTCGGTTCGGTTTGCGTGAAGGCGTCAGGGTGC
>DBTH01000008.1:11018-13141 GCA_002306945.1 Methylacidiphilaceae bacterium UBA1321 | reverse complement strand
CAGGGTAGGTTCAGGTTTTGCCCAATGGTGGTTTTGTAGAGGGTGTGAATATCTATATATTGCTGTCGGGTAATGACCTTCCCGATGACGATCGCGGCTGAAATTGTTCCGGTTAATGAGTATCCTGAGTAGTTACTTCCGGTGTACATTCCAGTTAATGAGCTAGAAGAAGTTGTTGTTGCAGTCGGACTCGAAGCGGTCGCCGTGCTGTACAGTCCAGCTAGGGTAGGTGATTGAGTGCGGTCGAGATAGGCACATACACTGACGAATGAAGCGGCTTGGCTTGGCGTCGAAATAACTAAATTATAACCACCTACTTGGCTAAGGAAAGATCCAATCTGCGTGTCGTTATATCGGCGAATATCAAGGGGGCCGCATGTAAACACGTCATCTACGACATTAGCCGATGAAAAAAATATCACAGCTGAAAAACTGCTGCTCGTTATCGCACCTAATGAAACGTAAGTGCTATTAGTTGAGACATGCACCATTCCATTCGCCGACCAGGTCGGGCCATTAATTAAAGTGCCGTTCTGCTTGCCGAGGAGTCCGTAGGCGGTTGTGCCCGTTCCGGCATTCTGAGTACTGCGCAACGTCCAAATTTCTGCTACATTATCAAGTCCTACAATATTATCTATCCCTGTAAGAAACTGGGTAATATTTGCAGATTCTGTCGCAGAAAGCGTAACACCAGCGGCGGCTAATGTTGCCGCATAGCTTGCGGATGCAACTTGAGCGGCAGTCGGATTACCTCCCGTAAAACTTCCCATACTGATATCACCTTGAGGTTCGACACGAACTGTTCCGCTTATAGTCAGATTGCCGCCGAGCCGAGTATTACCAACTACTTTCAAATCACTCGAGAGAGTGGTTCCGCCACTAATTACCGCACTTCCATTAATAGAGGTGTTGCCATTTTTCTTGACGACGAAGGCATTGGAGCGGGCGCTGGCGGAGGTGCCGTTACCAATGATGAAGAGGTCGTCGGTCGTGACCCAGGAAGTAGCCGAACCCTGAAGGACATTGTATTGGCCGATGACGAATTGGCCATAGCCTTGCGCTGTGGTCTGGTAGCCGATAGCTGCGGAGTTAGTGCCGCTGGCCGTTGCGTTGCCGCCCATGGCGACGGCGTATCTGCCGCTGGCCAAGGATTGGTAACCGACGGCTACGGCGTTGGTGCCACTGGCGGTCGATTGGTAGCCGACAGCCAGAGTTGACGGCGATAGGGGCATATAGCTGGTGGATGCCTGGGATGTGGTGACGAAAGTCGTGTTTGCGTCGCTAATGGCCAGATAGCGCGCATCGCCGAGAGATTGAGTGAGGAGGCTGCCGGTGCCGGTGAGGGTTTGATTGGGGAGTTGGCTATTCGTGCCGGTGGAGTTGATGCTGCCGGTAAAGGTGCTGGTGCCGGAGGGATTGAGGATGATGCCAGCCGAGGGAGTAGCTGTGGCCGTATAGATGGTAAGAGTGTTGCTGTTGCTGGCATCGGAGAGAGTCATCTGGGGAAGCAGACCGCTCGCGGAGTTGCGTTCCCATTGCCAGATGCCGGTCGTGCCGGAAGTGCCGAAGGTGATAGTGGAGACGGTTCCGCTAGTCGTATCCGTGTAGGTGAGGACAATCCCCGGTGAAGTTGGCGTGGCGGTGTTGCTGCCGAAGTTGGTAGTATTGTGGTTGAAGTCGGCCACGCCGGTCACGGTCAAGGCTCCCGCTACGGTCTGACTGCCGGTAACGGTTTGGTTGCCATTGACGATGAGGCTGCCGCTGATGGTCTGGTCTTGGGCGTGGAGAGACCAGAGTGAAGTGCTCAATAACAGGATCAAGGCATAGTGGAGCTTTTTCATAGGCACAATACGAGTAGGGGTTGAGAGCGGCAGAGGGGAATGGGCGTTACAAAACGAGGAGGAAAGAATTGACGACAACAGACGATACGGTTTGATCCGCATCACAAAAAAATCGGTTGTCCTCCCCGCGCCCATTGATGAGAACTGGTGTATTCCTTGAGGAGGCTTTGAGTCAAGTTTATTGAGTGTGTGAGTATACTTCTTAACGAAATCGCCACGAAATTGATCTATTTTTAAGTGACTCGAGCAATTTAAAATATTGTGCACAGAGAATGGAGGACT
>DBTH01000008.1:0-10727 GCA_002306945.1 Methylacidiphilaceae bacterium UBA1321 | reverse complement strand
GAAATGATTTCCTTAAGAATCCTCATGGGTTTTTTCCCTTTTTACGTTGCGTAAAAAGAGGAAAAAGCCCTGTGGGGTTTCTAAAGGGTATCATACCCGTTAGCGGGGGATATGAAGGCAGCGCCCCCAGTCTTTGTGTGCAGGATACTTTGAAATGCTATCGTGTTTTTTTGCACAGGCAGCTCACGGAGCGCACGCAAGGCTAACGGGCGTGCGATGCGGTGCGGTAGGATGGCGGCATGGGAGTTTGTGTAAAGTGCGATTGGTTTGGGGAGTTTTTTGACAGCTTCGACCGAGGACAGATTGAGGAGTTGTCCTGTGTTGTCGCGGATCGTCGCGCGGCCTCCAGTTTTTTGGGAGGGGGTAGGCCGTGTGCGCTTTTCTCTGTAAAGCCGGCGTGTGCGTTCGATTGGTCGCCGGGGAATCGTTGCGACAGGGCGTTGTCCGCTTTGCGTCGCGTGGGTGCAGCGTTACGCTGCCTATTCGATGGGGACGCCGGTGTAGCGGGCGCCTTGTTCGGGGTAGAGCTTGCGGTAGTTGATGGCCTGGAGTCCGACGATGGCGGAGACGCCAACGATTTCTTCGACGGATGCGCCACGGGAAAGGTCGGCGGCGGGTTTGTCGAGGCCGAGGAGGAGTTGGCCGTAGGCGTCGGCTTTGGTGAAGCGGTGGACGAGTTTGAGGGAGATGTTGCCGGCGTTGAGGTCGGGGAAGATGAGGACGTTGGCGCGGCCGGCGACGGTGCTGCCGGGGGCTTTGAGGGCGCCGACTTCGGGGACGATGGCGGCGTCGGCCTGGAGTTCGCCGTCGATCTCGGCTTCGAGGTTGTGTTCGATGAAGTGTTGTTTGGCGAGGGCGGTGGCGGCGGCGATGCGTTCGGTGTCTTGGGTCTGGGTGCTGCCACGGGTGGAGTAGCTGAGCATGGCGATGCGGGGGACGCCGCCGGTGAATTGACGGCTGAGCTTGGCGGATTCGATGGCGATGCAGGCGAGTTGTTCGACGTTGGGGTTGGGGATGACGCCGCAGTCGGCGAAGATGAAGAGGCCTTCGTTGCCGTAGTCGCAATTGGGGATCTGGAGGACCATGCAGCTGGAGATGCTTTTGACTCCGGGCAGGGGCTTGATGAGTTGGAAGAGGGGACGCAGGATGCTGCCGGAGGAGGAGGTGGCGCCTCCGACGAGGCCGTCGGCCTGGCCGTTCTGGAGCATCATGGCGCCGAAGTAATTGGGGTGGGTGATGATCTTGACGGCGTCGGGCTGGGAGATGCCGCGGTAGCGGTTGAGTTGTTCGAGGCGTTTGATGAAGAGGGAAAGGTCTTCGGCTTTTTCGGGGTCGATGATGTGGATGCGGCGCAGGGTGGCGTTGACTTTTTTGGCGGCTTCTTCGACTTCGTCGCGTTTGCCGAGGAGGATGGCGATGCCGAGTTTGCGTTCGACGTACTCGACGGCTCCGGCAATGACGTGGGGCTGGGTGCCATCGGGGAAGACGATACGCTTGGGGTGGCGTTCGAGTTTATCAAAGACCGATTGTATAAATTTCATAGGGAGGGAAAGGTTTGGGTTGGTTTAGTAGCGGCGCATGGCCGGGTCAATGTGGAGGGCCCACGCATCGATGCCTCCGGTGAGGTTGATGACGTCGGTGAATCCCTGCGACTTGAGAAATTGCTGGGCCTTGGCGGAGCGGATGCCGTGGTGACAGTACAGGACGATGTGGTCGTCGCGTTGGAGTTCTTCGGGAGCGCGGCAGGTGAATTGGCTCAAGGGAATGAGTTGGGCGCCAGGCAAACGGCATGTCTGCCATTCGTCCGGTTCGCGCACGTCAACCAGGGTTATTTTTTTCCCTGTCTGCAATTTATCGTGCAACTCCTGAACTGTATAGGTCATAAGACAACCGAAACTATCTGGGAAAACCCGGCTTTGGGCAAGCCCTGCTTTTCGATGCCAAAAGCAACCTGCAAGATGCTTTTTATCAAGGCGTTGCGGAAAGGCAACATCAAAAGCAGAGAAGGTTGCGATCACTGCTGGCCATTGGCCTTCACGGGAATGCCCTGGCCGGCTGGTTTGGTGGGGGGCGTGGCCGGGCTGGCGATCTGGGTCGCGTTGGAGCGGTGTTCCTGCAAGAAGGTGGGCATGGTGGTGGGGCGTTCCTGGACGACGAACTTGAATACGAGCGGTTTTCCGCCGCGCATGACGGTGACGGATGTTTCTTTGCCGACGACGCTGAAGAAGGAGGCGTCCATGACGTCGGCGGGACAACTGATCGGGCGGTCGCCGATTTTGACGACGGTGTCGCCCCGCGCCAATCCGCTCTGCGAGGCGGGGGTTTCG
Source organism: Methylacidiphilaceae bacterium UBA1321 (assembly GCA_002306945.1). Classification (GTDB taxonomy): domain Bacteria; phylum Verrucomicrobiota; class Verrucomicrobiia; order Methylacidiphilales; family UBA1321; genus UBA1321. The sequence goes on along the minus strand of DBTH01000008.1, from coordinate 8,400 downwards.
TCGAAAAGCTGTGAGATTTCAACTCCATGAGTGCCGCTCTTGCTGTCGCCAATCTCCTTGACGCCGACGCCGACCCAGCCGTGTCGGGCCATGCCGTATTTCTGGAAATCAGCGACGACCTTGAGCGCCGCTTCGATCGGCAGGGCGTAGACGCCGCGGCCTTCGTCAACGGCGGTGACCATGAGGCCGACGACTTCGCCCTTGGTGTTGAGGAGGGGGCCGCCGACTTGTCCGGGCGTGATGGTGACGTTGGCGCGGATGTGGGTGGTGGGGAAGTAGCGGTCGAGGTAGCGGAAATCGAATCCGCTGACAAAGCCGAATGTCGGCGCAACGGGGAGATTGCGCGGGTAGCCGATGGCCATGACGGCGAGGCCGGTCTTGAGCGGAGCCGAGGAGCCGACGGTGACAAAGGGAGTCAATCCCTGCGGAATCTGGAGCAGGGCCACGCCGCTGCGGGCATCGCGACCGAGAATCTTGGCGCTCATCCAGGTGCCGTTGAATTCGACGCTGGCCATGACGTTCTCGCCGAGAATCGGGGAGGCGGTCAGGACGGTTCCCTTGTCGTCGAGGAAGAAGCCGGTTCCGGCCATGGTCAGTTCGTCGCCTTCGGAACGGACGCGAACGATGGCGGGGCGATTCTTTTCGAAGATGGCGTTGACCTCCTGGCCAATCGCGTCAAAGACGCTGGCGGCTGGCGCGATGGCGGGAAGGAGGCAAAGGGCGATCAGGCCAAACGCCATCCGCAATCGGGAAGGGTGGGCGCCCGGACGACGATCCGGGTTGAAATCCGTCGGACGGCACATGCCGTTAGAATGCCATTGTCGTGTCATAGCTCGTAGGGGCCTGGGCCATGACATAATGAGGCATTACATGTTTATTGTCCAGACGGACCGGATCGATGCTGGCGGCGTCGATTTGTTGATCGACAGTCGACACTTGTTGGGGAGCGAGTGCTTCGGCGAAAGCGAAACCCTTGTTCTCGGGTTGTTCGGTCTGGAGGGAAAGCGTGGGGGCTTCCTGTGAACCAGCGTTCCAGCTCTCGTTCAAACCGACGGCAAGGAGAACCGCCAGACCTGCGACTGCGTAGGCGTAGCGCAGCGAGGGACGCGGGATGAGGGTTTCGCAAATCGATTCCCATTGGGCAACGAGGCGGGTGATGAAACTATTACGCGGCTGAACCGACATGGCGCGTTGGCGCTGGTGAAATTCGTGGAGCACACCGTTGAAGTAGCTTTGGGACGGCATTTCCATCCGCTTGGTAGCAAGCAACTTCTGTATTTGCGAGAAATCTTCTTCGTTGCGTTTCGTGTTAAACATAGCCCTTCAGGTTTTTTTGTAACTGCTTATGAGCGTAGAACAAACGTGAACGTACCGTGCCTTCCGAGCATCCCATGATCTTGGCAATCTCGGTGTGACTGAGACCTTGTACGTCAAACAGTGTGACTACTGCCCTATGTTGTTCAGACAGTTTCATCAGCGATTCGTTCAATTTTTTTTGCAATTCGCTGATTTTATTTTGTCGTTCGACATCGCCGGACAGGGCTGTATCGATGAATTCCTTCTGCGACTCCATATCTTCGGAGTCGTCGTCCATGCTGATGTTGTGACGCGACTTGTTGCGCTTCAAGAAGTTAATCGTCTGGTTGACCGCAATCCGGTAGATCCAGGTATAAAAAGCGGCATCAGCCTTATAAGAATGAATGTTTTGGTAAGCCTTGCTGAAAGTTTCCATGAGCAGATCATTCGTATCGGCATGGTTATTGACCATGTTATGAATGACGCCGTAAACGCGTTGCTGGTAGCGAATCAACAATTGATCAAACGCCGATGAGTCGCCTGCCTGAGTGCGTGCCACTAATTCACGGTCAGGAGGCTGCTGTTCCGGTTCAGGCGATGGGGGAGGCGATTCTTCCATGCAGCAACTTCACCATAAGGGAGAAAACCTTCCTGAGGCAAGCTGTCCGACGGATTTTTCTATTGTAACAACCCCCATCATGCATCCCCTGCAACCCTGGAAGCCCGGCTTACGGTTTCTTGGCTTCCTCGCGCTTGAGGTAGCCCAATTCCACCAACGAGTCGACGAAGAGCAGGTTCGCCTGCTGGGAATAGATGTTTCCGGCCGATTCCAGCCAGCCTTTGGCTTCTTCCAAATTGGGGGTCGGCTTGGCAAATTCCCACGCCGCATGAGCAAAATAGTAGGCGGGCAGATCGCCTGCGAAATTGAATTCGCCGAGGACTTTCTCCGCCTTCTCCTTCTCTCCCGCCGCGAGGTAGCAAAGGAACACCTTGTAGCGAACCAAATCGTTCTTGGAATCTTCCGCCTGCAACGCCTCGAATTTCGCGCGGGCTTCCGCGTACTTCTTCTGGAGGAAGAGCACCTCGCCGATATTGAACCGCGGGGGGAATGCCTTCTTGTCGAGATCTGCGGCCTTGGCGAACGCTTCGCCCGCTTTGGCGAAATCGCGCTGTTCGGTGTAAACCGCGCCGCGCAAATTCACCGCGTTGATCGCGTTGGGGAACGCCTTGTCCAACTCATCGAGCTTGCCCAGGGCGGCAGCATAATCCTTCTTCTGCAAAGCAACCGCTGCGTCATTATAAAGTCGCTGATATTCCGGATTGCTGAGCACCGGGTCTGCCGCCGGAGCCGATGCGGCTGCCGGAGGATTGGCTTGCCCCCAGAGTGTTGTGGCCATTCCCAAGGCCAGTAAAACAAGCCCCACTCGTAAGATCGACAGCGTATTGTTGGTCTGCGCGTTCATTGCCATTAATTTCAATGTAAGCAGCTTCGTTAAAAAGCAAAGTGAAAAACTAAACTCCCTTTAAATAATTAGCATCCGCCCTATATCGCCATTTGACAGGGTTTTCGTCGATTCACAAGTCCACTCTTGTTACAATTTATCGGCTGAGTTTTTAAATCTTGCTTCGATTTTTTCAATCTGTCTGCAAATATACCCCTTCTCTCTTAAAAAACGCCACCTGCCACATGCCTGCCTCCTGGATCACGCCCGAACTTCTCCACGCCTTCGACTCGGCCCATACCGATGCGCACCGTGTCCATTCCGTGCCTGGCTGCTGGATCGAACGCTTTGGCCGCGATTATCTCATCTCCTACACAACACCGGCCCAACTCACCGACACGCGCGAACTGCTCGAAATCTGGTGCGCCACGCATCGCCTCCCGCTCGACCGCATCTACGGCAAACATCTCGCCGACAAGGAAGCCGACCGCCTTCCCCCGGCGCTCCTCAAGGGCGACAGCGCGCTCCCGGTCAAGACTTCCGTCAGCGAAAACGCCGTGCGCTACGGACTCGATTTTTCCGCCAGTTACTCCAGCGGCCTCTTCATCGACCAACGCGCCAACCGCGTCGCCGTGCGTCAGCAGCCCACTCATAAACTCCTCAACACCTTTTCCTATACCTGCTCGTTTTCGGTCGCCGCCGCTTTGGCGAAAAGCGAAACCGTCAGCATTGATCTTTCAAAAAAATCGCTCGAACGCGGCCGCGATAATTTCCTCCTCAACGGCATCGACACCCGCACCGATGCGCAACGCCAGCGGCACCGTTTCATCGCCGACGACGTTTTCGGCGTGATCCCTTATCTCAAAAAGCGCGGCGAAACCTTCGACACGATCATCCTCGACCCGCCCACTTTCTCGCGCGGCAGCAAGGCCAAGACCTTCCGCGCCGAACGCGACTTCGGCTCGCTGCTCGAACTCGCCCTCCTGGTCGCCGCCCCGCGCGCGCGGATTTTGCTCTCGACCAATTGCACCCGGCTCCAGCGCCACGACCTCGAATCCATCGTCCGCTCCACCCTCAATCCGCTCCGCCTCCACGGCACGCTCCAGCCCGGCGAATCGTTGCCCGACATTCCCGACGCCGCCATGCCTACAACGGTGTGGTTGAAACTGGAATAATTCCCTTTTGCGAACAGCTCCCGCTTATCCATGTTTCGATATAACGGTAAATAAATAGTTCTTCATGCCGTTATACCCTCAATGGCCAACTGGCAGCGGAGCGATCCCGCGAGAAAACTGATTCTCCTTGTGGATGACGATCTCCATATACGCCATCTCCTGCACACACCCCTTCAGGATGCCGGTTACGAAATTCACGAAGTCGAGAACGGTATCCGGGCGCTCCAATGGTGCCTTGACCTGACCGCTGACCTCTTCATCCTCGACGTCGCTATGCCCGAAATGGATGGAACCGAACTGGCCCGAGAGTTGAAAATGAGGCAACCTGACACCCCCATTCTGGCCATCAGCACCGGCGACAGCGTGATGTCCAAGGAATTTTGCCTACGATTTATGAAATCCCTGGGTGCCGATGAAACGTTGCCCAAGCCCTTCGATTTGGATCAATTGCTCAAGTGTGTCCAACGCCTTCTGCCTGTGAAATAACCCGGCAGGCATCAGTCGTGCGCTACTCAGTATTGAAGGGTGTTCAGCGTCGCTTGCCCAGCGCCACAATTGCTTCCACCGTCTTCACCGGAAACGACGGCCCGTAGGAACCGACGATTCCGATCGTCTGTCCATCGGCCACACGCACGCAAACTTCAAAGCGGCGTTTCTCGGCGTCGTGAAAAGTACTCCAACGTTTTTGCGTTATTCCTTCGGTAAACGGTCCGAAAACTTCTATCACCACTCCCGCTTCGCGTGGAAGCAGTGCTTTCTCAACGCGCATGCCGTTCTGTGCTAACTTTCCGTTAGGCACGGTGACTTTTCCAATTTCCGCATCCACCCACAACGATGGCGTATTTTCCATTTGACCCGAGACAACGTGTTCTTTCGACAGCAGCACGAAAAGCCGGGCCATCAATTCCTCGCGATAACCCACATCGCCCTTATTCTCCTCCGCTATCAATCCCGTCACGCCCATCACGCCCATCACCAGACACAAAACAATCAGATAGATTCTTCGCATTGTTTTTCTCCCTGCGGAAAGAATACAGATTTCGCGCACTTTGGACAGATCAACAGATTGAGTGCGCTGACTTGAATTGCGGCAATCGCGCGCCTACGCTGCTCCAATGGATCGCCCCCGCTCTCACGCTCTGTTCACCGAAGCGCTCAATTTCATTCCCGGCGGAGTCAACTCCCCCGTGCGCGCCTTCCGCGCCGTCGGCGGCGAACCGTTCTTCGCCCAACGTGCCGAGGGTTCCCACATCTACGATGTCGATGGCAACGACTACATTGATTACGTCTGCACCTGGGGCCCGTCCATCATCGGCCACGCGCACACCGCCGTCGTCCACGCCGTGCAGGAAGCCGCCACGCGCGGCACCAGCTTCGGCATTCCCAATTCCTTCGAAGTCGACATCGCGAAGAAAATCGCCGAGTGGGTGCCGTCGGTCGAAAAAATCCGCATGACCAACAGCGGCACCGAATCGACCATGACCGCCGTGCGCCTCGCCCGCGGATTCACCGGACGCGACAAGATCATCAAGTTCGCCGGTTGCTACCACGGCCACGTCGATTCCCTTCTCGTAAAGGCCGGTTCCGGCGCGCTCACCCTCGGCCAACCCGACAGCGCCGGAGTTCCCGCCGCTCTCGCCGCGCTCACTCTTACGCTCCCGTTCAATGACCTCGACGCCGTCGATGCCGCGCTCAACGCCAACAAGGGCGAAGTCGCCTGCGTCATTCTCGAACCGTTGCCCGCCAACGCCGGTCTCATCCCGCCGATGCCCGGCTATCTCGAAGCATTGCGCGATCTCTGCACCCAGCACGACACCCTTCTCATCTTCGACGAAGTGATGACCGGCTTTCGTCTCGGCAAAGCGGGTGCGCAAGGACTCTTCGGCGTCACGCCGGATCTTTCCACCTTCGGCAAAGTCATCGGCGGCGGCCTGCCCGTCGGCGCGATTGGCGGACGTCGCGACATCATGGATCACCTCGCCCCACTCGGCCCGGTCTATCAGGCAGGCACGCTCTCCGGCAATCCGCTGGCAATGGCGGCGGGCCTGGCGCAATTGAATATTCTGGAGAAGGAAAACGTCTTCGATAAACTCGAAAAACTCGGCGGCCAGCTCGAACTCGCCGTGCGCCCCTCCCTCGCCAAACACAAGATCGAGGCAACGTTCTACCGCTATGGTTCCATGTTCTGCCTCTTTTTTACCAAGGGCCCCGTTCGCACACTCGACGACGCGATGACCAGCGACCGTAACCGCTTCAAACGTTTCTTCCACTACCTGCTCGATCACGGTGTCTACATCGCCCCGTCACAATTCGAGACCGGATTCATCAGCGCCGCGCACACGACCGAAGATATCGCGCAGACGGCGCGCGTGATGGACGCCGCCCTCGCGGAAATCAAATAAGCCGCGGAGTTCTCATCGCACCATCCGGGATTCACTGACGTGTCGGATCTTTCCTACTTCATCGGAGCACTCGGCACACGCATTGCCACCACGCTCCTGACCGACACCACCGTGCGCGACCTCGACAACATCCCCGCGTCCGGCCCATGCCTGCTGGTGTGCAATCACATCAGCCATTTCGATCCGAACATCCTCGGCATGAACTTCCCGCGCCGGGGTCGCGCGGTCGATTACATGGCCGACCTGCCCCTGCTGCAAATCCCGGTCGCGGGCCGCATTCTGAAATCGTGGAACGCCTTCCCCATCGACCGCACCAAGCCAATCGATCGCGCCGCCATCCGCGCAACTCTCGAACGGCTCGCCCAGGGCCGCATCGTCGGCATCTTCCCGGAAAAAGGTCTGCGCTACGGCGAAAAATCGATCCTCAACGGCGCGCCGCTTCCTGCCGGCACGGCTGCGATTTGGAAAATGGCCGGGGTTCCCGCCCTGCCTGCGCTCGTCTTCGGCACGGATCAACTGTACCAGTGGCGTTACCTGTTCCGGCGCCCGCGCTTGTTCGTTTATTACGGGCCGCTGCTCCCACCACCCGACGCGAACGAATCCCGCGAAGCCGCCAGCGACCGACTCACCACCGCCATTCGCCATCTTTACGCCGAGCTTCAAAAGGAATTCAGAGTTCGCCCTTGCGAAATTCCCCGTTGTCCTCCCGAGCGATTTTCCGAAATCTGATTCGCGGTCTCAGAGCGGGATCGGACGGAATGAGGATTTTTGACGAAATTAACGGAATTTCAGAACGAAATTTACGAAAGGCTTGATAGGATTTTATCAAGAACTCATGAAGTCATGAAATAAAATGGGGATCGAAAACCCATCCCTTTTTTAGAGCTCATTTAAAGCACTCTCACTTCGTCAATCGGCCTGAACCGTATTGCGGTGTCATGCAGCTCACACCCACTCCCGCGAGCAGGCGGAGAAGTCACGATGCTTAATGATCGGGTTCACCAGCACCGATGTGGGCTATTGCCGACATCTCTTTGGCTGGCGGACTTTATCTCCGGCTGTCTCGCTAATGGGAGAGTGTGATGAGAAGAGGCGCTTCGGACGTACCCGCCCGGCCTGACCGGGTCGCACGCACCGGGAAGCGATTAATCTTCGGTCTGCCAGTATCCAACGCGAAGGTATTCTTTGACCTTACGGCGTTCGTACCGGTTTTGATAGGATTTGTGGGGTCTGCTTTCGACGTCCCGTAGTTGATGTTTCGGGTTCCTGACCAGTTCGGCCAGAACTTGAGGAGTTTTGCTCATGGTTTGATTTTCCCCTTTCGGAAAAGCTTTAAGCCTAAACAGTGCCAACTTCTCTATGTCGTATTTTTCGGAGTGTAACACAAAGGGCCCCGTCATTCAAGTTAAGAGAATGGGCCCTGCGCTAACCCTTTGTATTTGCCCATAAAAGAATCTTCGCTTGCCCAGTTTGAGGAACGGAATTAGCTTATTCACTCGACATCACGGATTAAAAATTTATGGCCGCCACTCTACATAACTTATTCAACTCACTGCGTACTCAAACGACTCACGATGGTCAAAAGTTAACATATTATTCTCTCCCCGCTTTGGAAGAGGCTGGTGTGGCCAAAGTTTCAAAGCTCCCTATTAGTATTCGGATCGTACTCGAATCGATATTACGTAATTTTGATGGAAAACGTGTCTCCGAGAATGACGTGCGCACGTTGGCCAATTGGAACGCCAAAGCTCCCGCCGCCGAGGAAATTCCTTTTGTGGTCGCCCGCATCGTCTTGCAGGACTTCACCGGCGTGCCGCTGCTGGCCGATATCGCGGCCATGCGTTCGGTGGCCGACAAGATGGGCAAGAGCCCCAAGAGCATTGAACCGCTGGTGCCGGTTGACCTGGTCGTCGACCACTCGGTCATGATCGACTACTTCGGCACCAAGAATGCGCCGGACCTGAACATGAAGCTTGAGTTCAAGCGCAACCAAGAGCGCTACCAGTTCATGAAGTGGGGCATGCAGGCGTTTGACACCTTCGGCGTCGTGCCCCCGGGCTTTGGCATCGTCCACCAGGTCAACCT
>DBTH01000310.1 GCA_002306945.1 Methylacidiphilaceae bacterium UBA1321 | reverse complement strand
TGATTAACGCAGCACATTTCCTTTCACCCCACTCCGTCTGGAGCTGGTGGAAGGATCGGTGTGAAAGCTCAAAGATTGTTCGCGTTTAATCGACTTCCGAAAATCGGCTTCGAGCCGCTCTGCCTCTGCCAAGCCTTCGGCTTTGTCGGAGGTTTCTGACTTTAAATGTCCAAGCTCTTTCAAGTTGGAATGATTGTTTGACGCACATTTGGGTTTCTATAGTCTGCATCGTAAGGGGAGGAATTGTGCGGATTTTGGATCGGAAAAGTTTAATTGCTACAGTTGATGCTTTCAATGAGGCTGTTTTATTCGGTTATCCATGGCAGGATGAAGCTGAGTCGTTGGTTCTTTGGACGAGCGGCCGGTTGGGCGAGGTTCGTGGATACGCTGGCAGCTTTGCACTGACCGAAGAGGATTGGCGTCGTGAGTTTCGTCTCTTTACGGGCGAAAAAATCGAAAGCCGGGCTGCGCGCGCCCATATCATTGCGGAAGAAGCGACCCGAATGCTGGCGATTATTCGGAACGATACCGGGATTTTAGCGGACGCGGGCAGGATTTCAGAGCAACGGTTGGTTGAACGGATATTTACCGGTAATGCGGTCAAGGATGGCTTTTATTGTTGTGGTAAATGTTCAATCTCGCTGTGGCGTTGCTTGGCCGCGGGTGGCTTTGCGGAACACTCATCAATTCTACCGCAGTGCATGAGTTCCCTGACTTCTTTCCGGGACGGGAAAGGTGGTTGGAGCCGATTCCCGTTCTACTACACTCTGCTTTTACTCTCAGAGGTCAGTCCCAAACTTGCCAAAGGTCAGATGAAGTATTGTTTTGATCGTCTTCTCAAAACAAGAAAGCTGCTGTCAGGGAAAATAGACAAGATTTCAGTGAGGCGGCTGAAAATCATCGATTTGCTTCGCAGCAAGATTGATGGCTCGGATATCGAATGAAGCGAAAGGAGATACTCCCTTTTTATTCCCTCTTATCCGGCTGCGGGACCGGAGTTTTGCTTCGGGCAGAAGACGCGGATCGGGTAACGTAGCTTGAGGACGTCGTCGAGGAGAATTTCGATGTGGTAGATGCCTTCCTCGGGGAATTCGACTCCGGCGAAGATGTTGACGTTGGTGACGTGGGAATCTTCGTTGCCGAGTTGGAATTGGGTGGTGGCGGAGACCAGTTGGGTGAATTCGTCGGGCCGGACGACGCGGGTCAGTTGGGTGAATCGCCCGCTCCCTGAGCACCAACGGGTCCAGATGCAGAACTTGAGGACGCGAATGGGGACGCTCGGCGCGGCAATGCCGTTGATGATCCCGATGATGGTGTGGGAGCCGCTGGCTTCAACGCGGACGTCTTCGCAGGCAAAGGAGGCTTGGAGGTCGGGGATCATAAATTCAAAGTTCGAGGTTTTCAGTTTTCAGTTTGAAGTAGTGCCGTTTGCGATTCTTCTAGTGATGTGGCGATCACGACGCCGTTAACTTAGAACTGAAAACTGAAAACTTCGAACTATTCCTCATTTCTTCTGCGAACGCGGGTCGAAGGCATCGCGGAGGGTGTCGCCGACGAAGTTGAGGGCGAGGAGTGTTGCGGCCATGAAACCCGCCGGGAAGACGAGCAGCCACCAGTAGATGCGGATGGGGTTGATGTATTGGGCCGACTCGGACAGGAGCGAACCCCAGCTTGGCGCGGGAGCCTGGACGCCGAGACCGAGGAAGCTCAGGAAGGATTCTTCGAGGATGATGACGGGGATGGTGAGGGTGAGGTAGATGAGAATGATGCCGAGCATATTGGGCAACAGATGGCGCGTGATGATGCGGAAATGGGATTGGCCGAGGGCGCGCGCGGCCTGGACGAAGCTTTGTTCCTTGAGGACGAGGACTTGACCGCGGACGATGCGTGCCATGGTGAGCCATTCGACGAGGCCGAGACCGATGAAGAGAAGCAGCAGCCGGACGTCGGGAATGAGAGAGTTGAGGTTGAAGCGCGAAATGAGCGCGGTGCCGGGTTTTTCGAATGCGGCAACCATGACGATGACGAAAACAATTCGCGGCAGTGAGTAGAGGATGTCGACCAACCGCATCAGCAAGTTATCGACCCAGCCGCCGATGTATCCGGCCACGGCGCCGTAGGTGACGCCGATGGTCAGGCTGACGAGGGCGCCGATGAGTCCGACGAGGAGCGAGATGCGCGCACCGTAGAGAATCCGGGTGAGCATGTCGTAGCCGAGGAAGTCGGTGCCGCACCAATGCGCTAAACCGGGCGGTTGGAATTGCTTCGCGTCCATCTGGTCGTAGCGGTAACCAGTCAGATGCGGCCCCACAACGGCGGCAACAACCAGCGCGACGAGGAAGATCACGCAGCCCAGAAAGGCCGGATCGCGCCAGTAGCGTTGTTTGAAAATGTGGGGAGTGGAAGACATGGGATGTACGAAGTTCCAGGTATTAGGTTCTAAGTATTAAGTATAGGCTACTGAAATTCCATTCATGACTTTGTGAGCACCTGATAAAATACGTTGTCTTTAATTTTTCGTTAAATTCGGCTTAAAAAGTCTTTTGTTTTAACTCGTGAGTTTAATGCGGCGATCCAGGAGGAAATAGAGCGCGTCGACGACGATGTTGAAGGAGATCAACGTTACGCTATAGACGAGCACGGTTCCGCCAACCATGAAGAGATCGCGGTTGAGGACGCTGTTGATGAAGAAGGGGCCGAGGCCGGGAATCTTGAAGATTTGTTCCACGACAATCGATCCGGTCAGGATGCTGGCGGCGAGGGGGCCGCAGTAAGAGACGACGGGGAGGATGGCAACTTTAAGGGCGTGGCGATAGATGACGACGCGTTCGGGCAGTCCCTTGGCGCGGGCGGTGCGGACGAATTCAAGGTGGAGCACTTCGAGCATGCTGGTGCGCATGAGTCGGGCAATGGCGGCGGCAAAGGGCAGTGAAAGGCAAATGGCGGGGAGAATGATTTGGTCGGGCGAACCCCATCCGGCTACGGGAAAGATCGGAACGTAGGTGCAGAAAACGAGAATGAGAAGCGGGGCGAGGATAAAGCTCGGCAGGGAAATGCCCAGGAGCGCGGTGAGCATGGCGAGCCGGTCTTGCGCCTGGTCGTGGTGAACGGCGGCGTAGGTGCCGAGGAAAATTCCAGCGCCCAGGGCGATGAGGAAGGCGAGACTGCCGAGGGTGGCGGAGACGGGCAGGGTCTGGGCAAGGATTTCGTTGACGGTGCGGCCGAAGTATTTCGTCGAGTCGCGGAGGTTGCCGTGGGCGACGTCGCGGATGTAGCGGGTGTATTGTTGCCAGAGTGTGCCGTCGAGTTGGTGCTTGGCTTCGAGCTTGGCGAGGATGCGCGGCGGGATGGCGCGGTCGGCGGAGAAGGGATTGCCCGGAGTGAGCCGCATGAGGAGAAACGTGAGCGAGATCACCACAAAGAGCACGGGCACGGCCAGAAGCAGGCGGCGGAAGATGAAGGCGATCATGGCTGATTTTTAGACGGAATTAACGGAAATTGGAGTGGAATAAAGGCATGAAGGAAAAGGAGGTTGCGTGCAATCAAAAATTAAAAGTCGTCTAACGAGGTTTCGTTTTTATAAATCAATTCCGTAAATTCCGTTAATTCGGTCAAAAATTACTTTCTATAGAGTTCTCTCAAAGGATGTTCGTCGACGACGTTGGGGATGAAGCCGCCGATCTTGCTTTCGTCGTAGAGGACGATGCCGACGAAGTAGTAGATCGGAACGAAAGGGACGTCTTTTTCAACGAGAATCGTTTCGGCTTGCTGGAGGAGGGTCATGCGTTTGGCGGGGTCGGGTTCGGCATTGGCCTGGTCGAGGAGTTTGTCGTAGGCGGGATTGGCGTAGCCGGTGCGGTTGTTGCCGCGACCGGCCATGAAACAGCCGAGGAAGGTGTAGGGGTCGTTGTAATCGCCCACCCACGAGGAACGGGCGACGTCGTAGTCGAGGGCGTCGAGGGTGTTGAGGTAGACTTTCCATTCCTGAGTGCGCAGATCGACGTTGAGGCCGAGGCCATCGTGCCACATGGCCTGGATTTCAATGGCAATCTGTTTGTTGAGCTCGGAGTTGTTGTAGAGGACGGAGAATTTCGGAAATCCGCGGCCATCGGGAAATCCGGCATCAGCGAGGAGCTTGCGGGCCTGTTCGAGATTGTGGCCAAGTCCGGTGGGCGGGTTGTAACCGGGAACTCCGGGCGGGGTGATGGAACCGGCGGTTTTCTCTCCGGCTTTGGTGATGCGGGTGACGATGCGGTCTTTGTCGAGTGCCAGGGCGAGGGCTTCGCGAACGCGGACGTCGTTGAACGGTTTGCGGGTGACGTTGAAGCGGTAAAAGTAGGTGGCGAGGAAAGGATTGGCGTGGAAGTAGGGTTCGTTGCGGATTTCGTTGAGGATCAATTGCGGGATTTGGCCCTTGTCGATAATCATGTCGGCTTTGCCCGCGTAGAAGAGATTGAACGAGGTGTTGGCGTTCGAGGTAGGCAGCGCGTCGATGACTTTGAAGTGAACACTGGAGGCGCGCCAGTAATGGGGATTGGCGACGAGGCGGATGTGATCGTCGATGCGCCATTCGGCGAGTTTGTACGCGCCGTTGGAGATCAGTTTTCCGGGCTTGATCCAGTCGTCACCGTATTGGGCGATGCTGGCGGTGTGGACGGGAAGCAGCGTGGTGAAGGAGCAGAGATCGAGGAAGAACGGAGTCGGATTTTTCAGGCGAACGATGAGGGTGTGGCCGTCGATGGCTTTGACGCCAACCTGGGTGAAGTCGGTGAGTTTGCCGGTGTTGTAGGCTTCGGCGTTTTCGAGGTAGTAGAGCTGATCGGCGTATTTGGAAGCGAGGGCGGGGTTGAGGACGCGCTCCCATGAGCGGACGAAGTCCTGGGCCGTGACGGGATCGCCGTTGCTCCACTGGGTGTCGCGGATGTGGAAGGTGTAGGTCTTGAGGTCGGGGGAGATTTCCCAACGTTCGGCCATTCCGGGTTGAATCGAGCCGTCGGCATTGCGGGAGGTGAGTCCTTCGAAGAGGGCGAGGCAGAGGCGGCCATCGGGTTGGCCGGTAACGATGCCGGGGTCGAGGCTTTCGGGTTCAGCCCCGTTGATGAAGGTGAAATCGGCTTTGGGAGCCGAAAGGCGGGAGCAACCGGTGAAGGGAAGTAGGAGCGCGCCGACAAGGAATGTCAGAAAGACGAAAGAGGTGGCGCGGCAATGCATGGCTGATCGTAGGGAGGAATCGTTGAAAATTGAAGTACTTTGGATGGTTGCGTGAAAAAGAAAAGGCCGCGAGCGTTTGCACGGTCGCGGCCTTGAAAGAGAGAAGGCAGATGACTATTTCTTGGCCGGAACCGCAGGGGCTGCCGTGTCGGACTTTTCAGTCGAAGCCGTGGCCGGAACCGTGGTCTTGCTGGCGGAATCGGTGGCAGTGGCGTCGGCACCGGGGATGGCGGGAGCTGTAGCGGCTGGAGTGGCCAGGAGCTTGCGGCTAAGGCTGTTTTCGGTGTTGTTGCGGGTGGAGTAGAGGCGGGCCAGGATGATTGTCAGGATGAAGAAAAGCGCCGCCAGGAAGACGGTCGCTTTGACGAGAACCTGAGAAGTGCCCGCGCCGAACATGGAATCGGTGATACCGCTACCGAAGGCAGCGCCGAGTCCTTCCTGTTTGCTGCGTTGCATCAGGATGATGGTGACCATGAAGATGCAGACCAGAATGTGAACGGTCAGGAAGAAGCCGATAGCAATATTCATCCAATTCATAAGGGGAGGGCACTATGCGTCAGGGGATTATTTCGCGCAAGAGTTTTTCACGATGGCGGTAAAGGATCGCGCATCGAGACTGGCACCGCCGACGAGAGCGCCATCGATGTCGGGCTGGTTGAGGAGTTCCTGGGCGTTTTCAGGTTTCACGCTACCGCCGTACTGGATGCGGAGCTTGTCGGAGACGGCCTGGCCGTAGATGTCCTTGAAGATGCCGCGTGCGAAGGCATGCACTTCCTGAGCCTGTTCGCCGGTGGCAACTTTGCCGGTGCCGATGGCCCAGACGGGTTCGTAAGCGACGACGACTTCGGAGATTTCCTTTTCGTCGAGTCCACTGATGCCGCCGCGGATCTGGGTCTCGATGACTTTTTTCCACTGGTTGGCTTCGCGTTGCTGGAGGGTTTCACCGATGCAGACGATGGGCTTGAGGGCGGCACCGAGGGCGGCCTTGATCTTTTCGGCAACGAGCTTGTCGGTTTCGCCGAAGTACTGGCGGCGTTCGGAGTGGCCGATGATGACGTGGCGGACGAAGAGTTCGCGCAGCATGGCGGCGGAGACTTCACCGGTATAAGCGCCGTGCGAGGCCTGGTGGAGGTTCTGCGCGCCGAGCTTGATGTTCTGAATGTCGAGGAGCATTTCGCTGACGATGGAGAGGGCCGTGAAGGGAGGGCAGATGACAATGTCGGCGTCGTCGAACTTGCCGATTTCGAGGATGAGGTCGTGAACGATGACCTTGGCTTCGTTGTTGGTCTTGTTCATCTTCCAGTTGCCGGCGATGATCTTTTTGCGGTAGGGCATATATTTTAAAGGCTTTTGGCGAATGAAATACGAAAGGCAAAGGCTTATCGTAAACTCAGGAAATCAAGAGTGGAAAGGATTAGTCCGTTCCTGTTTTTTGATTTTATGAGTTTCTGATAGAATCAAAGCCTTTCGTTATTTTTATCCGATGGTTTTTGTGGGTTGTTATTTCTTGTCGGCGATGATGGCGACGCCGGGGAGGACTTTGCCTTCGAGGAATTCGAGGGAAGCACCGCCGCCGGTGGAAATGAAGGTGACTTTGTCGCTCTGGCCGGAACGTTTGACGGCCTTCACGGAATCGCCGCCGCCGATGATGCTGGTGGCGCTGCGGTTGGCTCCGACGGCTTCAGCGATGGCGAAGGTGCCTTTGGCCAGTTCCTTGACTTCGAACACGCCCATGGGGCCGTTCCA
>DBTH01000056.1:9674-10041 GCA_002306945.1 Methylacidiphilaceae bacterium UBA1321 | reverse complement strand
AGGTTTTGAATAGTTACGGCTCAGGCAGCTTGGAAAAATCAATTCGGCGGACTTTGGTTGCGGGTCTGTTCCCATTTTTCTTCGGAAAACATGTCGGTCACCGGACTTCCGACTTTGGTTTTATCCCCGTCGCTGGAGACGGAGACGCAGGCGGTGAGGCCACTCAGAGCGGCGAACAGGAGAAGTGTGGCGCAGGCGCGTAATGCGAATGGAGTCATTTCACTCCATTTAGACGTATAAAGACACCCATTTGTTTCGGTCAAAGTCCACGATAAATAGCGAACCTATGGATACCTTGGAGGGCAACCTCCATCTGCGCGTAGGAGGATAACGAGATGGGGCGATCGACGGGACTCGAACCCGCAAC
>DBTH01000056.1:0-9448 GCA_002306945.1 Methylacidiphilaceae bacterium UBA1321 | reverse complement strand
GATCGACGGGACTCGAACCCGCAACAGCCAGAATCACAATCTGGAGCTCTACCATTGAGCTACGATCGCCATCGGTGAAGGCTTATTTAATCAAAGTTTTCACGCAAGACTAGCAAAAAAATCACGACCGGCCTTTTCGTCGGTCCAATTGACGTCTTTGTGCAGGAGTTGCCATTTCTCCACGAGAGTGCGGGTGGCTCCGGGCGCGAGGGGTTCGAGCGGGGAAAGACACTCGAGTTCGAGCATGAATTTATTGGTGAAGAGTTCGAAGTTGACGCCGTTGTCGGGATAGAGGGCCGCTTTTTCGGCGATGTAGGGGGTGTGTTTGAGGAATAGCGCACCGTCGAGTTGGTAGCCGACCCAGGTATTGGGGAGTTTGAGGCCGATCTTGGTGGCGGCGCCGTTAGCGTCCTGGCGGATTTGCCAGAAGCTGTTGCCGAGGGTGAACCGGGGGTCGCACAGTGAGGTGTAGGGCCAGAGGGTGACGTTGCGGTTGGGCAGGAAGTCTTCCATGATGAGCGGGGTGCCGGGTTCGCGTTCGTCAGGGTGCGGACGGTAGGGCGGTTGGGGGATAACAGCGGTGCCGCCGGCGGTCATGACGGAGAGCGACCAGGGGGTGATGTCGAGCGGTTTGTCGCTGATGTTTTTGAGGGTGTGCTCGGTGGTGACAGAACCGTTCTGATCCATGGTGACCTGGAGGGTCTTCTGGTAGCCGTATTTCGTGGCGGGAGAGATGATGCGGATGGAGTCGCCGCCGAGGGTTTCGTAGTTGACGGGGGAATTGTCGATGTCGTAGCTGTGTTCGGCTTCGGGAGCGGTCCAGAAGCGGTGTCCACCGCGGATGCGCCATTCGTTTTCACCGGATTTGCCGAGTTGTTCGGGATATTCCTTGAAGACGTTTTGTCCGCCGACGAAGGCGTAGCGGATGAGGCGGGGGCCGACGTCGAGAGTGATGACGAGTTCGACGCCGTTTTGGCGCAGGAGAAGGTTGCGTTTCCAGCCGAGGTAGTTGATTTCTTCGATCATTGTTGTGTGGGGGTTGTGGGATTATTGATGAGATTATGGAAAAAGGGGACGTAATGTTCGCGGTAGACGTGGCGGCTGTCGTACTGGCGGCGGGCGATGCGGTGGAGACGGAAGGTGGCCTGACTTTCGAGCCAGGCGAGGGCTTCGTCGAGTTTGGCGGCGTTGTCGATGAGGAAGGCGCCTTCGCCCCGGACGGCCCGGTAGGCGGGAATATCGTTGCACCAGACGGGCAGGTGGTGAAGTCCGGCTTCGATGAGGGGCAGGCCGAAACCTTCCTGACGCGAGGGGAAGAGAAGGCAATCGCTGAGGGAGTAGAGGTCGCGCATTGTTTCTTCTTTGACGGGGAAGAAGTCGTTGACGAAGACGACGTGGCGGCGAAGGGATTCGGGCAGCGATTGGCGGAGGTATTTGCCGTACTCGGTGGCGGCGGTGCTATTGGTTTCTCCCGCCCCGGTGATGAGCAGCAGCGGATTGAGGTTTTTTTCCCGGATGGCCTTGGTCAATTCGATGGCGAGATCGAGATTTTTGCGGAGCATGACGCGAGCCGGGGTGAGAAAAACGTAGTCGCGTTCCTCAAGGGCGAGGGCTTCGAGCGACTCGGCCATCTCGGGTGTGAGGTGGAAGAAACGGCCAAGGTCGATGGCGTCGGGAATGACCGTAACCGGCGGCGTCGGCTTGATGTGCTTTTCGATTTCGCTTTTGCGTAATTCGCTGACGGCGACATAGGGAACGCCAGCCGGGGCGGCCTTGACGACGGCCCATGGCATCTTGCCGGGATTGGGCAGGGCGTAATCGGTGTTGGTGGCGGTGAGATCGTGCGTCCAGGCAATCATGCGCCGTTCCTTCGCGAGGTCGTGGAGGGCGGCGGTGAGGGCGAGATTGAAGTGAGTGGTGAAGATATTGTGGACAATGGTGAGATCGACTTCGGCCAACGCCGGGCGGAGGGTTTCAACAAGGAGAGCGCGGTACTTGTTGAAATTCTGGTCGCACATGCCGCTGTCGAGAACCTTGCGGACTTCGACGTGTAGCGGGTAATCGTAAGCGAGCTCAGGCAGGGCCGCAAAGGCGTAACCGTCGTGGGGGTCGCTGCCGGAACCGGTCAGCACGAGGACTTCGTGCTCGTGCCGGATGAGGGCAAGAGCCTGGTCGCGGACGATGTTTTCGACTCCGCCAAACTCGGGCCAGAATGTGTAGTGCAGCAGTGCGATCTTCACGGAAGTAAAAGCCAAAACAATATTCACGCAACGATACCGGCGCGGTGTCGCGGGGGAAGTCTTTTCTTGTGGGACAGTAATGAAGAAAAGTCAAAGGTCAAAAGCATCAGAGAAGGCACCCCGTGGTTTCTTCTCTAGCAGGTTGCTGAAAAAGGGGTGTTTTTAAAAACGCTCAAAATGGAAGCGAAAAACGACTTCATAAAATTACTCAGGATCGATTTTCTCAACATGACCGGAGTGTTTTGATGGTGTTTTTCGGAGTCATTTTTGACCCTCTGGACTTTTTCAGTAACCTGCTAGTGGCGGTTTTGACTTTTGAGAGTTTACTTTTGACTTTCCTTTAGACAAACCACTGACTCGCCTCAAAGTCATCGCCGGGGACGTTGAACTCGATTGCACCGCGTTCGGGGTAGCGTTCCTTTTGGAGGCCCTTTTCGATCAGTTGGACGAAGAAACTGACGATGCCGCCCTTGTCCCAGCCGAGGGGAGACTTGGGAATGAGGATGAACATGAAATCTCCCCAGGTGGCGATGGCGGCGGTTTCCACTGGCTGGAAGGTGACCTGGTCGTCGCTCTTTTCAAAGACGCCGTGGTAGGCGTTGCGCGTGCCGCGCTCGATGCGGAAACGGCAGCAGACGGGGCTGGTGAACTGGACAAGGAGGCCTTCGGGTTTGTGCGAGGCGTCGAGGCGCAGGACGAAATTGTCGTGGCTGAAGCCGAAATAGAGCCGTTGTCCGATGCGGTCGGACTGGTACATGGCTGTTTGCTGCTGCGCGATGTCGAGTTGGCCTGCGCCGACCCATTCGTAGTAATTTTCCACAACACCTTTTTTACTCACGTTGAGGAGATGGTGCGGTTTGCTGTAACTGACGGCGCTGCTGGGCAGGCAGATGGGAACGTCGAGGTAGGCGGGCGGTTGGACTTCGAGGATGCGGTAGACGTTTTGCAGGTGCGTGCGGAAAAGTTCGTCGAAGAGGAAGTCGCAATCGGTGGTGAAGTCGGGGCCATACCACCAGAACCAGTCGCTGCCCTCGGCGGCGTAAATCTCCCACCAGGCGGCTTGCACCTGCTCGGGAGTGAGGCCGCCCTTGGCGATGCGTTCGGTGAGGAACGCGCGTGTCTGGCCGATCCATTCCCAACCCTTGTTTTCCTCGGGGTCTCCGATCCAGATGTCGAAGTCGCTGTTGATCCACGATCCGGTGTGGAGGTGGGCGCATTCGACCCTGGAAGGAAATTCGGTGAAGTAATCGCCGAGCTTGCGGGTGTGGAAATTGTTCCGGGCCGCGAGATTTTCGTAGAAAAGAGTGAGGAACTTCTCTCCACCGTCGGGGAAGGCTTCCCAGGCGTTCTCGCCGTCGAGGGCGATGCAGACGGCCTGGTTCGGCTGGGTCAGAATGGAAGCGAGATGATCAAAGTGATGCATCAGGTATTCGACCGAGCGGGGCGCTTCGTTGCGCGCGGCGTTGAATCCGATGAAGTCGGAGAGCGGACGCTCGCGGAAAAGAGCCTGAACGGAGGCGTCCTCGTAGCGGATACGCCAACCCTGAAAAAGTTCGAGATGGTCGACGTTCTTGCCCGACCACGCCGGATCCTGTTCGAGACTGTGGAAGAGATTGCCCTCGTCGGTGCAGAAGTATTCTATCCCGGCTTCCTGAAAGAGCGGGATCAACTCGGGCGCAACCGAGCCTTCCGAGGGCCAGAGACCGCGCGCTTTCTGGCCGAAGACGCGGGCGTGCTGTTCCTGGGCGAGACGCAGGTGGGCGCGAACGTCCTCGGGCGCGGTAAAGCGCAACGGCAGCGTCGCGTGCGGCATGCAGCGCCGGGCGAAATCGGTGTCGTAGACCAGCGGCATGATCGGGTGGAAAAAGGGGGTCGTTGTGATCTCAACCTGTCCGCGTGTGGTGGCATCGCGGTAAAGGCTCAGAACGAGGCGAAGGATGTCGCGGTGAATGTCGAGGACGGCGTTCTTCTGTTCCTCGGTGAAATCGCGACCCTGCTTGCGGAGTTCGGCCAGGAGCGGGAACCGCTTCACGGCGGAGTAACCGCACCAGGCGAGGTTGTACCAGACCTGCAAATCGCGGAAATCCGAATCGGAGAAAAGGGAAACCGTTTCGTCGAGCGAACGTTCCGACCACGACATGCCGCGGCGGTGCAGGAGATCGAGATAGCGCGGATACGGCTTGATCATTGTATCCCAGTTGAGCTTGAAGAAATCCTCAAGGATGCGTTTCTTCTCATCGATGTGGAGCGCCTCGACCGGTTTGCGCGACCAGGTCTCCCACAGGTCGATGACCTCGCCGTTGGCCAGTTCCTCGATCTGCTTGACCAGGACGGGCGTGAAATTGAAATTAACCTGAACGCCCGGCACCTTTTGCAAGATGTCGATCATGTCGAGGTAACCCTTGACTGAGTGCAGGCGGACCCAGGGCATCATCGCCGTCTTCGTCAACGGGTTGACGTAGTACGGTTGGTGCATGTGCCAGAGCAGGACAACGTTCATAGGATGGCGTCAGGTTTCGGGTGAATTTCGAAGCGGGGCCGTGAGTTCCCTTTCCATTTTTCCCTGGTTCAATAATTGACCATGTGGCGCAGGAATTGTGCCGCTTCTTCGGGGAGGGTAGTGTTGATGAAAAATCCGGTGCCGAATTCAAGCCCCGCCACGCCGGTCAGCCGCGGCAGGATTTCGATGTGCCAGCGGAAATCGGCATCGATGGTCGTCCAATAATTTTTACGTGGACGGCGCACCGGAGCGGTGTGGAGGATGAGGTTGTAATCGGGTTTGCCGAGGGCGCGGTTGAGGCGCAAGAGGGCGGTCTTGACCGCGTCGGCAAGCAGGACGAGCTCGTGTTCGTCCGCCGTGTGGTAATCGGGCGACTGACGGCGCGGGAAGATGGCGAGTTCGAACGGGAAGCGGCTCGCAAACGGACAGAAAACGACGAAACCGTGGTTCTGGTAAACGACTCGTTCGCCGGTGCGGAGTTCGTTGTGGAGGATGTCCTCGAAAATACTGCGCTCTTTCAAGTCGTAGTAGTTCTTGGCTGAATCGAGCTTTTCCTTCACTGCCAGCGGGGTTACCGGCATGGCGATGAGTTGCGAATGGGCGTGGCTGAGCGAGGCGCCCGCCATCGGGCCGACATTCTTGAAAACGAGTAGATAACGGAAACGCGGATCCTTCATCAGGTCGGCGATCCGGCTCTTGCAGGCGGTCAGCACATCGGCGACACCTTCAATGGGCAATTCCTCCAGCGCTTTCTTTGAATCGGGCGTTTCGATGACAACCTCGTGTGCGCCGATGCCGTTCATCCGGTCGTAGAAACCGACGGCTTCGGGGTCGAGGGTACCTTCAATGCGCAGGGCCGGATAGCGATTGGGCACGACGCGGACGCGCCAGCCTGGGCCGTTGGCGGGAAGTCCAGCGGGGCGGATGGCGAAAACTTCGGGTGGGGTGAGTCGTTCGTTGCCTTCGGCGAAGGCGTCTTTGGTGGTACTGGGGAGTTCCAGTCTTCCAAATTCCTGGGGACGTTGTTTGCGTTCCGGGGCGAAGACAACCCAGCGGCCAACTAACGGATCTTTACGAAATTCCGGCATATGAAAAGTTTTACTGGCTCCTTCCTATGCCAATAGAGGTCCCTTGAAAAGAGTAAATCACTGAAGGGCTTATCGGCTAA
The DNA here is from genome assembly GCA_002306945.1 of Methylacidiphilaceae bacterium UBA1321. Lineage (GTDB taxonomy): Bacteria > Verrucomicrobiota > Verrucomicrobiia > Methylacidiphilales > UBA1321 > UBA1321. The sequence goes on along the minus strand of DBTH01000056.1, from coordinate 3,540 downwards.
ACCGGACTAAATATTACCTGAAAGCGGAAAAAATTACCCGTTACAAAAGTAGCACTTTGGAACACAAAGTAGAACGGACGAAAAGTGGAAAGACGTTGATGAAATTTACGGGAATCAAAACAACTGATTTTATCAGGAACTCAGGAAATCATAAAGGGAGTTTCAGAAGCCGAAACTTAGGGATAAGCTCTTATTGATCTCTGCAAAATAGACTGACTACAGCAGGCTCCATTGAATGAGTCGCCAGCCGAAGGAGACAAGGAGACCATCTGGAGCGACGTTAAGTCCGCAAAGACCGAGGTATCCCGTGAACCTTGACACACCCCGTCACTTCGTGACACCCCTTCATAGAGGGGAATTCGGCAACTGGAAGTCTCGACAGCAGGAGTCCCCTCTATGAAGAGGGGTGTCACGAAGTGACGGGGTGTGTCAATTCTTTCTGGCCTGTCTCTCTGTTTTCCGCAGCCATTTCCGCGACAAGTTAATTTAAAAAAGATTGTCAGTCTATTTTGTAGAGATCAATAGCACCTATTACGTAGAAACTGGAACTTCGCTTCTTACACCTTTAAATGTTCGCGTTCGGCCAGCAGCACGCGGGAGCGGTCGAGGGCGTCGTCGAGATTGGCGGTGACGTTGTCGTTGCCGAGGCGGTCGATGAATCCGGCCTGGGTCATCATGAAGAACGGTTGGGTGTGCGGCGCGCTCAGGATGAGGTGGCAATGCCGGGCGCGGAGTTTTTCGAAGAGCGATTCGAGGGCGTTGAGGGCGGTGGCGTCCATCGCGGGAACGGTGTGCATCTTGAGGATGAGCACGCGCGGGAGGTCGTAGGTGGTTTCAAAGGCTTCTTCGAGTTTTTCCGCCGCACCGAAAAAGAACGGCCCGTAGATGCGGTAGACCATGACGCCGACCGGAATTTCCTTGCCGAGGAGGGAATGGTGCGCGCCTTCGGGTTCGTTTTCGGGCGTGACCTTGGTGACCTGGGTGGTTTCGGAGACGCGTTTGATGAAAAGGAATGCGGCCATGACCATGCCGACTTCAACGGCTACGGTCAGATCCATGATGACGGTGAGCGCGAATGTCGCCACCAGCACAATGGCGTCGCTGCGGGGCATCTTGCGCAGGCGGGTGAATTCGTGCCATTCGCCCATGTTGAATGCCACCATGACGGTGACGGCGCTGAGGATGGCGAGCGGAACGCTTTTGGCCAACGGCGCGGCGATCAGGACGATCAGGAGCAAGGTCAGCGCGTGGATCAAACCCGCAATGGGAGTCTTGCCGCCGTTTTCGATATTGGTCGCGGTGCGGGCGATGGCTCCGGTCGCAGCGATGCCGCCAAAGAACGGGACGACCATATTGGCAATGCCTTGGGCGACGAGTTCGGTGTTCGAATCATGCCGGTCGCCGATCAATCCGTCGGCCACGACGGCGCACAGGAGCGATTCGATCGCCGCCAGCAACGCGATGGTCATGGCGTCCGGCAGCAGATCCTTTACGCGCGCGAAGGTGATTTCGGGCGCGTGGAACGCGGGTAATCCGCTCGGGATGCCGCCAAATTTGTCACCAATGGTTTCCAGACGGAAGAATTCCGTGTTACCGCCAAGATAAGTCTTCACGGCTACGGCGGCGAGAGTTCCGACCAGCAACGCTATGATCGAACCCGGAATGCGCCGGGTGACGATTCGCGGCCAAAGAACGATGATGGCCAGCGAAGAAATGGAGAAAAGGAAGGTGCCGACATTGACGGTGGAAAGATAGCGGAGGAGCACTGCGACCTTGTCGGTGAAATCGGCCGGGATGCCGCCGGGGATGGTCAATCCGAGGAAATCTTTCACCTGGTTGAGGGCGATCAGGACAGCGATGCCGCTGGTGAAGCCGGAAGTGATCGGGTAGGGGATGTACTTGATGAGAGTCCCCATGCGGAATAATCCCATGAGAACCAGAATGACTCCGGCCATGGCTCCGCACAGGAGCAACCCGTCGAAGCCGTGTTTCTGGTTGATATTATAAAGGATCACCATGAAGGCCCCGGTCGGGCCGCCAATCTGAACCTTGGAACCGCCAAAAAATGAAATCAGAAAACCGGCGATGATTGCCGTATAAAGTCCCTGTTCCGGTTTGACGCCCGAACCGATACCGAAGGCCATGGCCAGCGGCAAGGCGACGATGCCGACCGTCACGCCAGCGATTAAATCTTTAAGGAAAGTGGCAAGATCGTAGTTCCCAATCGTATCAAATAGTTTAGGACGAAAACGGATAGCATTGAACATTTTGTTTACACGGCTAAAATAAAGAAAATTAACAAAGAAGGCGGACACTAACACGGCTAATATCCCCCCGTCAAATAAGAGCTGTTAAGGTAGCCCTTAAAACGAGTGGAGGTATTAACACGTTTCTCTCATTTCTGTCTTGGATTATTCCAAATTCCAGTTAGTAGTCTATGTACTTAATTAAATAGTAGATTAGCCTTCTTTTTACAGATTTTTAACTATGTTGAACGCGATCAAGGATGCCAGCGAATCCGGCTTGGTTTTTTGCTTTGCCGGAGTGGGTTCAGCTTTCGCCAAGCTGAATGCTCAAACGTCCTTGATTATTGCCAAGCACCGCAAGACGCTTCTGGTCGACATTGGCACGAATATCCCGCAGGCCCTGCATGAAAAGGGAATTTCGATTTGCGATTTTGATTTCTACCACGTGACCCATTCCCATGCCGACCATATCGGCGGAGTGGAGGAATTGCTCCTGCTTTCCCGTTACGTAAAGCGCAAGAAACCGCAACTCATCATCACGCCGACCTACCAGGATATTCTTTGGGAAAAATCGCTCAAGGGCGGTTGCGAATACAATGAACAGGGAATGTTGCGCTTTTCGGATTTCATCACACCGCTCTGGCCGGAATGGGTCGGGGCGACACCCCGCGAGGTGTATCGAATTCGGGTCGGCGACATCGCGCTGGAAATTTTTCGCACGATCCACATTCCCGCCGAGGTGACTCGCTGGGAACAGGCTTTCTGGTCGACCGGCCTGTGCGTCGACGGACGGGCTCTCTTCACTGCCGACACACGGTTCGACCCGTCGATGTTCCGCGACATCGACACTTCCCATGTCGAAGCGATTTTCCACGATTGCCAACTCGGCGGCCCCGGCCTGGTTCACGCCACCTACGACGAACTCAAGACACTTCCCGCCGACCTGAAGAAGAAGATTTATCTGACGCACTATAGCGACAATCACAAGGAATTCGATCCCCGCAAAGACGGTTTCCATGGATTCAGCGAACCGTGGAAGATCTATAAGTGGGAATAAAGACAAAAGACTTTTAGACCGAATTAACGGAATTGACGGGATTAAATGGCAGGAGATTTTATTAGGAATGCAGGAAAGTACGAAGTTTCAAGTACTAGGTTTCCGCAGTCAATACCTCGCGCCTGAATTGAGAGCTTCATACCTTTCTGACTTCCGGAGTTTCTGATAAAACAAAATCTTTTGCCTTTTAATCCCGTAAATTCCGTTAATTCCCGTCTAAGCCGTATCTATTCAAAA
>DBTH01000281.1:7547-8223 GCA_002306945.1 Methylacidiphilaceae bacterium UBA1321 | reverse complement strand
TGGGTGTAGAGTTCGCCGTGACCGACCGTGGTGGGACTTCCCGCCTGGAAGAGGCGCGCGTGGCGGACTCCGGCGGCGGAGAGAAGTTCGAGCGGAGTGTAGCTGCAGAAATAGGCTGCTTTTTTGCCAGTCTTGTCGGCGATGATGGAAAGTTTTTCGTTCTCGATGATTTCAGCGATTTTGGCGGGATTGACTTTGGCCGTCTTGATCCGGGTTTTGCGCCGGGGAGCGGAAGGGGTCACCTTGAGATTGCGGGCCGCGTTAATGGCTGCGCCGAGGGCTCCGGCAAAGATGAGGTCGAGTTTGGACGGAGTGAATTTCGTTCCAATTAAATCTTCCAGCGTTTTCCACATGCCGGGATTGTTCGAGACGCCGCCGGTGAAGACCAGTTCCGGTTCGAGACCGACGCGGCTGAGGAGGTTGTGAACGCGGCGAGCGGCGGAGAGGTGGATGCCGGCGGCGATATTGGCGCGGGCGCGGTCGTCATTCTGACGGTCGCCCTTGGCACGCAGGGAAATCATTTCGGATTCGGCAAAGACAACGCATTGACTGCTGATGGCGGCGGGCGCGGTGGCCTGGAGGGCGAGCGGTCCCAACTGGCGCAGGTCGATGCCGAGCAGCGCGGCGGCTTTTTCCAGAAAACGACCGGTACCGGCGGCGCATTTGTCGTTCATGA
>DBTH01000281.1:0-7245 GCA_002306945.1 Methylacidiphilaceae bacterium UBA1321 | reverse complement strand
GATGGCCTTGGAGTCCTGGCCGCCGATGTCGATGATGGTGCGGGTGCCGGGATTTACGGCGTGCGCGCCGAGGGCGTGGCAACTGATCTCGGTGACGACCTGATAGGGAATGTCGTCGTAGCCCAATGAAATTCTTCCGTAACCGGTCCCCACGATTCCGGCCACATCGGCGCGTTGCAATCCGGACAGCTTGAGGAGTTCGCCCAGAAGCTGGTCGGCGGTTTCCTGCATGTAGAGGCCGGTGGGAATGACTGCCGTGTGGATTTCATTTCCGTTGAGCAGGACGCCCTTGGAGGCGCGGGAACCGAGATCGACTCCGACCACGGGTTTGGCGGCTGCGTATTTCCACGGGACATCCCCGATGATTTCACGAATCTGCATATTGTATTCTTTCCGGGCGCGTTTTCATTCCGGTGTGGAACAAAAACGCACCCGGTTATGGATGGAATGTGGGCGGGTCAGACCAGCATTTCGACGAACGCCTTGAGGCGCATCTTGACTTCCTCGGTGGGCACCGCGTTGGTGTCGGCGAGCATGACGATGAAGGGGACGCCCTTTTTCTTGAAGTAATCCTGCCAGTATTGCTGGGCAATGCTGGTGTAGGGGCAGTTGATGACGCCAGTGACGATGACGCCCTTGGCTCCGGTTGCCTCGATTTGATGTTCGATGTGGTGGACGACGTTTGTGAACACGCCGCCGGACTTGTCTTCGCCACGACCCGAGAGTTGCTGGTCGATCATGAAGTGGGCCAGCGATTCGACGGGGTTGACGTCTTCGCGGTAGTAGGCGGGTTCGACCATGTTGTTGCCGACAATGGCGCCACCGGCGTCATCGACGACTTTGCAGAGTTCGCCGCAGAATGGGCAACCGCCGACCTTGAGCAGCGGGATGTAATCGTGGTTTTCGGGAACGGAATCGAATTCCGCGATGATCTGGTCGAGGATGGCGTTGTACTTGGCCTTGTTCTCCTCGTAATTGTCGGTGGCGAAGTAGTCGTTCGACCCGCCCGCCAGGACGAATACATCTCCGAGCGTGAGGTAATAGGGATTTTTCTCGCGCAGCTTCAGGATCGTCTCGATCTTGCGGGTGACGAGATTCCTGTCGTGAAGTTCCTGTGCCAGGACGGCTTCGTCGACAGGCTTGCCCGTCAACCAGTGGGCCAGACGCTGAATTTCGTTCACGTAGAACTGGACGTATTGTGGACGGCGCGCCGGATCGTAGTTGAGGAGCGAGAGCGGTTCGACGGTGTGAACCTCGATGCCTTCGAGAGGCAGGATGCCCGCCATCATGTCGGACATGCCGCAGTCGCCGGCAAACTGGACGTGTTTCTTGATCGTGTTGTGCGGGCGGCGCAGGTGGTGAATGCCGCAACGCGCCTTGACCGGGGTGCAGATTTCCACGGGAACGCGGCAATGGCTCTCGGCGGCGGAGACGGCCTCGGCGCTGAGTCGGATCGAATCCATGATCAATCCGCCTTCACCGGAAATATAGCCGAGGGAGCGGAACAGCGGGCTCCAGCCCATGACGAAACCCCAGACGACGTTGCCGCCGTCTTTGGCGATGCGGTCGACAGCATCGAGGCTGAAAGTTTTGGCTATGGCGTAAAGGGACAGAAGGCCGGGGGATTTTGGCAGGGCGTCCCTTTCGACAGCCTGCGGACTCCATGATTCCTCTTGCAGGGAATCGTCAACGTTATCAAGCACCGATGTATTGCTCATCGAGATTATCCTTTCTTTCGTTCAACATTTCTATGAAAGCTTCAACGCGGGTTTTGATCTGGCCGTGGTCGCTCTCGGAGTAGTCGCTGGAGACCTCGAGGGCGGGGATGCCGATTTTCTGGAAGTGTGTCATGAATTCCTTGGTGCCCACGCCGTAGCAGATGCAGAATTTCAGGTAGACGTAGATGATTCCGTCGACGCTGTATTCCTGGGCGAGGCGGCCCGCCGATTCCGAACTGTCGCTGAGGGGACGCATCTTGGCGCAGGGGGCCTGGTCGAGATAGCCGTCCGAGAGCGCGCGCAACGGATCGCCGTTTTCCCGCAGGCTGTGCAGGAAGGGACGCACTCCGGTGCAGTGGGCTTCCACCACAACGCGGGAGCCGAGTTCGCCTTCGAGAATGTCGAGCATGCGGCGGTCGCCATCGGCGACAACCGATCCGGCCATCATCAGGCGCAACGGACGTTCGCCCGTCAGCGCGGATTCCTTTGCCGCCAGTTTGGCGTAAAGATCCTCGTAGAGCGGCAGGGCGAGTTTCGGGTCGATGTAGTAGAACCCGGTCACCAGGTCGAGATATTCGGCTCCGGTGATGGGCGGGTTGGCGCGCTTGCGCAGTTCCGATATCTTTTTGAGGATGTGGCGCAGCTTGTTGTAGAGGACGATGTTTTCCTGAATCGCCTCGTCGGTGATTTTATTGCCAGTCAGCTTTTCCAGATCCTTGCGCAGATCGATGAATTCCTCGTGGAAGAAATCCCGTGAACTTTGCAGGGCGCGGAGTTTGGGCAGGCTGAGCAGTTTGACGGGAACGAATTGGTTGATGATCTCCGAGACGCGTTTGATCGTGTTGCAACTGTGCGCGGCGTAAACGCGATCCAGGGCTTTGTAGAGCGGATCGTTGCCGGAGAAACTGCCGAGGCAGGCCTTGGTGAAGTCGCAGAATACGCTCTGGGTGAAACGTTCGCCAATGGATACGACATCGGTGTCGCCGCCCTTGAACAAACGCACGTGGCGGACGCCTGCGGCGTTGAAGAGTTCCTGCGGAGCGTAATTGCAAAGGTAGCCGATTTTTTTGCGGCCATCCTTGGCGTCGATGAACGCCTGTTTCTCGCGGGCGATTACCGCCTGCAACGCGGCCAGGGGATCTTCCCCTTTGCCGCCGGGATTGGAAGGTTGAGTCATGGAGTCTCCGTTTGATGGGTTGACCGGGGAGGGATCAGGCTGTGGCCAGAACCGGTTTGGGATGGGCGTGGTGAACGGGTTTGGATGCGTAACGCGAGGCGAAGACCGAAGCGCCCAGCGCACCGGCGAAGATCATGTCCACGGGAGCCGGAGGAGCGAATTTGGCTCCGAGCACATCTTCGAGCACTTTCCACATGCCGGGGTTGTTCGAGACTCCGCCGCTGAAAACCAGGTCGGAGTCGATACCGACGCGGCCGAGCAGATTCTTGACGCGGCGCGCCGAGGAGTAGTGAATTCCGGCGGCAATGTTGGCCAGCGATTCCTCGGGATTATCCTGCTTGCCGCGCGCACGCAGCGAAATCATTTCCGATTCCGCGAAGACGACGCACTGGCTGCTGATGGGAGAGGGATCAGTTGCCTTAAGGGAATATTGGCCGAGTGCGGCGAGATCGATGCCGAGCAATTGAGCGGCCTTCTCGAGGAAACGGCCCGTGCCGGCGGCGCACTTGTCGTTCATGACGAACTCGACCACTTTGCCCGATTCGGGATCGACCTTGATAGCCTTGGAGTCCTGACCGCCAATGTCGATGATCGTGCGGGCTTTCGGGTAGAGCACGTGAGAACCCATCGCGTGGCAGGTGATTTCGGTGACGACCTTGTAGGCGATATCGTCGTACTTGAGAGTGATGCGGCCGTAACCGGTGCCGACGATGTAACGGAGATCCTGACGGGTGACACCAGCTTTCTGCGTCAACTTTTCGAGCAGTTCATCGGCGGTTTCCTGCATGGAATAACCGGTCGGAATCTGCGTGGCGTAGAGGAAGTCCTTGTGGAGCAGAACCGCCTTGGAAGCGCGGGAGCCCAGATCCAAACCCAGGACAGGGTGTTCGGAACGGAATTTCGGGGCCCGTTCTCCAATAATTTCACTCAGTTTAAACGCATCTTTTATCTGTGTCATGGTATCGATCTCCGTCTTTATGATTAGATTAACTTATTTATATGGATGTTCATTCTAATCTATTTCTTTATTTAGAAATTAATTTCTCCATTTACTTGTTTTTAAGCGACTTAAGAAGGAATCGCTTTGCCTGGTCAACCCCTTGCACAGAAATCTGAAATTCTTCAACCCTACCGGGACCGAAACCTTCGTGTTGCTTTTTAAGAACACTAATAAAAATCCATACTAAGTCAATAGATTTTATATAGATGAGTTAATTGAATTTTGTGTGGGGAAATTGCAGATTTGTTATGTGTTAAATATAAATAACTTGAGAATACGATTAAATTTACAATGAATAAAATTAGAATATCTTATATATTATTTTCCCGACAGATTGCAGGCTTTTTTTGGGAATTAGCATTGCTTTTTACGCTCCTAAAACATAGTTTGTCTATGTATTAAATAGAGATTGTAATTCTTATGAAAAAGCCTTTTCTGCTTCTGCTCTCCCTTCTGTTTTTATTGGCGCTGTTGGCAGCCGTATTGCTGGGGAAACGTTTAGTCCATCTCCGCGCTGAGGCCCAGGGAGGGTTGCGTTCGGTGGCTTCGGTTCCGCAGGCCGAAAGGTCGCGCGTGGATTTGACTCCCAATCCTGTGAAGAATGCATCATCGGCGCTTTCTGTATCGGAGCCAATCTCTGCGGCAACGGCGTTGCCGTTGTCCTCGTATTCAGCCGCAGACAAACAGGTTTCCGATAACAAGAGCGAGAAGGACGGCTCGGCAAATCCCGAGGAATTTGTCTCGAAGACAATCGCTTTTCCCGAAGCGCCTTCGGTATTCGAATTCGAAATCAAGTCACCCGAGGCGAAGCAGGGAATGCTGGTTTACGGTGTGGCCCTGACGCGCGAAGGGAAGATTCTCACTCTGGCCCGGTATTTTACCCGCGAAACGATCTTCATTGGCGCCAACAACCGCGGTCACGAAATTCCCTGCGCGGGCTGGCTGGCTCGCGACGAGAAGGGGCCGTGGATTGTACTCAAGACCTATCCGACAACCTGCCGTGCCGCGCAACTCGTCGATTCGTCCTATCTCGCGGTACGTGAAAAGGACGTGCTGTGCGTGGCGCTTCCCGCCAACGGCGAGACCAGGAGTCTGGCGCGCACAGTCATCGTCGTATCCGGATCTACTGGATCGGAGTCGTCGAACGGCGAACTTTGGGTTCGCGGCGAGGTGAAGGGAATTAATCCGGGATTGCCTGTTCTGAACCGGTATGGGCATCTGATCGGACTGGTCGACCGGGTGGACGAGAATGCCTCGCTGGTACACGTCATTAAATCCGGCAGTCCGTTGCCCGTGCTGGGGCAGGCGGCATTGGCCGAGAAGGTTTCAGAGTGGAAGGCGGAAACGCCACGAGACGAATTAGCCGAGGCGTTTCCGGCAAAGTCGATACCGTCGTCGCTTTTGCAGGATGTGCTGGTTCATCTCAACGGCGATGAATTGATGAAAGCGTCCGATAAATTGCTCCGCCAGTATTCGACTGAACCGGCAGCCTGGTACGCCGTTACGGTCGGCTATGCCCATGCCGGGAGAAACGACTATGCGCTGGCCAGCGCGACACGCTTGAAAGCGCTGGCGCCGGAGAGCTGGCAGTCGTGGTATTTGTACGGGCAACAGTTGAGTGCCTCCGCTCAGTACAACGCGGCAATCGACGCCTTTCAGGAAGCCTTGGAGCGCAACGGCCCGGTGCGCCGCATTGGACTAGCCTCGGCGCAGGCAACATTTTCGGCGGGGGATTTTGGCGGCGGAATCGAATCGCTCAAGCGACTTGTCGACAAGGACCCGGATTACTTCGAAGCCTGGACCGCCCTGGGCAGTGCTTATCTCCACGCCAGACAGACGCCGTTGGCGCTCAAGGCCTATGTCAATGCGGCATCGCTCAATCCGCAATCCATCGTCACCTGGGATATTCTCGCGACCATCTACGACAACTTGCACAACTGGAAAGGGTCTGCCGAAATCTATACACAGCTCAGCCTCCTGACACCGGGCCGCGCCGACATCTGGTATAATCTGGGCCTCGCGTTATTGAATACCAGGCAACCTGAACTGGCCCGCGTCTGCTTCGAGAAGGTCAAGGCGATCAATCCGGCGGACAAGGATGCCGCGCGTCTTTGCGCCAGGCTGGAGGGAGCGCATTAGCCCGGGCAGTTCGTCAGGGAATGGAGGAATGACGTTTCAGAAAACCGACTCAAGCGGCAGATCGCTTTTGAGTCCGTTGGCGGCAATCCATTCGAAATTGGACAGCTTGGAGATATATTTGTGACCGGAATCGCAGAGGATGGTGGTGATGATCTGGCCGGGACCGCGTTCCCTGGCCAGACGCGCGGCGGCGGCGATATTGATGCCCGAGGATAATCCGAGGAAGAGGCCTTCGTCCCGCCGCAAGTGCTGGAGTACGGTGAAGGCTTTTTGATCTTCAATCCGGTAGGCCTCGTCGGCGACAAGCCCCTCTAGATTGGCGGTAACGCGTCCCTGACCGATCCCTTCCGCGATGGAGTCCCCGTCGTTGGTTTCGAGATTGTGATTTTTGAACCACGACCACATGGCCGCTCCATAGGGATCGGCGCAGACGCAGAGGACATGCGGATTGCGCTCCTTCAGGTAAAGGCCGGTTCCGGCCAGCGTGCCTCCCGAACCGACCGACGCTACGAAGGCCGTGACGGAGCCGTTGGTCTGCTTCCAGATTTCCGGCCCGGTGGTTTCAAAATGAGCCTGGCGGTTGGCAGTGTTATCAAATTGATTGGCCCAGAAATAACCTTTTTCGATGGCCAGCCGCTGGGCGATCTTGTTGTAATTGTTCGGATCGCGGTAGGGCTTTTCGGGAACGGGAAGAACTTCGGCTCCGAGGGCGCGCAGAAGCTGGAGCTTTTCGGGGGATTGCGTCTCGGGAATGACGATGACGGTGCGATAACCGCGCGCCGCGCCGATGACGGACAACCCGATGCCGGTGTTGCCCGCAGTACCTTCAATAATGGTGCCGCCGGGCTGAAGTTGACCCGATTTTTCCGCGGCAAGAATGATTCCGAGAGCAGCGCGATCTTTCACTGAACCACCCGGATTCATGAATTCCGCCTTGGCGAGAATCTCGCAGCCGGTGAGTTCGGACAGGCGGTTGAGACGGATCAGGGGCGTGTTGCCAACGTGGCGGGAAATATCGAAATAAGCACTCATGGAAATCGCTGCGGTCAGCACTGGATCATGTCTCGGCAAAAACAATACAACGACCGTTGCAAAATAGAAGATTCACAAACTGGAGTCATGCGTCGTTCAGATATCCAATCCCAAATCATCGAGGGGATCGGGCTGCTGAAAACTCATGGGTGTAATCCATTGAGAGATCAAAGATGGGC
>DBTH01000206.1:2816-3317 GCA_002306945.1 Methylacidiphilaceae bacterium UBA1321 | reverse complement strand
TGCTTTGCGAAAAAGTGGAATCAGAGTTTTGTGCGCCAGTGTGTGCCAGCCGTCGCCATGAGACAGACTTGGGACGTTTATCGCTCTACGTCGCGGCGCAGACGATGCCGCCACGGTGCGGCGCCGGAATGCCACTGCGGGGCGGCGTGAAATAGTCCGCTTGCGCCCGTTCGGGGGTGAGGAATTCCCGGCGCGTAAAGCCGTGGGCGGCAAGTTTGGCCGCCATCTGTTCGGGCGTGAAGAAGCTGACGAAGGCCTCACCCAGCGCAGCGACGAAATCATGGAAGTGCTGCTCGCCGGGCAGTGCGAGATCGGGCGGTTCCCATAAAGTTAGACACACCGTGGTTCTGCGCCCGCGCCTTACAGCCGGTCTTCAGCAAAACGCGATCTCCGGCAGACATGACTGCGAAGACCTCGCCCATACGGGCTTTGGTGGTGCTTCAACGTGTGACGGGCTGCCCTGGCTCCATGTTTTATTGGCAGGCCGCCTTTGTGAACACC
>DBTH01000206.1:0-2581 GCA_002306945.1 Methylacidiphilaceae bacterium UBA1321 | reverse complement strand
GGCTCCATGTCTCCTTGGCAGGCCGCCTTTGTGAACACCAGCCCTCTCGTGGTGATAGTGCGACGGGCGGCTAGATGGGCGCACTCTCGCTGATCTTCGGTTACAACACCCGCTAGGGGGCGCTGATCCTGTTCACGATAACGATGATTGCCACGGTCGTGCTGCACGATCGGTGGCGCATCTACGACAATCCCTCCCAGCGTGCCGCCGAAATCGAGCTCTTCGCCAGCCAGTTAGCCATCGTCGGCGGCCTGTTGATGCTAATCGGCATGGGCCCTGCCCGGTTGCGGTCGATAACAAGAGCAAAGGTGGGGGCGGCAAGCGGTAGGGTTTCGTCACGCATACCTCCTCCCATCATCCCCGGCCGAAGTCGCGCAGTGGCGGGAGGGGAAGCGACCAAGAGACACGGTCACTATGAGCCTATTAAGCTGGCGACAATGACGAAGCACGCCAGCAATCTCTGAGCGCAATAGTCGCTCCCGGTGATGCGACACATAAATCTGAGTCACATACGCTTTCGCGGCTAAAGGCCATAACGTGACCACGATTTTGAAACGGAGTATTCGCTCGCGACTGGGTTTCCATCCTTGTCACTGGCGGGGGCAAATTTTGCACGTTTGGTCCAGGCCGCACAGGTTGCTCGGTCCAGTTCGGAGCTCCCACTGGACGACACGATTTTGCAATCACTGACTTTTCCGTCGCTGCCAACCTGCAGTACCGCAATCACAGTTCCTACCATATTCTCCCGGTAGCCGTTAAGGGGATAGTCGATAATGCTGACCCAATCAGATGGTTTCCCCTGAGGGGTTAGTGGCTGAAGGGGTGCGAGGCCACCCACTTTGCAGGACCAAACTTCTTTGCCTTTGTAATCGGTGACGACGAGTTTTTCGGGCTTTATGTGAACCGTGGTGCTGTGAGTGTAGACGTCGTAGGGATTGTCGAGCGTGGGGTTGCCCGGAGTATCTTCTTTTTCAACATATGGTGGTTCCAGTTTGGCTAAAACGACGATCCGTCCGATGGCCTTGAGGATTGGTGCATCGTCTGTGCCATAGGGAAATTGGAATGTATGGTGGTAATCGTCGGCCAGGCACCCATAGGGATAGGACGGAAACGTAAGCGATGCATTGAATTCCATCGCCAGCGACGGCTTTACCGTTACGGAGATTCCCATTCTGGTCTTGCTCCGGTATGGTCGAAGATTTTTGACGTCCCGCCAAACGGAAACGGTTTCTCCGAGTTCGCCTTCGAAACGCTGATCGTCAGCATGATAGGAAAATGAAGTGATCGTGCTCGGCGAAAGGCAAACTGCGACAGAATCTCTTGATATTACTTCCGCAAGTTTATTTGCTCGTTGTGCATATTGCTCGCTTGTTTCAAATTCGCCCTTTCCACGCGTGAGAAGCTCACTGTTCATTCCTAATGAAAGCGCTAGGTTCTTGAAATTTGCACGTCTGCATACGTCGGCGAAGTCCTCCCCGGATTGGTATTTGTTAAGAACGAGTTGGGTGGCCAAAATTTCGGTCGGGTCCGTTTTTTTGGTAGTCATCGTATGAGTAGAGGCCTTTGCTTCGGGCCCAGATTTTGGTGCAGCAACAGCGATTACACCAAGAAGAGCGGCAGCAACGGTGGTAGAAAAAAACGATAATTTATGCATCCCCAGTTCCCCCTGTGAGTATTGCTACCATATAGCGAATCTGGGGCGGGCCTCAAATGCACCTGCATCGTACCGGCGCGACGATTGACGCAGCCGATTGAAATCGTCAGTACCAAATACAGTGACAGGAGGGCCGTTCACCGGCTGGCGGCACGCCAGACGCTCCTGAAACGGCTGTTGCGGCGGATGAGGCGGGCGCCGGTCTCGGCAGACCGGAAATGGGAGTTGCTTTCGTGCTGTAATGGTGTTATATTTTAATATAACTTCCGGAGTATAGGTTATGGCCCATACGGCAATTCTGAGGAAGGTTGGCGGGTCGGTGATGGTCGCCATCCCGCCTGCACTGCTCGATGTCGCCAACCTGACCGTTGGCGGGCAAGTGGCGGTCTCCGTCGAGACTGGCAAGCTTGTGATCGAGTCCCAACCGAAGCCAAAATACACCCTGCAAGAGCTTATGGCCCAATGCGATCCCAACGCTCCTGTGAGCGATGAAGATCGGGCTTGGATTTCCTCGGGCGCGGTCGGTCTCGAGGAAATCTAAATGGAGCGGGGGGACATTTATCTGGTCTCGCTCGATCCAACCGAGGGGCACGAGCAACGGGGCAAGCGACCGGTGTTGATCGTTTCGCCGGCCGATTTCAACGCGCTGACCAAGGCTCCGATTATCGTTCCCATTACGAGCGGCGGACAGTTCGCCCGGAACGCTGGGTTCGCGGTCTCTCTGACCGGCGCCGGAACGCAGACTACCGGCGTTGTCCGCTGTGATCAGCCCCGTGTCCTTGATCTTCAAGCGCGCCACGGCCGCAAGCTCGAAAGTCTGCCGAACGACATCGTCAACGACGTCCTGGCGAAGCTCGCGACGCTGTTCGAATAGCGGCCACCGCGTCTCCGCGTGCCCCTTCACCAATTCTGTTCATGTACATGAAC
>DBTH01000169.1 GCA_002306945.1 Methylacidiphilaceae bacterium UBA1321 | reverse complement strand
AGTTGGCCCTTATCCGTAACTATTCAAAACCTCACGCCCGATCTTGAGTTTTACCGAGGCAAAGGCTTCGTTGCGCGTCGGTCACTTATTGATGAGCAATAAACTCCCTCCTTGCGCCTCGCCTTAGACTCGGGAAATTCTCAATCCCAGGCAGGATGTTTTGAATAGATACGGCTTAGAACCTAGAACTTCGGACTGAATACTTTTTAGGGCCAGAGTCCTGTTCCGTGCATGATCCGCTTGGCGAGCGTGCGGGCAGGGGAATCGATATGGCGGGGTAATTCCTCGTAGCGGATATGGTAATTGCCGTCTCCGGCATCGAGGTCGAGCGTGGCCGCGTCGGCAATTTCATCGCGCCAGGAAGTGCTGACATAATGCGAGCGTGCGGCAAATCCTCTCTGGATGCTGTCTTTGCGGGTGTCGATGCGCTTTTGAATCTGGTCGGGCGAGCGGTATTTGTAGTGCTTGTAGCGGATGCGCGGTTCGGTCGGAATGCCAATGTGGCGCGGCCAGCCTTCGTTTTCGTTCCAGACAAGTCGCTCGCGATAACGGAAGAAACGGGGCTCGGAATTCTTGGCGTGGTAATGGCGCAATTGGGGAAGAATTTGAGCGGCAGGGGCGCTGAAATCGATCCGATCCAGTTCATCGTGGGTGAGATAATATTCGATGGCAATGGCCCAGACGACGTGTTGCCAGCGCGGAATAGCGGCGAGGAATTCCTTCGGATTGTCGATGTAAAACTCGTCGGTGTCGAGGCGGCACCACCAGTCGCCGTCGCGGGCTTCGCTACGACGGTCGTTGAACGGCTCCGCACGCAACGATTCCTGAAAAACCTTGCCGTCCTGTTTCCAGGGAACGATCACGTCGCTGCTCATGGCCTGGACTTTTTCCCAGGTGCCGTCGGTACTGCCGTTGTCGAATACGAAAATCCTGTCAGCCCACTGAGAAGCCGCCTTGAGGCATTCCTCAATGATGTCGACTTCGTTTTTGGTCACGCAACTGGCGAAGATTTTCATGCGTTTTACTTTTTGCGCCGATGCGTGTGGCCGGATTTTCTCCGTGCGGCGAATGCTTTTATGGATGCGAGGTGTTGTGATTGGCCGCAGGTGTCTCCGGTTCGGCAGGCAATGCCTTGACCACGGCGCGAACGTCAAAGGAACGTTTCACCTGGTTGAAGATGCCTTGAGCCGGGATGTTGTTGGAGTCGAGCAGTTCGGCGGCCAATTCGTACCGGCCCGGTTTCATGCCTTCCCAATAAACCGGTTTGTCCTCGGTGATATTGCCTTCGATATTGTTGATTTTGTAGTGAACCTTGTAGCCCTTAGGCGAAAGCTGGGCGCGGTGCACGTGAAAATCGAACCACACCTTGCCGCCATCCTCGATGTCGACGATTCCCGAGACGGGAAGGTTGACGGTGAGGAATGGTGAGTTCGGAGCGATGTAATTCTGGAAGTTTTTCTTGCGGACGAAAAAATGCACGATGGCGAAAGCCTCGGGATTGGGCAACGAATGGCCGTCCGGTTGCACAACCAGAACGCGCACGGTGTGGCCACCCTCGGGCAATTCCTTGAACGTCAGCGGCCGACGCAAGTCGTAGACCGGTACCGGGTCGTTGTTATTGAGAATAACATGGAGGCGATTGCCGCCGTCGGCCAGGGTGTAATTATCGACGGAAAAAAACACATCGACCGTGCTCGTCGTGATGATTTCGTCCGGCTTGGGACTGAGAATGTGGACAGCGACCGGTTTGCTGGGGTCGTTGGCCGTGCCGCTATAGCCGGAATTGATGGTCTCGGCGGCGGGAGTGGGTGCGGGCGCAGGGACGGAAGCGGCAGTACTGTCCGGCGTGGTTGGCGTTGGTGCAGTGGTAACGGCTGAAGTGCTTGCGGTGCTAGTGGTAACGTTGGTAGGGGTTGCGGTGTTCGGTGCGGAATAACAGACCGGACTACAGACTAACGCGGCGACCAGGGCAATCGCGTGCACAAAAAAGAAAGATGACGACTTGCTTCGGAATAACATTGCGGCTTTTAATATAAAGTTCTATCACCCCATCGCGTCAATGGTTTCTCCATATTCCCACCTAACACAAAGAGTGAACAACTACGATCTTGCGTCCACTTTGAACAGTGGCCAAGCTTTTTGCTGGAATTTAATCGGCCCTAACGAATGGAGCGGTTGGGTGGGGCGAACTCCGGTTAACATCCTGCGCGGCGTTGATTGTCTTCGCGTTTCCGGCCGAAATCTTTCGCGTGAGGCGATTGCCCGCTATTTCCAATGGGATGTCGACCTATCGGCCATCACGGGGACTTTTCCGGACGATCCCTCCATGCGCAAGGCGCTCGCTTATGCTCCCGGTCTTCGCATTCTGAGACAGGATCCCTGGGAGACCGTGGCCAATTTCATTTGTTCGTCGATGAAGCAAATCGTCCAGATCAAGCAGATCCATATCGCATTGCGGGAACGTTTTGGGGTTGAGGTGGAACCCGGTCATCACGCCTTCCCGTCCTGGCAGCAATTGTCCGCGGTTTCGGAGAATGAATTGCGTGAGTGCAAACTCGGTTTCCGCGCCAAACACTTGGCGATGGCTGCGCGTCAACTCGCCGCTGGGGAGGTTTCACTCGAAGCCATTGAGTCGTTGCCAACGGCTGAAGCGCGGGAGGAATTGATGAAGCTGCGCGGTGTTGGCGAAAAAGTGGCCAATTGCGTCCTGCTCTTCGCCTACGGACGACTCGAAGTTTTCCCTGTCGACGTCTGGGTGGAACGGGCGATTCGAACGCTTTATTTTCCCCGCGCCCGGAAACTTACCGATAAACGACTCCGGCGTTTCGTCGGCGAATACTTCGGCCCTCACGGCGGCTACGCGCAGCAATATCTTTTCCACTGGATTCGCACCGCGGGCGGAAATGGAAAGTGAGCCGGGAATTAAAGACCACGGATTTTATCAAGAACTCTGGAAATCAGGAATGGAACAGGGGATCCCTAACAACCCCCATTTCTGTTCTCACGCCACGCGGCTGCGTCGAGTCGTCAACACTTCCAGATGATAGCGCCCCTGACGTTTCGTCAGGGAGATTTGAGTATTGAACACCTTCGACAGGGCTGCGGATGTCAGCACTTTGGGTTTCGGCCCGGCGGCTACGACGCGTCCCGCCTTCAATAGGAGAACGTGCGACATCGCCGGAATGATTTCCTCCACGTGATGCGTCACCAAAACCAGCCGTGGCCCCCGTGGACGGCTGGCGAGGCGTTGGAGGAATTGCAGGAAATGCTCTCGGGCGAGGGGATCGAGACCCGTGCACGGTTCGTCCAGAATCAGGAGCTTGACCGGCGCCATCAATGAGCGCGCGATGAGAATGCGTTGCCGTTCCCCCTGGGAGAGAAAGAGCCAGGGACGCTCTGCCAGGTGGGCGCACTCGGTTTGCTTGAGGATTTCCAGAGCGCGCTTGCGGTCGGCGCGTGTGATCCGGCCCCAATAATCGACCATGGCATATTTGCCGCTCACAACCGTTTCCAGCACCGGCTCGCTGTCGTTCATCATCTGGCGAATCGACGAACTCACAATTCCGACGAATTTACGCAACTCGCGCCAATCGGATTCGCCGAAGGTTTCCCCGAGCACCGACACCGAGCCTTCGCTGGGCGTCAGATAACCGGTTAACGCACTCAGGAGAGATGTCTTGCCAGAGCCGTTCGGCCCCAGAATGGTCCAGTGCTGACCGGTTTCAACGCGCCAGTTGACTCCGTTGAGAATAGAACTGTTGCCGCGGTGAATTTCCAGGTTTTGGACATCAAGAATGGGAGGGGGAGTGACTGTACGGCTTTTCATAAAGATGTAGAAACCGATATCCTACGCGTCCGCCAAAAAAATGCAAAGTCCACTTGCCATCAATCGCGGATTTGTGCATAGTTACAACCCTAAAACACGGGCCGTTAGCTCAATGGTAGAGCAGGTGCCTTTTAAGCACTTGGTTGTTGGTTCGAGTCCAACACGACCCACTTTCTTTTTTTTGGAATCATCTCGAGAAGCCATAGGATGGGGTCATTCCATATTGTCTCAAGTATTTTACGTCCCATTTACGCATGTTTACCTCTGGTAGTAATAGGGGTGATTGTGTTATTCGTTTCATGCTGTGAAAAAAGCCATCGTTACTCTTGCTGTCGGATCGAAATATCAGCGGAATTTCGATGTGAATTGCCGGGGAAATTGGGAAGTCTATTGCAAGAAATTTGGTTACGAATTGATCGTAATTTCCGAGCAATTGGATGCGTCCGAGAGGGCTCAAAAACGTTCTCCGGCATGGCAAAAGCTGTTAATTCTCTCTCAAGACTGGTCTGTACAGTACGACAGAATCGTATGGATAGACTCTGACATCATCATCAATAATGGCATCGCGCCCGATGTTTCGGAATCCTGTCCGATAGAAAAGGTTGGGGCCGTCGAAAGCGGTTCGATACCGACGAAAGAAATCAGCAAAATTGTCTCTGAGCGGATGCGTCGCCAATGGGAAAAGGACGGTGTGAAATTCCTCAACAATCCAACACCGGGGAGTTATTACACGAGTAGGGGAATTCCGGGTGGGGAGCTTAACGAGATTGTACAGACGGGTGTGGTTGTTTCCTCGCCCCGTCACCATCGCGAAATCTTCCAGCGCATCTACAACTCTTACGAGGATACTCACGGCGCTGAATGGAACTACGAAATGCCCGCCATGTCTTACGAGCTTTTAAAAGCGGGCGTTGTGCATTGGCTGCCAGCCCCATTTAATCACGTCATAGGTCGCATGCTGGCTGCGTTTTACCCGGAAGCCGTCAAGCAGCCGACGAAGTGGCAGAGCAAAATCGACAAGTACGCAAAAAAATGGGGCTTCTATACAGTGCCACCGCGCCTGCTTGCTCCGCTCCGAAATATCTACAACCTTTCCTATTTTCTACACTTTGCCGGACGAGGGGATTTATTCGCCGCTGCGCCTACATTAACGCGCAAAGGTTGACGAGAACGTATCAAAGTCGCGATCAAAAGATATTTTATGACGGGGCGCGTCTTGCATGCCTCACTTTTATTCGATCTATTCTGGGATCGAAGCGATTCACAACCGAAAAGTCCGGGGTTTACTTCAGCGCGCCACTTTCCTCGATTGCGTTGATGACGCAGGAAATGCACGGCTTGCAGATTTCGTTGAAGTAATCGTTTTTCTTGTAGAGGGCTTGTCCTTCCGCCGTGGTGAGGTCGCAGTTGTGAAGGAGTTCCCGGCAGAGGTAAGAGCCGCGTTTGGCCTGGATTTCGCTGGTGAGGTTGCGGATTTTAGCGTAGGTGGCTTCGGTGGCTTCCTTGCCCTGATTTTCGCCGCGTCCGTTTTTCAGGCTCAGGACGATGACGCCGCCGCTGACGGCGCCGCAGACTTCCTGGTGACGCGCCATTCCCGCACCGAATCCGGTGGTCAGACGCAGGGCAAAGTCCTTGTCGATGTTGAGTTCATCGGCGTAGGCGTAGAGAACCGATTGGGCACAGTTGTAGCCTTCGTTGAATTTGGCCAGCGCGATTTCTTCCTTGGTTTTCATGGGGTCTCGTTCTTTGAGGTGAGTGAATATATCACGATTTTTTCTGCCGTGCACGGATGCGTTGGGCGATTTGTTCCTTGAGATTGACGAATCGCGGGTTCTCGAAGCGCTGCATCGGATCTGTTAGCGGTGAGAGATACTTGGGATTGAGGGCGATGGCTTTTTGCATCATCTCTTCGGCATCGGAGGTGAGATTTTTCATTTCGAAGGTAATGGCCATTCCGCTCAGCGCGTCCTCGTTTTTGGCGTCGCTGAGCTGGATGGCGCGTTGGAATGCCGGGAAGGCGCTGTCCGGATTGCCGTTGGTGATATAGGCGTAACCGAGGTTGTTGAACGCGGTGAAGGAGCCGGGGGACTTGTTGCAGGTGTCCTGCCAGAGGGCGAGCGAATTGGAAAAGATTTCCTGGTGTTCGAGGTTGAACGGGATGAAGACAAGACATGCCAACATCAGAGTGCCGCACAACGGCCAGTAGGCAGCCGGATAACGGCGGACTCGTTCGACAACGGAGGCCAACAGCAGCGCCGCGCCCGCCATGGGTAGATAGAGGAAACGGTCGGCCACGGGGCGAAAGAGGGGGATGAGATTGCACACGGGAGCCAGCCCGATCCAGAAAATCAGCGAGCCGAGCGCGGCGGTACGGTTTTTCCATGAAAGAGTGATCTGGGCCGATACAAAGACAAGGACCACCAGGATGGAGAGGATTTCCTGATAGCTGGCAAAACTTACGGGAATAAAGGCGGCGATATTTTGCGGGATATAATCGGCACTGAGGTTTTCGGGCCAGAAGAGTTTTCCGATCTGAAAAGCCCAGATGCGCGGTTGAAGGACGAAGACGGAGGAGAGCGATCCGCCGAGGTATCCGGGAGTGTGTTCTATGAATTGGGATTGCTTGGGATGCAGCAGGAAGAGTGCGGCAATGAATGCGCCGACGAGGAGAACTGTTGCGGCAGCAAGCCCCGCCCACGGTCTTTTTGCCCCGGAGCGGCGGAACAGTCCCCAATAAATGAACAGGAGCAGGGATCCTGCATAACCGGTCTCTTTCGAGCCCGCGGCCAGCAATAGCGCGGCAACGCAAATTCCACCGAAGCCCCAGGCTTGTCGTCGGCTGGAGCCGGGGAAAAAGCAGGAGGCGTAGAGTGCCGTGAGGAGGAAAAAAGTGGCGAGTAGATCTTCCCGGTAACTGACTTCGGCGACGGTTTCAACCTGGAGAGGATGAACGGCAAAAAGGAGCGTTCCCAGAAGGGCGGGTAATGCACCCGAAAAAGAGAAGCGTTTGGTCCCATCGTTTTTTTCAATCGATGGAGCCGGCAGTAAGTTCAGGAGGAGGAGAAAGAGCACGGCTGCATTGGCGCAATGGAGCAGGAGGCTCGTCAAATGGTAGCCGAACGGATTTTTTCCCCAGAGGATCGAATCGAGCATCAGGACGAACAAATGGACGGGACGGTTTCCGTCAATGATGTCCTGGTTGAGAACGCGCAAGGTCAGAATGTCGGCCAGATGGGAATGTTCATGCAGGTACGGATCGAACTTGATTTGTGCCTGGGCGTCGTAGACGAAGTCGGAAGAGAGGGACGGCGCGTAGAGAAGAAAGAGGACTGCGGCCAGGATGGCGGCAAGCGTGAAGGGCGAGAACGTCCATGCCGGATTAGGGGCGGCAGCGGATTTGCGGCGTTTTTTGGAGGCCATAGCCGGCGTATGGACAGTGGGTGGTTACTGGGGTTGTTGTTCTTCGGACTGCAGAAGGGTGGGCACTTCCCTGGCGTCTTTGGACGAAAGCTCGGCCTCGTCGAGAAGATTGGCGGGAAGTGTCTTGGAAGCTTTGGCACCAAGTTTGCGGATGTCTTCGACTCGCTTGACGAGGTTGCCGCGGCCGGTCTTGAGGCGGGCCATGGCTTCTTCGTAGGCTCGATTGGTCTTGCCCAGGGTGTTGCCGATTTCTTCCAGACTTTCGAGAAAGCGGACGAACTGGTCGTAGAGAGCGCCGCTTTGGCGGGCGATCTCAATGGCGTTGCGGGTCTGCTTTTCCTGTTTCCAGAGCTGCGCGACGGTTCGCAATGTGGCCAGCAAGGTCGAGGCGGTCACGAGTATGATTTTGCGCTCGAAGGCAATCGTGTAGAGGTCGTTATTGTTCTGCAATGCGAGGCTGAAGGCGGGTTCGATGGGGAGGAACATGAGGACAAAATCGGGACTATCGATCTGGTAAAGCGACGGATAATCCTTGCGACTGAGTTCGTCGATGTGTCCGCGGATGGAATCGAGATGTGCGGCGAGTGCGGCGGTCTTTTCGGAGGCCGTTTCCGCAGAACAGTAACGTTCGTAGGCGGTGAGGGAAACCTTGGAGTCGATGATGAGATGTTTGTTT
This sequence comes from Methylacidiphilaceae bacterium UBA1321, assembly GCA_002306945.1. Lineage (GTDB taxonomy): Bacteria > Verrucomicrobiota > Verrucomicrobiia > Methylacidiphilales > UBA1321 > UBA1321. The sequence goes on along the minus strand of DBTH01000169.1, from coordinate 1,164 downwards.
TCCGGCAGATGAATGACCACGTCGGGCTGGAGGCGGCGATTGTCGGGCGTGGTCATGCTGACCTGAATCTCATACTCCTCGCCTTTGACCAGGCCGGAGCGTTCGAGGATTGTTTCGAGAATGAGTTCACCCCAATTGCCTTGCGTCTTGGATTGTCCCTTGAGGGCGAGCGTGAGATTGTTGGCTTCCTGGGTGACCTGTTGATTGAGGAGGGTGAGGGATTCGATTTGCGCCTTGAGCGCGACGCGGTCGGCGGAATCCTGGGTATAGATGGTGTCGATGCGCTGGCGGAATTCGGTAATCTGCTGCTGAAGCGGCGTGAGCATGGAACCAAGTTTGGATTGGCTCTGGCTAGCCAGTGAATTGGATTTCTCCTCGAAAATACGATTGGCGAGATTCTCGAATTCGACCTTGAGCCGTTTCTGGGCTTCCTCAAGAAGGGCTTGGTTCTGCCGGATCTGTTCCTGGGCTGCCGATTGGGCGACCTGCGAACTGGCCAGTTCCTTGCTCAGTTCCAGTACTGTGTTGCGTTCGCGATTGAGCGATTCCTCCGTTTTGAACCGGGCTTCCTCCAGAAGCTTGGCGCGTTCCTCAATGACGGAACCTTGCGCGCCGACCCGGTAGGCTTGAATGAGCCATGCAGTTACCGCCCCAATGACAAGTCCGATGAAAAGGAGAAGAATGCCCATGCGTTGTTACAGATTGAACGCAAAGCCCGCGCCACAAAAGTTAAATTTTAGGGTTTGTCTTCAAATTACAATTATGACACCTGACAGGCTGATGAAGAGGTTTTTGATTTTTGACTTATGCGGTTTCCCTATTACGCTAAAAGGAATCATTTCGCGCAATTTTTAGTTTCCGACCGCCATGACGTTCCAACTCCAGAGCCCTTATACGCCGCAAGGTGACCAGCCGCAGGCCATTGAAGAGTTGACCCGGCGGTTGAAAGCCGAGGAGAAACACAACGTCCTGCTCGGGGTGACCGGTTCCGGCAAGACCTTCACGATTGCCAACGTCATCCAGAATCTCGGTCGTCCCACGCTGGTGCTTTCGCATAACAAGACGCTTGCCGCACAGCTTTACAGCGAATTCAAGCAGTTCTTCCCGCACAACGCCGTCGAATATTTCGTCTCCTATTTCGACTATTACCAGCCCGAAGCCTAC
>DBTH01000134.1 GCA_002306945.1 Methylacidiphilaceae bacterium UBA1321 | reverse complement strand
CTGGAGGATTACCTTTTGGATTTACAGGCGGATAAATTCCAGCATCATCCATTTTCCCCGGCGGCGGCGGATCGTCGATTTCGCTCCTTGTTTGCGGAAGGCCCGCACGACTTCGTTGCTCTGGGTCTTGAGGATGCCGCTCAGCAACAGCCTGCCCTGCGGTGCGACCCAGGTCCAAATTCGTTCGGCGTTGGTGATGAGGAGTTCGCTGAACAGATTGGCCAGCACGACGTTGAAAGTCCGGCCCGGATCGAACTCGTCGAGTCCGGCGCGCTTCCAACGGATCGTGGATTTGGGGAAATTGGCGTGTTCGTTGTTCCGGCTGATGCGCACGCAATCGGGATCGTTATCCATCGCAATGATTTTTTCCGCACCCATGGCGCGTGTCGTCAGGGCGAGGATGCCGCTGCCAGTGCCGAGATCGAGCACGGCGGCTCTGTCCAGTTGGCGGCGTTCCTTGCCGAGTTGGCGCAGAACCAATCCCGTTGTCGCATGTTCGCCTGAACCGAAGGCCATCCCGGCAGGAATGAGCAGGGTGCGCACACTGGGATATTTGCGATGCAGAGCCGCTCCGGTCTTGCGATCACCAACGACATAGAGCGAGGAGTGAACGCGAATGCGGCGGTTGCGGTCGGCGGGAATGATTTTCTTCTGCGACACGGCGTGCTTGCCGCCGCCGTATTCCTTCAGCAGTCGACGCAATTCGACGGCGGAGGAACCGTAGACTTCCAGGCGGGAACGGATCGCGCCGGGCTTGGAAGAAACAATAACGCGCTGCAGATCAAGCCACGCCAGTTTTTCAAGCCATAGCTCGGTCTGCGCAGCAGGAATCTGTCGTCGCCACACCCAGGGCATCATCGCTCCCTTTATTGGGCGCCTTTGGGCGGAGCCGAGCTCTCCAGGATCTTGCGCACGGAAAGCAATGCGCCGGGCTGGATGATGAGCTGTGTCGTGCGGTAGTAGTAGAGGCTGAAGTGTACGAACGACCAGTATTCGCCGCCTTGCGGTGAGACGGCCCGAACCCAGAGATAGTAATTGCCGGGAACATCCTCGGCAGGCTGGTACTGCGGATCCTTGTTAATCTCGCGCCAGGAGAAACGGTTGGTGGCGGGATCGATGGTGAGGTTGCGCAGAACCGCGCCTTCGGGAACGTCGAGCACCTGTTTGTAGAATGGCGCATCAAGTCCCGCCTGGTCGTCCTTGAGTTTGTCGAGTGCTGCCAGGTTGGTTTTGAGTTCCTGCCGGATCGGTTCGAGTTCCTGCTCGGTCTCGGCGATGCGTTGCTTGAGTTCAGCAATGCGCTGGTTGTTCTCGGTAATGCGGGCCTGCGGCGATGTCTGGATGTCCTCAATCTGTTTTTTGAGGGCAGCGATCTTGCCGCGATATTCTTCCTGGTATTTTTTCCATTCCGCCAGTTGTTTTTCAGCCCATTCACGTTCCGCGCCGGAGTTGACGCCTTTGGGGACGGAGTAAAGGCTGAGACGGAAGGCGTTGACCCAGACCTCGGGATCCAGGATGTCGGTGTTTTCGTTGTAATTGAGTTTGAGCTGGGTGGCGCGGTCGACGATGATTTTGTGAAAGTCTGTTTTTTTCTTTTCGTATTCGCCGTCCAATGCCACGCCCGGCCCGGTCCAGATCTTGTCTCCAGCCTTGCGCGCTTCCTGCGTCACGGAGACGATCTCTTTCTCGGCGGTCTCGATTTCCTCGCGGAGCAGACGAAGGCGTTCCTCGCGGCCCGCAATGTCGGCGTTGCCGCGGCTGACGACGTCTTGCAGTTGCTCGATATCGGTATGGATCGGGGCGCGTGTGAGGGAAAGCTCCTCGACGAGGTTGAAAACGTCGGAGCGGAAATCGCGCACAATGCTGACTTTTTTGAGTTGGTAACCTTTGGGAAGATTGACGAAACCTTCCAAACGCGTTTCGCGCAATTGCTGGAACGTGTAATAGCCGAGCCCGAGAATCGCGGCGACTATGAACACGCGAACAACCACGGCGATCGTGATCCGCAACCACGCGGGCTGGGCGCGTTTGACCGCCGGTTTATTCCCTGCTGCTGGCGCGACAGGCGGTTGGACGGTCGTGATCGGAAGCGTGGCCGGAGCTGGCAACTTGGTGGGAGTAGAGGTTGGCGTTGGTGTCGCCGCCTTGCCCGGCTTCTCTTTATTCTCCTTGTCAGCCTCCTTCTTTTCGAGCGGAGCAGGGACGGAAGTCGAGACCGGCTGCGGCGGTATCGGCGCGGAAACTCCCGGTTCGGGCATCGGCATGGCGATGGGAGCAGCAGGAGAAAGGGGAGGAACGGAAGGTGTTTTTACTTCGGGCGCAACGGGAAGTTCACGCGGATGGGGCAGCTTTGTGGCAGGAGCCGGGGCGCGGCCCTTGACGTGCTTGGGGTCGAGAACCATTCGGCGGAAAAAGGATCTCTTCGGCGGTGGAGTATCGCGAATGGCCCGGGGTTTGTCTTCCCCCTCGTTCTTGGTATCGGAGGCGGGAACGGAGGTTGGGGCCGGCTTGGCCGCCGATGGCAGAGCGGGAGTCGGCAACGTTTCGCCGCGTTTGCGTTTGCGGGAGAGAAGCTCGCCGGGCTTTTTGCTGAGCATGGAGAATTTCGGGAAAGAGAGTCCGTGAAATCCTTTTTTCTCTTTTTCTTGCGGCGGTTTGCCGGAGGGGACGACGCCCTTGATACCGTCACCCTGATTGGAGATGACAGAAGGCGGGGTCTTGGGCTTGGGAGGTTGTTGACCCGACGGCAGCGGCGGCGGAACGACCGGGACGGAAGGCGCGGGTTTGTTTTCCGAAGCGGAATCTGCATGGGCCTGGAACAGGGGCAAACCCTCCTCTACATGAGGAAGCTCTCCTGTTTCCAGTTTTTTCCAATCATCGATCTTGATCGGAGTGGTGGAAGAAGATGGGGGCGTGCCCTCCGGTTGTGCCGGGTGGGGAGAAGCGGGCTGATCCGGTTGACGGGGCGCTTCAGGCATAGTTGGGAACCTCTGGGTAGCGACCAAGGACAAACCAGCGACGGATCATGGAGTGATGCGGTTTCAAGAGAATGGCTAGTGCGTTGTGTTCCCAGTGGCCCTTGATTTCAACGAGCCATCGTTTCTGGGATCGGTTGGTTGGCCAGGCAGTACGTTCGACATGCAATGTTTTCCTATCTAACACGGAAAAGGCACTTCGCCAATCTTTTACAGTTTTATATGCAGAAACAGACTCGATTAATATCACGGTCTTGTTGAGAGGGGTTTGCGGCACTGGCTGGCGGCTGAGGAGGTAATAGACGTCCTGCGTGTCGGCGTCGCGCTGAAGGCGAATGTCGCCGCAGACCGATACGCTGGGGGGGAGTTCTCTACGGCGTCGCCAAAGGAAGTCGACCAGGGATTCCCGGTCGACAACTCCAACGTCGAGGGTGCGTTTGGCCAAACCTTTGAAAACCTGTTGCAGGCTCGCTGCCGGTTGATAACGGTCGCTGCTTCCGAACCGGCGGCGCGTGGCTACCCACGAGTCGGACAATTCCCGGCCCAGGCAGGCGATCTTGAGCGGGCTCTGGACGGCACGCGAGGTCGACAGAATTTCGCGGTAAATGGAACGCAGGGCCGAACGGCTCAAGGGCCCACGGTTCTTGCCTTCGAGTTTGCGCAGCAGATGCTCCTCGCGATCCGGCGCGTAAACGTGGCTGCCGGATGCAAGTTTGCACTGACCGATGGCGGACGAAAGTTTAGCTCTCCGGTTGAGGAGCTTCAGCAACTGGCTGTCCAGCCGGTCGATCTTCTGGCGCAGGACCTGGATTTTCATTGAAAAGCGGAGGTTGTTCTTCCTTGGGGCCCTCGGGCTCCGCGGGACGGTGCAGTTCGATGGAACGCAACTCGTCGGCATTGGGCAATTCGTTGAGGTTCTTCAATCCGAAATCCTCAAGGAACTGGGGTGTGGTTTCGTAAAGCAACGGACGCCCCGGTTGCTCGGAACGGCCCGCGATGCGGATGAGCTTGCGGTCGAGCAAGGTCGCCACGACGCCATCGACGGCCACACCGCGCACCGCCTCAATGTCGGCGCGGGAAATCGGCTGGCGATAAGCGATGATGGCCAACGTTTCAATGGCGGGCTGGCTCAGACGCACGGCCTTGGGGTCGTCGAAAAGTTGCTCGACCCAGACAGCCGCTTCGGGCCGGGTGCGAATCTGGTAGCCTTCGGCAATCTCCTGCACCATCAGTCCGCTGTTGCGGGCCTGATAATCGGCTTCAAGCGCCGAGATGGCGGTCTTGATGTCGTCCTCCTCCAGGTTGAGATACGGTTCTGTCTCAGGCGTGGGCGCGCAGCCCCCGGCGTTCTTGAGCATTGCCTGAATGCTTTTCGCCGGGAGCGGTTTCTCGGCGGCAAACAGCAACGCCTCTATGACCATCTTTAACTCCATAAACGGGAAGTTTTAGCGTTTGTCTTTCAAAAGCGCAAGACCGCGTCTGCGCCAGTGGATTTCTTTCCTCCGGCGTCGAACGCGGAAAATCGATCATTCTTGCTGCGGTTTCTCCTCCGGCGACGGCTCTGGCGGAGCGGAATCGGGCGATTCCCCTCCATGCATCCCGTCTGCGGGATCAGGTTCTTGTTGTTCCGAATCGGATAAAATGGGCTCCCCGACATTCTCCTCAGACGCGACCGTTTCGTCAACAGGTTCGGTCTCGACCGGAGTGGGCAAGGCCGCTTCTTCGTCCTGTGCCGACGGCTCCACGGTCGGTTCCGTCTTCTCCTCCGCAACAGGTTCGTCTGCGGTTTCAGGCTGGGATTCGGGTTCTGCAAGTTCGGCTACAGATTCCGATTCCGGCTCGGGTTCAGGAGCGATTTCCAGAACGGGCGCGGTCTCCGATTCGACAGGCGATTCGGCGACCGATTCAACGGCAGGCTCAGTGACCTCAACTTCTGTTTGCGCTAAATTCTCGACCTCACCGGAGTCGGTGGTTTCATCGGATTCAGACGGCGTGGTCTCGACCACTTCATCGGAAGGTTCGATAGATTCCACCGATTCGCTTGCGACGTCGGACTCATCCGGCGTCTCTTCTGTCTGTGCGCTGTCTTCGGACTCGGGAGTTTCTTCGGACGGGGCTTCGCCTTCCGCGTCAATGGCCGTTTCGGAAGCGCTCCCGGAAGCGGATTCGGAAGCCGCCGGAGTCGAAAGCGCAAATTCGTTGCCGTGCTGCTGCCAGTCCCCCTCCCCGGCTACCGAGGTGATGGTAATCGGTTGGCCAAACAACGGCGCGGAATTTTTATTGTGACCGATTTCGATTTCGCCAAACGGTTCGGATTGCAAAACGCAGAGGAACTTCATGCGGATCAGTTCCAGCAGGGCGAGGAAGGTGACGATGATCTCGGTGCGACTGGCAATATCGACGAACAAATCGACAAAGAAGATGCGTTCCTTGCCTTCCATCAATTGACGGATCGTATTGATCTTGTCGCTGACGGTGAAACGTTCTTCGAAAATTTCCTTGAGGTCTTCGCGGGAATTAACCCGGTTGAGAACCTTCTGGAAGGCGTTAATGAGATCGAAAATGCCCACCTCTCCGGCGGCGCGTTCCTCAGAACGTTCGGGGGGAAGTTCGTCCGTGCCGCGCTGATAGGTCTTACCCTGCTCCATCTGCTTGAGGTGAAGCTGCCAGGCGGCGTCCTTGAATTTCTTGTACTCGACAAGCTGGCGGATGAGATCCCAGCGCGGATCGTCTTCCTCGGCGTCTTCTTCGGGCGGCTGCAAATCCTTCGGCAGGAGGGTGCGGCTCTTGATGTAAAGCAGGGTCGATGCGACGACGAGAAATTCCCCGGCGACTTCGAGGTCGAGCAGCTTCATGAATTGAAGATAGTCGAGGTATTGGCGCGCGATGTTCTCGATCGGAATGTCGTAGATGTCGAGTTCGTCCTTCTTGATGAGATAAAGCAGGAGATCAAGCGGTCCCTCGAATACGGGCAATTTGACGCGCAGTTCGGCCTGGGCATGCTCCGCCGAATCGGGCAATTCCGTTCCGGCGTCATGGGCAGGGGTTTCAGCAGGAATAGGAGCCGCAGCGGGTGTTTCCGCTTCGCCAACAGCGGGAGTGGAAGCGTCCGCGGGCGCGGCATTGTCCGGTGACGTTTCGGCAGACTCTGCGGAAGATGCAGACTCCGTCGCAGAAGTTTCTGTTTCCGCGGCAGCCGGTTCGACCGGTTGCTGCGGTTGATTCTCCTGATCGGAATTTTCGACGGTGGTGTCTGACATGCCTGTGGGGAGTCCTACTGTAGTTAGGGTGAAATGCCGTTTCAGGCAAGCCCGACCGCATGCCGCGCGGCCTGGAGGGTCTGGTCGGCAATGGCCCGAGCACGCTTTGCGCCATCAGCCATGATGTCGCGAACGTCGTCGGGATGGGCCTTCAGTTCAGAATAGCGCTGGCGGATCGGAGCGAAATAATTTTGGAGCTTTTCAAGCAACAGCTTTTTGTAATCGCCGTAGCCTTTCCCGCCCTTCTGCATGTCGACCTTGTAGGCGGCGAGTTCCTCGGGCGTGGCGACCAGTTTGAAAAGTTCGACCAGCGTGGAACCCTCGACCGGCTTGGGCGCTTCGATGGGAGTGGAATCGGTCTTGATTCCCATGACGCGCTTCTTGAAGACCTTGTCATCGCCGAAAAGCTGGAGGGTGTTGTCGTAAGACTTGGACATCTTGCGACCGTCGATGCCGATGATCGTGGCGGCTTCCTCCGAGATGCGCGGCTGGGGTATGTGAAAGACATTGCCGAATTTTTCGTTGAACTTGATCGCCAAATCGCGCGTCACTTCGACATGCTGCTTCTGATCCTTGCCAACCGGAACGATGTCGGCCTGGTAAAGGAGAATGTCGGCGGCCATCAGAACCGGGTAGGCAAAGAGGCCATGGCTGGGAGCGAAACCGTTGGCCAGCGCATCCTTGTAGGCGTGGCATCGTTCGAGCAATCCCATGGGCGTGATGATCGACAGGAGCCAGGCCAGTTCGTTGACCTCGGGAACGGCGCTCTGGCGGAAAAAGATCGATCTCTTCGGGTCAAGGCCGCAGGCGAGCCAGCCAAGTTGCACTTCCTCGATGTAGGAGCGGAAATCCGCCGCGTTGTGAACCGTGGTCAGTGCGTGATAGTCGGCAATGAAGTAAATCCCCTCGCCCTGATTCTGCAATTCCAGCGCCGGTTTGATTGCGCCAAAATAGTTTCCGATCTGCAAATGACCGGATGGTTTGACTCCTGTGAAAATACGCATCTTTTCAGTTTGTACCGCAAATGGCCAAAGGCAAAGTTCAAAACGTAAAAAATCACATTCCCTCGCAACGCAGGCGGACAACCGTCTTTCAACGGCGCAATTCAAGAGAGGAAGGCCGTTGAGCCATCCGTTTATGAATTGTCCTGGCCGGCAATATCAAGCCGGGGAAGTTTTCTTGATATGCGAATCCGGATTCAGATTGATGTCGTGATTGCCACCATTGAATCCGCCCTCGAAGCCGCCACCTGCGGGCTGAAGTCCACGGGCACCGTTGGTACTGCCCCCGGAACGCGGGTCGGTTATCCGAAGCGCCTCGTTGAGAATCTCGGCATAACGTTCCGCCAGGCGGGGTACGCGCAACAGCCAGTCCTTCTCGGCCTGCGTCAATGCTGCGGGGTCTTTGGCCATGAGGTCGTTGACCTTCGTATTGAATTTCTGAACGATGGCAACGATCAAGGCGAGTATGGCGTTGTTGGCCGTTTCGCTGGCAACGCGGTTGGCGACAATGCCGGGATAACCAGGCGCGGAAGGTTGGGCGGTGCCGATGAGTTTGCCGTTGGCATCGGTCACGTCGACCATGCCGATCAATGCCGCGACAAAGAGAAGATTGCCTTCAACACGCACCACATACGCGGTACCTTTGGCAGCGGCCACACCCATCGCGCTTTTGACTTTGAAATCCTGCTTCTCGCCATCGCGCTGGCCTACATTGGCAAAAACAACCCCCTTTTTCATGTCGACAACGGTTTCGCGTTTGCCTTCGGAGAGGTTCTGCTGCACGGTGAGCTCGGAATTGGGATAGACGCGGACGGAATTGACTCCACCCATGAATGCCGCGACGCAACTGTCGGTCGCTGTTTTGACCACCGAACCGGGAGGCAGGAGCATACCCTCAGTGGCCGGAATTTCCTGCGTGGAGCCAGGTTGGGCCACCGTGACTGTCCCTCTGATTTCGAGCAGCTTGACCTCGGTCGAACTGATCGGAGGTAAAGCGGACGGGTTGTACGGAGTGATCGGTTCAGACCAGAAAGCGGCCTTGGAATTCAAATAAAGAGAGGAATCGCCGGAATCTTTTTTGCCGCCTTCGATGTTCGGGGGAACTTCGTCGCCATTGGGCAAGGTGGTCGGTTTGGCCGCTGCGGGAGCCGTCGAACTGACGGGAACAGGGGCGGAAGCAGGAGCCGTAGCGGCAGGCTTATCGGCTACCGCAGGCTTATTCTTGTCCGTGTTCGATTCAGTAACCGCCGCAGGAACAGGGGCCGGAGGAGGCGTTGGGGGCGTCTTGACGTAATTTCCCACCAAAACGGTATTAGGAATCTTCGAGCCATTAACATTAACCTTGCCAACCAGACCGGGATCAATCGCTACTTTCTTCAGATCTTTCGCAAAAGTGAGTGTAACGACGCTGTTTTTATCCGCCTCGACTTTGTTATCGAGTACGGTGAATGAAAAGGGCGTCGCGTCGGCTGGCTTGGCATACAACAACGCCGTCAGCAATCCGTTGGCGTCACGACCATAACTGATCTGCAGGGAAACATGGCCGATCTTGACCGGCTGGGACAAAGTCTTATCATTCAATTCCGCAAGCTTGTCGCCGGAGGGAGCGAATATCACCAGTTGATCCTTGGAATTGATCGCGACCGAAAAGAAATCGTCCGCCCAAGTTGAGTTAACATTACCGATAACAAAAACTGCCAGAACAGCTGTCATCATTTTGTGGGCAAACGAAAATTTCATGATGTCGATTTAATGTCCTCCGGATACTTAGGCTAACAGAGCCATTATCAGACGCAAGTAAAACTACCCACTCTTTCTATCAACTTCCTAAACGGTCGGCCTTGGTTTACTTTCCGGTACTTGCCCGCACTCTCCTTAAATAGAAAAAAATGGGCAATTTTTCGAGGTATCCCGTCTCCGATTCGCTGAGCGTTTCGCCGCGGGCTTGACGCCCCAACAATACGCTTGCGTGACTATTTACAGCATTAACAAAATCCACCATCTCCGTCAAAAAACGGGTATCGGCCGTCATCTGCGCCAATTGCCCCGAGACAGGCGGCGTCCGCGCCAATTGCAAGCCGCTCGTTTTGCTCACCACCAACACCGCCACATCTTTCCGGTTCCCGTCAGTGACCCGCACCGAACCGCGCGCCGCGGCCGCCTCGAAACGTTCCCGGCTCACCGACACCATAAAATCTCCCGACGACGCAATCGCCGAACCGTTATCGGCCCGCACCTCGACATATTGCGTCACCCCGGTCTCGTAGCCGACCTTGCAACTCACCAACCCGGCATCCACCCGAATGAGCGTCGTGCGCCGTTGCGTCGAAGGCCCCGAAGGCTGTGAGCGAAACGGACCAAAAATCTGGTATTCTATCGAAATCCCCGTCTTTGGCCCAATCCGGATTGAATTCAACCCGCCGACAAAAACCGCCAGCGAACTTTTTTCTCCCGTCGTAACCATCCCGCTACCGGGATAAATTTGCCCCTCCTGCACCGCCTGGGGCGGTTGGCCGGGAGAAGCGAACTTCACATCGCCCTTGACCTGGACAAACATCATTTGATCCGGTCGCACATCGGGCGCGCTGCCGTCCGGGGCCGTGATCGGTTCGATCCAATCGTTGACGATTTTGACCCACGCATCGCCTCCTGAAAGAGCCGCCGTCTGCTTAATCAAAAAATCGTTCCCCTCGCGGGTATAATCGACCGGAGAAATCACCGGCGTATCGGGATCGTTCTTCTGCACGTCACTCTCCAGCACGGGAGGCATTTCCTCCACCAAGCTGAACCGCGCCGAGCTTTCCGCCGCTGCCCACAAGGTCATGGCGCTCCCCAACCACAACCACATCACTGGAGTTAAAAGCCGCATGCGTAAAAAAGAGTTCGAAGCAACGATTCATCCTCGCGGCTCAACGCCCCTGCGGCAATCCAAAAAAGCCATCATCCCTTCGCCCCTTCCTTCAGCCTTTACCTTTTCGCGAATTCCGTTAATCCGGTCTATGGAAACGCCCATGAAAAAATCCTCCACGATTTTCGTCATCACCCAGGCCGCCGCCCTCACCCTTTTTATTTGGCTGTTGGGCCTGACCACCGTCTTCCAGAACTTCGAACACCAATCCCTCAACGCCCTCTTCAAACTCCGCGACCAATTCCATCCCACCTCCGAGGAAAACGCCGACCCGCGCATCGTCCTGGTCGGCATCGACGACAGCAGCACCACCCGCCTCGACACCGCGTGGCCTTTCCCCCGCAGCATCCACGCCAAACTCCTCGCCCACCTCGCCGACGAAAAACCCGCCGTCGTCGCCTGGGATATTCTCTTCACCGACCCCAAGCTCGACGCCTCACACGACGACGAACTCCTCGTTGAAGGCGCACAACTTTTCCCCCGATTCATCAGCTGCGCTTACACTGACCTCCAATCCCACAACACCCCAAAACCCCTCGACAAACTCGGCCCCACACGCCCCTTCACCCAGGTGAACGGAGACCTCTCCGAACTGCCACCCACATCGTCGGTTCAATTCCCCTTCGACACCTACAAAAACAAAGACGGTACCGAAATCCCCGGACTCCTCCAAAACTCACTCTTCGCCTTCGCCGACAGCGAACCCGACACCGACGGCGTCCGCCGCTACCTCCCACTCCTCGTTAACTACCAGGGCAAACTCTTCCCCACCCTCTCCCTCCAAACCGTCATCCAGTACCTCCAGATAGCCCCCGACACCGTCACCATCGAAATCGGCAAACAGATCACCCTCCCCATTCCCGGCAAACCCTCGCTCCACATCCCCATCAACAACCGCGGCCAACTCCTCGTCAACTACCGCCGCACCCAGACCGACTTCAAAAGCATCACCTACTACGACCTCCTCCACCTCCTCAGCGGCAAGGCCAACCTCGAAGAAGCCCTCGCCCTCGAACCCAACTTCAAAGAGTCGCTCAAACTCCTCCCCCCACTCACCGGCAACATCGTCGTCGTCGGCTTCACCGGAGTCGGCTTCGATACCGGCAACACCGCCCTCCAACAAGGCGCACCGCTGGTCACCGTCCAACTCAACGCCATCGAAAACATCCTCCACCAGGACTTCCTCCGCACCCTTCCCCCGATCCTCGCCCTGCCCGCCATATTCCTCATCCTCCTGGCCATCGGCTTTGGCATCCTCCACGCCCACCTCAAATACACCCTACCCATCGGCCTTGGCGGCATCGTCCTCTACGGAATCCTCTCCTACCTCGCCTTCGACTACGGCCACCTCTGGATACCCACCGTCCGCCCCCTCATCGCCATCGTCCTCACCATCCTCACCATCACCGCCCACCTCTACTTCGGCGAAAACCGCCAGAAACGCCAGATCAAGGCCGCCATGGCCGCCTACCTGCCCGCTAAAATCCTCGACCGCGTCCTCACCCACCCCGACGCCCTCAAACTCGGCGGCACCAAACGCGAACTCACCGTCCTCTTCTGCGACATCCGCGGCTTCACCAAATACTGCGACAACAAAGACCCCCAAGAAGTCGTCTCCGTCCTCAACGAATACATGGAAGTCATGAGCGAAGTCATCTTCCAACACGAAGGCACCATCGACAAATACATCGGCGACTGCATCATGGCCTTCTGGAACGCCCCCGAAGACCAGCCCGGCCACGCCCAACGCGCCGTCAACTGCGCCATCGCCATGCGCTACGCCCTGTCCAACTACAAAACCCGCCGCGCCGGCATCGACCACGAAATTTTCGAATGCGGCATCGGCATCCACACCGGCCCCGCCCTCGTCGGCAACGTCGGCTCCTCCCACCGCCTCAGCTACTCCGGCATCGGCGCCACCGTCACCATGGCCCCCCGCCTCGAATCCCTCACCAAACAATACAGCACCCGCATCCTCATCTCCGAAGCCGCCGCCGCCCAACTCCAGGACGACTACACCCTCACCGACCTCGGCCAAGCCAACATCCCCGGCTTCGCCCACACCACCCGCCTCTACGCCGTCGAAGCCGGACAAAACATTCCCGCCGCCCTCCTCGTCGCCCAAAAAGTCTCCCACCAATCCAACATCACCGTCGCCCGCGTCCAGAACCCCCTCTGGAAACCCGCCCCTCCTCCCAACGACAACGACGAATCCATCGAGCAAAACAAAGACTAAAAAACAACCCCACGACTTCGCATCAACACCTTGTTTCGTTGTTAAAAAAACGATAAACTAACAAGCTTTCATTCCCACACTCTCTCTATTGTAGTGAGCAATTCCATCCAATAAAGAACGACAAAACCAGATTCTCTCCTCTGAATCCCCTCCAATCACGTAAATTCCGTTAATCCCGTCAAAACGCCTTTCTCCCTGCGCATGAACAAAAAAGAAGCCGCCCAACGACACGCCTCACTCGTCGCCGAAATCAACGGACACAACCGCGCCTACTACATCGACGCCGCGCCGAGCATTTCCGACCAGGACTATGACCGGCTCTACCACGAACTCCTCGACCTCGAAGCCCAATACCCCGAATTCATCACACCCGACTCTCCCTCCCAACGCGTCGGCGGCCACGCCCTCTCCGAATTCAAACAAGTCACCCATGCCATCCGCATGGAAAGCCTCGACAACACCTACTCCTCCGCCGACGTCATCACCTTCCTCGAACGCGTCCAAAAAGCCCTCGGCAACGCCACCGGAGACCTCTTCGCCGCGCCGCCAGATTTCACCGTTGAACCCAAGATCGACGGCGTCGCCGTCAGCGTCCGCTACGAAAATGGCAAATTCATCCAGGCAGCCACCCGCGGCGACGGCACCGTCGGCGACGACATCACCGAAAACGTCCGCACCATCCGCGCCCTGCCGATGACCCTCAAACACGCCGTTCCCATCCTCGAAGCCCGCGGCGAAGTCTACTTCCCCCGCGCCGCATTCGATAAACTCAACACCCAACGCGCCGCCCAAGGCGAACCCCTCTTCGCCAACCCCCGCAACGCCGCCGCCGGCTCCC
>DBTH01000014.1:420-16225 GCA_002306945.1 Methylacidiphilaceae bacterium UBA1321 | reverse complement strand
TCGTGGTGGCGAGCGTCTCGTGCATTTACGGTTTGGGCTCGCCGGAGGACTACGAGAACATGATGTTCAAGTTGAAGAAGGGCGAATTCCTCACCCGAGAACAACTCCTCGCCAAGCTCGTCGAAATGCAGTACTCCCGCAACGACACCGTCCTCATGCGAGGCCAATTCCGCGTCCGGGGCGACGTGGTGGAAATCTGTCCCGCCTACACCGAGGACGCCGTGCGTGTGGAATTCTTCGGCGACGAGATCGATCGCATGTGCCGCTTCGATCCGTTGACCGGAGAGATTGATGTCCACCTGGATGAACTCGTTCTCTTTCCGGCCCGCCACTTCGTCACGCCGCACGAGAAGATGCGCCGCGCCGTTGTGGAAATCCGCAAGGAGATGGACGGACGCATCCAGGAACTCGAAAAGAACGGCAAGCTTCTCGAAGCCCAACGCCTCAAGATGCGCACGACTTACGATCTCGAAATGATGGAGGAAATGGGGTTTTGCAGCGGCATCGAAAATTATTCCCGCCACCTGAGCGGCCGCGAGCCAGGTTCGCGTCCGTTCACACTCATCGACTTTTTCCCGAAGGATTTTCTCACCGTCCTCGACGAATCGCACGTCACGGTTCCGCAGATTGGCGGCATGTACGAAGGCGATCGTTCGCGCAAGACGGTGCTCGTCGAACACGGATTCCGCCTGCCCTCAGCGCTCGATAACCGCCCGCTCAAGTTCCCCGAGTTCGACGAACTCGTCGGTCAACGCATCTACGTTTCGGCCACACCCGCTCCCTACGAAGTCAGAGCGGCGGGCGGCATCGTCGTCGAGCAGGTCATTCGCCCGACCGGACTGCTCGATCCCGAGATTATTCTCAAACCGTTGACCGGGCAGATCGACGATCTCATCGAACAAATTCGCAAGCGCGTCGAATCGAAGGAACGTGTCCTGGTTACCACTCTGACCAAACGCACCGCCGAAGACCTCGCTGATTACCTGCGTGATCTCAATATCAAGGTTCGTTATTTGCATTCTGAAATCGACACGATCGAACGGGTCGAAATCCTGCGCGAACTGCGCACCGGCACGGTCGACGTTCTGATCGGCATTAACCTCCTGCGCGAAGGACTCGACCTACCTGAAGTCTCTCTCGTGGCCATTCTCGACGCCGACAAAGAAGGCTTTCTCCGTTCGCAAACGTCGCTCATCCAGACGGCAGGTCGCGCCGCGCGTCATGCCAACGGGCTGGTCATTCTCTACGCTGACACGCTGACCGGTTCGATCAAGGGACTGCTCGAAGTCAGCCGCAAGCGCCGGGAAAAGCAGCTCGCCTACAACAAGACGCACAATATCACGCCCCGGACGGTTCAACGCGCCGTGCAGGAGAGTCTGGCGAATTTACTCAAGGGCAAGGAGGTCGAGGCGAGCGTTGTCCGTGAAACCGGCAGCGACCTCGATACGCTCGATGTGCTGCGAGAGTTGGAGGAAGAGATGCTTGCGGCCAGCGGTTCCCTCGAATTCGAGAAGGCGGCACTGCTGCGCGATCAGATCGTCGCACTCAAGGAAAAGTCTGGCATCGCCAAACTCGAACCCGCCGCCGCCAAACCGGTCAGCTACCGCACTTCAAAAGCAAAGGGCAAAAAGAAGAAGTTTTGATCTTTCGCCTGATGCCTGCGATCAGGCACAACCCCACCAGTATGAGCGAGGCCGCGACTGGTTCGGGAACGGCGGAAGCCCCGATGGTCAGATCGTCGATGCGGAAACTGCCGAGATTGGTGCTTCCGTTGGTGCCGGTGAGATAGAAGCGCAGCGTGATCGCCTCGTTATCCGTCAGGCTGGATGTCAGCCAACTGTTGAGCAGATGCCAGTTTCCATTCTGCGTCAGGGTGAAGGACGATAAGGCGGTTTGATAGTTGTCGACGCTGGAATAGAGGGTGATCGTGGTGGGCGCTTCATTGACCTTGATCGTCCGGTAGCCGAGACTGATCGAAGTGATGGTTAAATCGTAACCGGTCTCAGGCGTCACCGTCAGGGAAAAATACCCCGAACTGAGCGTATTGACCGTAGTTCCCGAGTTGAAGCCGCTCGTGTAATAGCCATAACCTCCCGATGCGCCCGTGTAACCGCTGGAGACATAGGCTGCCGTATTGGAATAACCGACCGTACCCTGCGTGTTGGCGTAGGTCACCGCACCAGCCGAGACATGGTCAATCGTGTCGGATGTGGGGAGATTGGTTCCGGCACTGGTGCCGAAATTGTAGATGATTTGAGCCTGTAATGCACTCAGCATCGCCCCGGCAATCCCCGCTAAAAACAATAGTCGAACCGATAACGAGAACCATGGTTTCATGCTGTTAAAAGATCGCATTGAACTGAGACCGGCGCAAATGACGTATGGACTTTTTCATCCAATCCAGCCGGAACGGAACCGATTCCCGGCAGGGCTCCGCATGGCTTCACGCCTGACGGACGTAACGGAAGACCGGGGTTTGTCCGGCGGACCAGAGCGCCTGGATTTTCGAGACGGCGTTGTCGCTGTAGGCCCGCGATTCGGTGTCGGCAATGAAGTAAACCACTTCAAAACCGGTCTCGCTTTTCATGGCAAACGATGAGGCTACATGGACGTCGTACTGGTTGATCATCCGGAAGCGGTCGTAGAATTTCCAATGGCAGGCGATGCTGCGATTAGGAATGCGGGAGAGGGGGATTTTGTCGGTCACAAAATAAGCGGTCTGCACTTCCAGAGGGCGGTTTTCCACATCCACAGCAAACTTGATGTCGTCAAAATGCGATTTCAGATCCAGCGAACGGTGGAACAGTTTGAAGTGTTCCCAGACGGGGCCATCCATCGGATAAAAAAGCCCGGCGGATTCGCGGCGTTCCATGATCGATCCCACTGCGTCCGGATTGAGCAGAACGTCGTAATCCATCCATCCCCAATACGGACTTTCAGAGTCCAGCCGAAATAGTTCATCCAGCAGAGGACGCAATCCGCAGGCCGTCCAGCCATCGATGCGATTGTAAAACTTCGATAGGAAGCGTCGCGTAAAATCCTCGAAATCCATGCAGCCGAAATAGGAAGGGCTTCGGCGGAAGAGTCCTTCTGGCGTTGTCGCCACCAACCGGAGATTTCCGGTGAAGGAGGGCATGATCCGGCTCCAGGCTTCCGTCTGGTCGGTCAACAGATGAAAACGCAGCGTGGAACAGTAACTCCAGTTTTGCAGGAGAATCCGGTGAAACGGTCTGGGCAATCCGAAGGCCAGCACGTAAACGCATCCCAGCGGAGTCTTGAATACATCATTCGCACGAGGGGCCGCACGGGTTGTCGGAGGAGCCGGAACCAACCCTCGCGAATACAGCATGTTCGAATCCATCTCCATTTCATCGGGATCGGCGCGGTGAAATGTCGCCGGTCATCCATGCTTTATCGGCACTACGCGGCCTGAAACTTAATCAGCAATCCGTTAGTGCTTATCCGGCATGCCATTCGCTCCAGTCGAAGACCGTTTCCTCTCCTTGCAATTTCCAATGCGAAGGCACGGCAGTGTCGAACCAGTCGAGAGGTTGCGCCGGGGGCAGGGGATGGACGGCCTGGGAAAGGGCGCGACGAATCGTTTCCTTCTGCGGGGCGGGACAAGCCTTCGGATCGATGGAGAGAAACAAGGGCGTTCCGCTTCGAGCGACCAGGTCGAGCCATTGGTCGGTCAGACGTTGCGGGATGTGCGGGCTGACCGGCACGCAATCGGCATCGGCGGCGTAAAAGGTGCCGTGTTGGGGAAGGCGAAACGCCAGCGTATTGATTCCCATGCGACGGGTTCGGTCCCAATTGAGAGCGGAAGTATCGTCCCCGATTCTTTGCGCTTCGAAAAGTCCCGCGGAGAGGTGGGAGATGGTGTTGCAACCGATGACCAGCGTGTCGGGCCCCGCTGCGGTGCGTATGGTCTGGAAAAGAGCTGTGACGATTTCGGCGGTAGTCCGGGTCGGATCGGCAAAGGACCAGCCTTCCGGAGCGAAATCGGCTGCGTTGCGGCTCATTTCAAATCCCCAACGGCTTGTGATGTCGAAGGTCGAAAAGTCGTGCTTGATCAATTCATAGCCCCAATTCCGCAACCGGGCGATGTCGGTGCCAACCTGTTCCAGAACCTCGGGAACGCTCGGGTCGAGCGTATAGCCGCCCTCCTCGACATTCGGTTTCGGACAACGGATCTTCCACGAATCCGGAACTTCTTCCCGCGTTTTGAGTGGTCGCATCCAGATGCCTGGGCGTGCGCCGAGGCTCTTGATTTTCTGCGCCAGCGCCGCCATGTCGGGGAAGAGGGAATTACCCTCACGCCAGGGACCGCCGTTACAAAAAAGGCCGGGTGCGTTGAGCGGCTGTTGCCAGCCGTCGTCGATTACCGACCAGGGGCGCACTTTGGCGTCCGTCGGATAAAGCTCCAGAAAGCGGCTGGTAGCTTCGAGTATCAATGCCTCGGAATTCTTTCCATATAGCCAATACCAGTCGTTGTGACCGACACAGGGCTCCTGCGGCAGGAGCGGCTTGGGGCATAGAGCGGCGCACAAAGCGCGAGCCGCTATAAAGGATGTTTCCCCCTCGATGGGCAATCTCTGTACTAAAGTGGCCGCATGCAAAGTACGGGATCCGAGGCGCACGCCGTTACCTCCACAACGCACGTCGAGACGCAAGATCACGCCGGTGGCATCAACCTGCCAGCAGGCGAGGGCTGAGGCGCCGGTTTCGACGCCGTAACCAGCAGTTTCCTGTTCATTGCTGGCCAGGAAATACCAGGGCATCAACCGGTGCGGCGTGGCCCCGCGCCACTCAAGATCACCGTAGGAGCGTTCCCAGGCATCTCCGAGAAAACGCGAACCTGCAGGAAAGGGAACATCCCAGCGAAGGATGATTTCCTTGAGTTCTACGGCGCTTTCTACATCGATTTTCACTCGTCCGTTTGGCTGCTGGATCAGGGAAAGTCTTGTAGAATCAAGTTCCCAGGTGGCAGGCCCTCGTGCCTTGGCGGAACGAGGGTAATTGTCGGAATTGCCTGCGAAAAAGACGGCCTTCGGGGACGCAAGCAAATCGGGAAAACGGGAAGAAGTAGTACTCATTGAAAGATAATATTAATAATAGAGAAATCTGAGCGCGAGCTTATTTCAAGGAAGAGAAGCGGTAAAATGAGTAACTGTTACTCAAAGAGGTCTCTTGTCAGTCTGTTAGCATATGATAAAAAACAGCCATGAAACAGACTTCACTGGCCGGTCTAGCGGACTGCATCGGGACACCGCGTAGATGTATGAAAAACAGTCTACCCATCTCCATTCTGACGTTTCTGATTTTCATCTCAAGCATCGATGCCATGCGTGCCGCGACGTATTATTTACAACAGGATATGACGACGGCCAACGGTCAGACAGTGGTGACACTGGCCGCCTGGTACGATCAATCCAGCGGTGGAGGCAACAATGCAACGACTTTGAATGACAATTCTTTTGTTTCCAACGGATATGGCATGCGCACACCCACTTCCAATACGACATTCGGCAACGCCAATACGAGTCTGACGTTGTCGTCAGGTTCCGGCAATAAATTGACCGTTCGTGCGTCATCGGGAAATTCCACCACGATCTATAAATTGACTTCACTGGGCGGAGGCGCTTCTCTGTCGGCCGGTGCGGATGCCATCCTCAATGTAAGCACTTTTACCAACAGCGGATTAACCTATCTCGACACGTCGTATACAACCCGCACTTTTACCATTTCGTTCACATCGGTTTCAGGGGCGGGCGATCTTTCCCTCACTGGAGGCGGGACGGTTTATCTGAGCCTCGCCTCGGCCAGCGCCTATACCGGCAATATCACCTGGGGCAATTCGGCCACGACGATCCTGAATTTCAACAACGATGTCGTCAGCGACGGCGGCTTGATCGCCTTGAGTACATCGCGGATCGTTCTCGACCAGCACCTGACTTTTAATTCTGTTTCGATTGCGGGAACCTCACTTGTGGCCGGAACATATGATTTTTCTTATTTGAACAGTCATTTCGATACGGTCTTTGTCGATGGCGGGATCGGTTCAATCACGGTTGTTCCCGAGCCAACAGCGACCGAACTGGCCGCTATTGGCGCCGCCCTGTTTAGTCTGGTTCTCTATTGTGGCAAACGCAGGAAGTCGTCCTTTTGATGATTTTTGGATTTTATATATATGAAAAACAACCGTTTGTTTGGAAGTCGTTGGGTTCACTGTTTTCTCGTTTCGACCGTGTTGGCTCTCGGTATTGTTCCGATCCGTTCACAGGAGAGCGCCGGTCCGACGCCTTATCCAGACCCGGCCAATTCGGCGGATTGGCCCGGCAAGGGGCGCGTTCGCGTCTACAAATGGATGACCGATAACCGGAAGTATTTCTGGACCCGACGAGGCCAGGATCAGAACACGATTGTTTTCGCCGGGGATTCGTTGACGGGCAACTGGAAGCCGGAGGAGATGAACAAGGCCTTCGACAAGCTCCCGATTGCCAACCGGGGAATCGGTGGCGACACCTCGGGTGGCTTGCTGTTTCGTTTCAAGGAAGATGTGCTCGATCTGCACCCCAAGGCGATCGTCTTGCTGATTGGAACCAACGATCTGAGCGCGCGCAGCAAGGTTGAGGACATCCTTTTCAATATAACGGCCTTGATCGAACTGGCACACAAGGAAGCCACGTCGACGCCCATTGTCCTTTGTACGGCGCCCCCGCGGGAGAGTCCTCAAGCGCCCATCGAACTGGCTCAGTTACAGTCCTTGAACGATGGAATACGGAAACTGGCACAAGGTCAGCAAGGCGTCACGTTGCTCGATTTGTTTCCCTTGCTCGCGCAAGCGGACAATACTCCCGACCCGCGTTATTTCAGAGAGGACAAATTACATCTGGGACCGGAAGGTTACGCGAAGTGGAGCGAAGCGTTGAAGCCGGTATTTCTCAAGCTTAAGGTGGATTGATCCGAAACCAGCAGAAGCGAAGTCATTGCGGGAAGTTACTTTTCCCGCAAGGGTTCAAAATAGGAGCGCAGGAAGCCTTCCGGAGTGAGCAACTTTGAGATGGGGCGGGAAAGGGTTTCTCCGGCCTGCCAAAACTCGTCGATTTGAATACTATGCGGATTGCCATACAGGCCGATTTTGTCATTGCTCAGGAGTTGGGCGGCCAACTCGACCGCCCTGCGGCCCATTCCGGAGTAATCCCGCCGCAGTCCGCTCCAGTGGGGTGCGGGCGCGTTGGCGCAGAAGAGGGAAAGATCCTGGGGAACGCGCACGTGCAGCTTTTCAAGCCATACCGAGAGGGTGTTGACCTTGTTGAGAAAAAGGACGTCGGGTTTCTCGCGCCGGAGCCAGTGGCGGAAGGTGCTTTCGTTCCAGAGCCCGTTTGGGGCAAAGATGGGCACGCGATTTCGGGCGGGCAGGTTCAACTGGGTGAGCAGGAAGGCGGAATAGTAAATGCCGTGCTGGTGCCGGTTCTGGGTCGGTTCGACAGCCATACCGATGCGTTTGTAGCCAATCTTTTTCAGGATATGAAAGGCTTCGAGGACTTTTTGGTAACCGCCGGACTCGACGCGGTGGAGGTTGGTCGGATACCAGAGCGTGCGACCGATTTCGACACCGGCAAATTTCGACCAGTTGAAATCGAGCCGGGCGCGGGTCGAGCCAAGGCGTGGAATAACGATGACGCCTCGGATGCCACGGGCCTGAATCATCCGGCTCAAACGACGCTGGTCGGAAGGACGGCCCGAAACGGTGAAAGCTTCCAGTTTGTAGCCCATGGCGGCTGCCTGCTCGGAGGCACCGGCATGAATGAACTTCTGGGAATCCGGCCCTTCCTCGGTCGGCCATTCGATAATGAGAGCGAGCGTTTCGCGGTAACCCTGACGACCTGGCGTGCGGATATAGGAAAAGGCGCGGGACAGGAGAGGATCGGGAACATAGCCGTAGGATCGAGCGATGGAGATAATCCGGTCGCGTGTCGCCTGGGAAGCCCGTCCCTTGCCCTGCAACGTCCGGGAAACGGTGGCGACGCTGACCCCGGAAAGCCGGGCGATCTCACGTATGGAAACGGGCATGATACGCTTTATATATATCAAGGGTGGCTTTACCTACAATAGGGAATCGCGATAATTTAGAAATAGAATGAACATCCATCCGATAAAAAAATCCTCTGAGGGCTGTCGAAATTTCATGCGGGGAAGATTCGTCCGCGGATTTACATTAGTGGAATTGCTCACCGTGGTCGCCGTGATCGCGGTGCTGGTCGCTCTTTCGATTTCCGGAGCTAAAACCGCCCTGAAGACGGCCTCGAAGATCAAATGCGCCAACCGGCTTCGCACCATCTATCAAGCCTCGGAAAGTTACTGCATCGACAATAATGGGTGGAGTCTGCCCGCGCGGTTTCAAAATGCGCCCGGCGTTGGGAATGCCTTTTGGTTCTATATTCTCAGAACCTACCTGGGGCCGGCTTCGATGTTCAGCGACATCTGCGATTCCCAATATCGCTGCACCGCCATCAAATCGACCGATACGAATTATTGGGCGTGGGGTTACGGAATGAACGCCACTCCAGGTTATGAGGGGGCGAGTTCCTCCGGTACGATGACGAGGTACAACTACATGAGTTATTCCTCCAACGGACAGGCGTACACCTGGGCTTCTCCGTTCATGAAAATCAATATCACCTTTCCGTCGAAACGCTTGTTTGTCTGCGACTCGACGGAATGGCAGATGCCTTATTCGATGGCTTCCACTTACCCGGACATCAAAAGACACGGAGGTGACGGCTGTAACGTTCTTTTTTACGACGGTCATGTGGAATACCTGAAAGCCGACCGGGCCGCTCTCGCGGTCACCGATCCGTCCCAATTCTGAATCATAACCCCAATCCATGAAGCTCCACTCCATCCTGAATCGCGCTGTTATCATTTCACTCGTCAGCCTGCTTGCCATAGCCGAGGCATCGGCGGGTGCAAAACTTAAATTGACGGAGAAGGGACTTCAAATAGACGTGAACGCTCTCGGATCGCCTGTGCTGGAAGCGCCGGGTCTGCTCATCGAAGGAAGCTCTTCGCGCGAGAAACCGGCTGTCGAACTCGAAGGCGGCGTGTTGAGCGCCCGGTATCCTTCGGGAGCGCGGTTGCAGATCAAAATCCAGGATTCGGAATCGGCCACGATTTCTTTTTCCGATCTGCCTCCCAAGGCCAAAAGTTTCGTCTTCTCCATGCTACTGCCGATCCGGCTTAACATGGGTGGGCAGTTCGTGCTGGGAACCAAAGCGGCGGTCGCATTCCCGGAGACCAAGGACAAGCAAATCGTGTCGGACGGTTGGGCTCAAAGTTGCACGATAGTCGATTCGACCGGTTCGGGAGTTCGGCTGACTTTACCCGGAGCCTACCAGCAACTTCAGGACAACCGGGCTTTCAATTGGAATATTTTTTCCTATCTCTATTATTTCAAATTTGCCGAACAAAAAGGCAAGACCGAGTTCTCGATCAAGGCCGAGGAAGTTACGGGATTTCCTACCGCTAGGGCGGCCACGCCATCGGCTGCCGCAACTGCCAATCAACCCGCTTTCTTGATCGACCGTTACGGCCAGCGCGACAAAAAAGATTATCCTGGAAAAATCAAAAGCGATGATGAACTCAAGGCCGATGCGGTTAAGGAAGAAAAGGAATTGGCTGCCTACAAACCCAATCCGCTATTCGATATTTACGGCGGACTTGCCGGATCGGGACAGCGATACAAGCTGAAGAAAACCGGATTCTTTCATGTTGAACAGGTCGAAGGCCGTTGGGCGCTGGTGACGCCGGAAGGAAACTCGTTTTTCCAACTCGGTGTCTGCGGCATTGCGCGCGTGGATGATTTTACGAAGGTCGCCGGACGTGAGAAAATTTACGAATGGCTCCCGGACAAAAAAGATACGACCTTCCAGACAGCATGGCGGGAGAACCGCCCGGATTGGGGCATTTTTTCCTTCTACTCGGCGAACTGGATACGAAAATTCGGGCGCCCTTTCTCCGATGAGGAGTGGACCGGTCAGGTCGTCAAACGGTTGCGCGGTTGGGGATTCAACAGCGCGGGCGCTTTCTCCACGAACACCGGGAGTATGCGCGCGGCGAATTTTCCCGGAGTGTCCATGCTGCCGCTGGGCAAGGGCCCGGATTTGACCATGCTGCCGGACAAATTCGGCGCGGCGTCGGTCGTTGATCCCTTTGCCCCTGGAGTTGAAGCGGCGCTGGACGCACGTTTTGCCAAAAGCCTTCCGCCCCGTGCCAGCGATCCGCTGCTTATCGGCTATTTTTACAGCAACGAACCGCATTACGAAGACTTGCCCAAGACGTTGCCTTCCTACCGCGCGAGCAAAGTTGCCGCCAAGGCCCGGCTGGTGAAGACTCTGGAAGAAAAGTACGGGACTATCGAAAAATTCAACGCCGCCTGGAAGCCGGTCAATCCGTACCCGGACTTTAACGCGCTGAAGGAGGAACCGCTCTTTATCCGCACGGCCGAAGCGGCTGCGGACATGGATGCGTTCTATCGCTATTATCTCGAAACATATTACTCCATGCTCGAACGGCTCTACCGCAAGTATGATCCCAATCACCTCCTGATCGGCAGCCGCCTGACTCCGGGCACGTCCAATAACGAAACCGCTGTACGCGTCACCGGCAAATACACCGATGTTGTCAGTGTTAATTACTACACCTACTCCATCGAGTCGTCATTTCTCAAGCGCGTCAGCGACTGGAGCGGCGACAAGCCTATTATCCTGAGTGAATGGTATTACAGCGCGCCCGATACCGGGCTAGTCGGCGCAAAGGTACGCAATCAGGAGGAACGAGCCAAAGCGTACCGGAATTATGTCGAACAAGCCGCCGCGTTGCCATTTGTCGTCGGTTCGCAATGGTTCATCTACGGCGACCAGTCGGTCACCGGGCGCTTCTTCGAGGGGTTCAACGGCGAGGGCAATAATACCGGGCTGGTCGATGTGGGAGACCGCGTGTATGAGTCGCTCGTGACGGCGGCACGCGAAACCAACTCCCACATTTACGACGTGATGCTTGGGAAACAAAAACCGTTTGTCTTCGATGATCCCCGTTTCAGTGGTCAGGCGAAGGGAGTGGCCGTGCGTGAGGTTTCAGCTCCGCGCGCCCTGCCGGAAATGAAAATGAACGGCAGCACGGCCAATTGGCCGGGACGTCCCGCCGAACCGATCGAGCCGAGCCGTCTGGCAATGGGAAATCCCAATGAGAAATTGCGCGGCGACTTCCGTCTTTGCTGGGACGACAAGAACCTTTATTTCCTCATCCAGGTCAAGGATCCGACGCCGGGATTCAATACCCGGAGCGGCGACCGGCTCTGGAACGGAGATGGCGTGGAACTCTTCATCGGACAGAACTTGCAGGCTCCCGGTTCCCTGCGTTTCGACGACCGCCAGGTTCTTCTCGGCGCGGGCAAGGAAGCAAAGATCCATATTATCGACCATCCCGAGGATTCCGTCCAATGTCCGGTCGTGCTTGTGCCGGAAGTGGGCGGCGACGGGTATACGCTGGCGGTGACATTGCCCTGGAGCGTATTGGGAATCGAGCCGAAATCCGGGAAAGAATTGCTCTTCGATGTGGCTATCGACAATAGCGACGACGGCGAAGCGCGCCATCAACAATTGATCTGGAACGGCAATGCCGGAAGTTCGAAGAATCGGGAAACATGGGGCCGCATCCGGTTGATCGACAATTGAAGCGAATCTGCGCTGTTCAATTTTTTAGCTTCTCGCAAATTCCGTTTATTTCGTCAAACGGCCTTGTTCTGATCGCGAAGGGCGCGTGTCCGATCAGGGAACGGTCTGCACGTCGGTCTCGACGCTGGAAGCTTTGCGTTCGTTGAGGGCCAGGTGTCTGGATTTTCCCGGCTTCCAATAGTGGAGCTCGCCGCGGTTATCGGCGCAGAGGCGGGCGAGAACCTTGTCGGCGTTGGATTCGGGCCGGGCGTAGAAGGCGAGGATGTTGAGGGCGGGATTGCAGCGGTTTTTCTCGCGCAGGATGCGAATGACGGGAACGAGTTCCTGGTCGTTGAGGTTCAGATCGCCATCGGTGAGGAAGAGGATCGCATTGGGTCTTTGGGTAAGGGCCGCCTGGTATCCGGCGGGAAAATCGGTCTCGCCCCCGCAGGTGTCGTCGCGCTGGATGAAGCGCACGGCATTGAGTTTATTTTCAGCGGTGGCGAAGACGGGTTGCGATTGGAAGAGAATCGTTTTTTCGGCAAAAAGAACGATGTTGAATTGTGTGCGGCTGTCGAGTGAAGCGATGCGTTCGCGAAGTTCCTTTGTGGCAAAATCGATGCGTCGCGTGCCGCTCACGGTCTCGTACATGCTGCCGGATTTGTCGAGAATGAAGACGATCGTTTGCCGGGCGTTGCCAATCTCGACTGTGGAGGAGTCGACCGCCCGCGAGGCTTCGCGCAGACTGGTGAAGCGCTCTTTCATGGCTTCAGGGTTATCGGGAGACATTGCCGCGGGGGAAAATCCGGGAGGCAGGGGGATCGCGGGATTTTTCGATTGGGCAATGACGGTGGGTTGTTCAGGTGTTGTGGGGAGAAGAGCGGGAGCGGTCGTGACCTGAAAGCCTTCCGGAGTGGCAGTGAAGGTGGCAACAGCAGGGGCTACCGTGGGAACTTTGTTGTCGGAGGACGAAGTTGTTTTCGGCCAAGCGAACAGGAGCAGGAGAACTGCCATGTGTAGCGCCGCCGATGCAGTGAGGATGCGCCAAAGTAAACTTCGATTCACCACGGCCAACGATGGCAGTTTTTAACGTAAAGTCACTTCAAAACTTTTGTTATCAATTGATGCGATAACAACTTGCGCCAATGGTCAGATACTCTGTGGCTGTTGAGCGGCTTGCGGGCGTTGCATCGGACCGAAACGGTTCTGAAGTCCGGCTTCAGCGCGGGAGAATTTCCAGGGGGCTTTGGGTGGCAACATGCGGCAAGGGGTCTGGCCCTGGCGTCGGTCATTCTCGGAGGAATAGGAGATGACGAGATTGGTGCGGGCGCGCGTGACGGCGACGTAAAGGAGGCGGCGTTCCTCGGAGAGCTCGCTCTCGAATTGCGCGCGCGGATGCGGCATCTGGGTCGATCCGGCGCCGATGAGCCAGACGTTGTCCCATTCGAGTCCCTTCGCCGAGTGAATGGTCGAAATCGTGATGGCGGTGTCGGGATGAAAACTGTCGCTCGTGCGGTCGATAGTGAAACCGTCGAGGAAGGTTTCGAGCGATCCGTTCAGTTTGTCCATCGAATTGACGAGGGCGTTGATCGTTCCGAGGCGGTCTTCGGCGTCCTTGGGATAATTGGCCAGGATGAGCGGTCGGATGCGTTCCTGAAGCATGCGGCCCATTTCACCCAGGGTATTGGCCTTGTGGAAGTCTTCGAGCCATTCGGGCATGGCGGCGGCAGCGCCCGGCCAGATGGTTTTGTCGAAGAGACCTTCAGTCTGCGCAGCAATGGCTTTGGCGGCGGTGCCTTCACCGATGCCGGGAAATTGCGTGAGCGCACGCAGGATGGCGATGCGGTCGTGCGGATTGTGGGCGACGCGCAAAAAGCTGATGAAGTCCTTCACTTCGGCGGAATCGGCCAGGGTCAGTCCACCGTATTTCTTGTAGGGGATCTGGTGAAAGTTGAGGGCGACTTCAAGCGCAGTGAGCGTGCGCGAGGATCGGGACAAGACGGAGTATTGAATTGCCTTGTTCCCGGCCTTGACGCCGTCCTTGACCCAGCCGACGACGCCGTTGGCTTCATCCTGCGGGGTCAGGTACATGCGGTAATCGATGATCGCTTCGGAGGTCTTCGCGCTGTGCAAGGTCAGGGCCGCCTGCTCCCGCGAAACGATTTCGTTGGCGAGGTCGAGGATAGCCTGGCCGCTGCGGTAATTGTCTTCGAGTTTGAGTATCTTCGCGTTGGCGTTGCGACGCGGAAAATCGACAATGAGGCTGACGTCGGAACCGCGAAATCCGTAGATCGATTGGTTTGCGTCTCCGACAACCAGTAGGTGCTCGGGATTGAGCCCGTCGAGAATGAGCTGGTTGAGCTTGTTATTGTCCTGCATCTCGTCGACGAGGACGAATTTCCACCGGGCGCGCAACTTCGCGGCGTACTCCGGTTCGCGGTGCATGCGTTGCGCCCAGAGGACGAGGAGGTCGTCGTAATCAACGACGTTGGCAGCGCGCTTGAGTTCCTCGTAGGTGCGCACGACGCGCATGGCCGAGGTCATATAGTTGCCGCCGAAGGTGTCGGCCATGAGGGCTTCGGTGTCGGCGCAGGTGTTGCGGGCGAGGGAATAACGCGCGTGCAATTTTCCCGGCGAGAACAGCGGTGACTTGGGATCGACGCTGCATTGTTTGAGGGCCGACTTCCAGATCGATTGTGCCTCCGATTCGTCGAGCGTGGAGAAGCGGCGGTTGAGCAGGCCGAACTTCTCCGCCTCCTGGCGCAACAGGATGCTGGCGATGGCGTGGTAGGTGCCGACGTTGAGGACGTCATGGGTCGATTTTTTCGGAATGCTGGAAATAAGACGTTCGACGCGGGTCGCCATTTCGGTTGCGGCTTTCCGGGTGAAGGTAATCATTAACACGGCGCTGCGGGGCGTGCCTTTGCGGATGATGTCGGCAACCCAGTGCACGCTGGTGGCGGTCTTCCCGGTGCCCGCGCCGGCGAGAACGAGCAGGCGTTTTTCGCGGGTGGCGACGACGAGGGCTTGGGAGGGATTGAGGTGCATTGTACGGCGACTTTCGACTTTCTGGATTTTGCGGATAGACAAGCTGGCTCGAAGGGTGTGGTGGAGCAATAAAAAAATGCATCGTCGGAGTGCGCTTTTTTTCGAGGCTTCGCACATTAGAATTTTTTCCGGTAATTTTTTTTGAGGCATTGCAATTTTAGAAATTGAAGGGTAAATGGATAGACTTCTTTCTGGGACATGAAATCACGAATTCTCTCCGTCTTGTTGTGGGTTGCCATCAGTGTCATCGGTGCGGGATGCCTGGCGGTTATCGCGTTGGATCGGCACGAAACCATCAACGCTCTCTGGCTCGTGGTCGCCGCTGTGTGCGTCTTTGCCATCGCGTATCGCTTTTATAGTAAATGGCTCATCACAAAAGTACTCGTTCTCGACGAGCAACGTGCCACTCCCGCGTGCGTGCATGATGACGGGCGGGACTATGTCAAAACGAATTCGTGGATCGTATTCGGTCATCACTTTGCCGCCATCGCGGGGCCGGGGCCACTCGTAGGGCCGGTGCTTGCGGCGCAATTCGGTTATCTGCCCGGTGCGCTCTGGATTCTCATCGGCGCCACGCTCGGCGGTGGCGTTCACGACGCGGTGATTCTTTTTGCTTCCATGCGCCGCAACGGGAAATCGCTCGCGCAGATGGTGAAGGAAGAGATCGGCTCCGTTGCGGGCGTCATCGCTCTCATCAGCACGCTCTCGATTCTCGTCATCATCATCGCGGTGCTCGCTCTGGTTGTGGTCAAGGCGCTGGCTCAAAGCCCCTGGGGCGTCTTCACCATCGCGGCAACCATCCCCATTGCGATGCTCATGGGCAGTTCCCTCCGCTACATCTGTCCCAGACATATTGGCTGGGTGACATTCTTCGGCGTCGTCGGCCTGCTGGCCAGCGTTTGGTTCGGTCAATATCACGCCAAGTTCCCCGCTGCCGAGTATGTGCTCAATCTCCAGGCCACCACGCTCGCCTGGGCCGTCATTATCTACGGTCTGGCGGCATCGGTGCTGCCTGTCTGGCTGCTGCTCGCGCCGCGCGA
>DBTH01000014.1:0-167 GCA_002306945.1 Methylacidiphilaceae bacterium UBA1321 | reverse complement strand
GCTGCTCGCGCCGCGCGATTATCTCAGCACCTTTATGAAAATCGGCACCGTCAGTGTGCTCGTTTTCGCCATTCTTTTCCTCGCGCCCGAACTCAAAATGCCCTCCCTGACCCGTTTCATACACGGTGGCGGACTGGTCGTGGCCGGACCGGTTTTCCCGTTCTGCT
>DBTH01000175.1 GCA_002306945.1 Methylacidiphilaceae bacterium UBA1321 | reverse complement strand
GCCTCGCCTTAGCCTCGGGAAATTCTCAATCCAAAGCATGATGTTTTGAATAGATACGGCTTAGTGCCATTCGGGACAGGTATCTTTTATTTAGCCGCTTCTTTTTTTGGTAAAAATCGGTCCGCCCTTCAATACTTCACCGAGCAACCGTAGGATTTGGTCGCGGGTGTCGATACCGGTTTGCCTGCGAACGCTTCGTCGAGCGCGGTGGAAACATAATTTTTCGCGCCGGGAATATCCGCGGGATCGGCCGAGGGTTTGTCGTCGATGGCTCCCATGTAGATCAGTTTTCCCGACGGATCGATGATGAACATATGTGGCGTGGTTTGGGCGTTATAGAGGCGACCGACTTTTCCTTCCGGGTCGAGCAAGGTCGCCGTTGCGGCTGACTTTTCTTCTTTCGCAATCGCTGTCGCTTCCGCAGCAGTGACGTAACCCTGTTTTCCGGGCGCGGAGGAAACGATCCGCAGCCAGACGACGCCTTTGGTGGTGTATTTCTTTTGCAACGCCTGCATCGTGTGGCTGGAGTATTGTTTCTTCACGAACGGACATTCGTGATTGTTCCACTCCAGCACGACGAATTTTCCTTTCCCGTCAGCGAGTGAATGCGTTTTCCCATCGGCGCCGGGCAGGGTGAAGGCCGGAGCCGCTTTCCCGATTTCCACTTCTGCGCGAGCCATCGACAGGTTGGCCGCCGCGATCAGGGCGCAGAGGAAGAAGGTTGGTTTGATCCATTTCATGGTTGGTCTTGGGTTATTGGGTTTCTGGTTTTCTATTCGGGTTCAAAGTTGAGTTCTCCCCCCCATCCCCATCTCTTCCCATTCCTACGGCTTGCTGAGCCGTTCTAACGCGCCGATCACAATTCCCGGCGTCAGTACTTCCGGCAAAATCTGTGGCACAGCGACCGGGTCGCGCCCGTAAAGCACATAGAGCGGCACGCCGTTGCGACCGAATTCCGCCAGTGCGCGAGTGATCTCGGGATCGTTGCGTGTCCAGTCGCCCTTCATGAGCACCACGTCCGAGGACTTGAATTTTTCGCGTACCGATTTTGAATTCAGCGTCATCGTTTCGTTGAACTTGCAACTCAGGCACCACGCCGCCGTGAAATCGACAAAGACCGGCTTCCCTTCCGCGCGCAACGCGTCGAGTCGTTGCGCTGAATACGGCTCCCAGGTCAATCCGTCTTCCGCAATCGCTGCCGCCGCGCCCGCCGGTTGGCCGGGAAGCGAGGCAATGCGCAGGCCCCAACCGGTTCCGACCGCAAGAAAGATAAGCGCGAAGGCCGCCGCCAGAAGTTGCACGAAAGCCGGACGCGACGGGTTGCCCCAACGCCCGTAAATCCACGCGCCGAATCCGACGATCAGCAGCGCAGCGGTCAACGACACCACCGCGTCAACGCCTTGTTGGCGGCCGAAAACCCAGAGCAGAAATATCACCGTGCCGAGCAGGAGAAAGCCGAGGAATTGCTTGAACGATTCCATCCACGCGCCCGGCCGCGGGACGAATTGCAGCAGCGCCGGACACGCCGATAGGACGAGATACGGCGAAGCCATACCGAGCCCCAAAGTTGTGAAAACCAGCAGCGCCGTGGCGGTTGATGCCGCCGCTGCGAATCCGAGCGCCGCGCCCATGAAAGGAGCCGTGCACGGGGTTGCCGCGACGGTTGCGAGCGCACCCATTCCGAACGAACCCCACAGGCCGCCGCGTTGCGCTGAAGTCGAATCGATCCCGACCAGCGAAGCGCCGAGTTCAAACACGCCGAATAGATTCAGCGCAAAGAGAAGGAACAGCACACTCAGCCCGGCCACGAAGGGCGGCGATTGCATTTGAAAACCCCAACCCAATTCCGCACCCGCGCCGCGCAAGGCGAGCAGCAGTCCCGCCAGAATCCAGAACGAAATCACCACGCCCACGGTAAACGCCACGCCGTGTTTCCACGCGCCGCCGTGGTCTTCTCCGGCCTGCTTGACGAAGCCGAAGACCTTCAGCGACAGCACTGGCAACACGCACGGCATGAGGTTCAAGATGATGCCGCCGACGAAGGCGAATACGAGCGCCGCAATCAGCGAAAGATTCCCTCCCGCCGATGCCGAATTCGATAGCGGAGAAGTTGGTGCGATGGCCGCTTGCACCGTCGTCGAAAGCTGAAGCTTCACGTCAAAGGGTTCCGGTTCCTCTGTTCGTACAGTCAGGATACCGGACACATTTTTCAACTCCGGCGCGGAGGCCGGGCGCGTGAGGGCGAGGGTCAACGAGTTGCCGTTGATCGTGAATTTTTGCGGCGCGGCGCTTTCTATGGCCTCGGTTTGATCGGGAAAGAAATAGACTTTCGCCTGCGCGGGCCAGGGTTGCTTGCCGGTGATTTGGAGTTGAAAGGTCTTCGCGTTGGCTCTGGCCTGAATCTGATAGTTTTCCGTTTTTTCCGAGATGTCCGTCGGCAACTCGCTCCGCGCTTTTTCAAAGGCCGACGCGGTGGTCGGGTTCGGCTTCGAGGTGATTCCGAGCGGTATGACGAGCTTGAGTTCCGCCTTGCCCGGAATGCACGATTCCTGGCATGAGAGCCAGGTGACTTTCGCGCCGATTTCGAGTTTGTTGCCGAGCTTCAATTTCAGATCGGTCGGCCAATGAATGACGGTCTTGAGCAACACTTGCCCTTCGTAACCATAGCTCACCAGTGGCGGCGTATTAATCAGGTGCGGCGTTGGCCATTGGATCGGATCGGCTGTGAAATCGGGCGGCAATTGCCATTGGATTTTTGTCGCGAGACCGGAATCACCGGGATTTTTCCAATACGTATGCCAGCCCGGTTCCATCGTGAGCAATACGCCCAACTCGAAGGATTCTCCCGGCGCAACGGCGGCCTTGTCGGCCACCAGCCCCGCTGAAGTGTGCGACGGGTCGGCCGCTTGCGCTAACGAAAGCGCGCACAGAAAAAGGGATAAGGCGATATTGCGGATGAGCCAGTTCATCGGAAGGGGGAAGAGGGTTGCAGTGGTTAAACATAGCACACCCAATTCATTGTCAACCATACCGGTTGATCGATTCTCTCCTCAAGGGAACTGGACGCAAAGTCCAAGGTCAAAACTTTTGGCCTCTGAGCCGTAACTATTCAAAACCTCACGCCCGATCTTGAGTTTTCCCGAGGCAAAGGCTTCGTTGCGCGTCGGTCACTTATTGATGAGCAATAAACTCCCTCCTTGCGCCTCGCCTTAGCCTCGGGAAATTATCAAT
>DBTH01000174.1 GCA_002306945.1 Methylacidiphilaceae bacterium UBA1321 | reverse complement strand
AAAACTCAAGATCGGGCATGAGGTTTTGAATAGTTACGGCTCAGAGTCCTGTGGGAATGTCGATGAACTGCCACGGCAACTGGAATCGCTCCGAAAGCAGGTTGGCCAATGCCTTCACGCCGAAAGTTTCCGTCGCGTAGTGGCCGCCGTAGAAGACATTGATACCGAGTTCGCGCGCCTGGCCGAACGTATGATTCGGCCCTTCGCCGGTGATGAACGTGTCGACCCCTTCCGCAACCGCACGGGCCAATTCCCCGCCAGCGCCGCCGGAGACGATGCCGACCTTGCGGATTTTTTCCGGGCCGTGCGGCAGGACAACCGGCTTGACGCCGAGCAACTCCGTCAATTTTTTCGTCAGTGAATCGCGGTCGGTGCGGACTTCGAACTTGCCGCCCAGGTATTGCTCCTTGTCGAAGAAAAAGGGCTTGCCGCTCTTGAAACCGAGCGCCTTGGCCAGCAGGGCGTTGTTGCCGATCTTCGGATGCAAATCGAGTGGCAGGTGCGCGCTGTAGATGGCGAGATTGTGAACAATCGCCAATTGAATCTTGCGGTAGTTCGTTCCCGTGAACGGCGTCACCTCGCCCCAGAAAAGTCCATGATGCACGACAAGCAGATCGATCCCGCGATTGATCGCCTCTTCGACGACTCCGATGTGCGAATCGACCGCTGCCCCGATGCGAGTGACCTGGCCGTCGTTTTCGAGCTGGAGACCGTTCTTCGCGCCGGAGTAATCCTTGATCCCGGCCGTATTCAAGTTCTTGTCGGCAAAACGAACTATTTCAGAGAGCGAATCGAACATAACGCCCCACTGTAAAGTCAAAGCGCAAAAGTAAAAAGTCAAAACGCATTCCCGCTCCCCGTTTACACAGTAAACACATTTAAAAAAATAATACGCTCAAACCGATTTTGACCTTTAGCCTTTCACGCTTTCGCACTAGAATACCTTTACTGCCATGCTTACGCGTACCCTCGGCTCCTCTGACTTGAAAGTCTCCATCATCGGATTGGGTACCATGTCATGGCCCCAATGCCGCTACGGCCTCGCCGCCGAAACACCTGTCACCGCCGACGAACAAAAAATAGTCACCGACACCGTCCGCGCCGCGTTCGAGAGCGGAATCACCCTCATCGACACCGCCGAAGGTTATGGCCGCGGCCGCTCCGAAGAACTCCTCGGCGTCGCGCTCAAGGAACTTCACCTCCGCGACAAAATCGTTCTCGTCACCAAGGTCGGCCCCCTCTTCAGCGAAGAACAGATCGACGGCCGCCAGCAAAACCTTTCCCACGCCCACATCCGCGACCGCATCGAGAAACAATTGCGCCGCCTCCAGACCGACCACATCGACCTCTACCTCGCTCACCATCCCGACGCGTTGACGCCGATCGAGGAGACTGCCGAAACGATGCGCCAGCTCAAACAGGAAGGCAAAATCCGCTGGTTCGGCCTCAGCAACCATTCCAACCAAGCCGTCCAACGCGCCCAGGCCATCACCCCCGTCATCGTCAATCAACTTCCCTACAGCATGATCGACCGCAAAATCGACGCCGACCAGACTCCCTACTGTATCGAACACCACGTCAGCATCATGGCCTACTCCCCTCTCGGCAAAGGCGTCCTGAGCGGTAAATACGATGCCAATCATTTGCCACCGCCCGAAGACTACCGCCACACCCGCCCGTACTTCGCCAAAGCCAATCTCCAACACCACCTCGACATCGCCGCCCGCGCCCGCGACACCGCCCGTACACTCGGCGCCACCACCACCCAATTCGTCCTCGCCTGGACCGTTGCCCAACCCGGCATCACCGTCACCATCCCCGGTGCCCGCTCCCCCGAACAGGTCCGCGACAACGCCGCTGCCGGCAATCTCCAACTCCCGACCGAAATCCTCTCCCAATTCCCCGGGCAATGACCGCCGCCGCACCCGCTCCCCGTCACACACTGCACCCCGTACGGTAACCATCGCCAAAACATGCAAAAAGTTTCATTAAACGCTTGGCAGCGATTGTTGCGTGCATTACTTTTCCAAACTGAGGCAAGAGACGTATCGTGCTAGCAAACGAAGATTACATTCTCGAACTGCTCATCAACAACGGCATGATTGAACCGACAGATGCGGAATCTGCCCGTTCAGCAGCCAAGGCCAACGGTCATGGCCCGGTCGAAGAGCTTGTTCACCGCGGACTCGTCACCAACATGGACGTGCTCCGTACCATGGCCAATGATGCGGGCCTTCCCCTCATCGAGCACATCGACAGCGTCAACGACGAAGCGGTTCACTCCATCCCCAAGCCGCTCATCCACCGCTACAACGTCATGCCCATTGAGCGCGAGGGAAAAACACTCCGCCTCGCCATCAGCAACCCCTACGACTTCGAGACCATCGACACCCTCCAGAACATTCTCAAGCTGGAGATTGAAAGCGTCGTCGTCCCCAAAGCCCAGATCGACGAAGCCATCAAACGCTACTACGGCTCCATCGACGAATCCGTCAACTCCCTCATCAGCGATTACCAGGGTGACACCCTTGAGGTCAAAGCCAACGCCAACAACGATAACGACGGCCAGGAACACGCCGCTGATGTTGACGCCCCCATCATCAAGATGGTGCACCTCATCATCCTCGAAGCCTATCGCATGCGCGCGAGCGATATTCACCTCGAACCGCTCGAAAAACGCCTCCGCCTGCGCTACCGCATAGACGGTGTCCTCCAGGTCATGCAGGACCCGCCAAAAAAACTCCAGGCCGCCATCATCAGCCGTATCAAGATCATGAGCGGCTCCATGAGCATCGCCGAGAAACGACTGCCGCAGGACGGTCGCATCCAGGTCAAAATCG
>DBTH01000092.1:15411-16924 GCA_002306945.1 Methylacidiphilaceae bacterium UBA1321 | reverse complement strand
GGTGCGGATAATATCTTTCATAGGCCGCGGTCGACACTTTGGGTGATGGCGACCAGTTCGTTCCAACGGGTCAGGTTTTGCTGTTGCTGGCGGTAGACGAGCATGCTCTCGGTGCCGCCGGAAATGAAGAGTCCGATGAGGACGGTGAGGGCGGCGGCGAGGAGTTCGCGGCGTTTGCGTCGGGTGGTGGCGACTCCAGACAGGACGCGACCACCGAGGTCGGTGGGCAGACTGCTGGCGGCTTGGATACGGAGATCATCCCAAGAGGAGAATTCAGGTTTCATGGGGTAGGAGTCGTTTGAGTTCGGATCGGGCGCGGAACAGTCGTGATTTGACTGAACTGACGGAGCTGCCGGTCATTTCCGCGAGTTCTTCGTACGACCAATCGCTTTCTTGTAACAGGACGAGCAATTCGCGTTGGGTGGGCGGGAGTTTTTGCAATGCGGTGGTCAATTCTTCCAGCCGGGCGGGAGTCTTGACTTCCGGTGCAGGCACTTCGTTGTGATCTTCCGTTGTCTGGACGAAGAAATTGCGAATTCTCTCGTGTCGGTAATGATCCATGTAGGCGTTGCGGGCGAGGCGGAACAACCACGATTCGAATCGGTTGGTTTCGCGCAGACTGGGCAGTTTCATGACCATCTTGATGAAAATAATTTGTGCCAGATCCTCCACCAAATCGGATCGACCCGTCATGGCGTAGATGAAAGCGGCAACCCGCCCCTGATAGAGACGAATCAGGGCGTCCTGCGCCTTCAAGTCGCCGCGCTGGCTCTCTCGAATCAAGTTCTGGAGATCTGGAGAGTCGCTCTGGTTCATGCGCTTTCATGCATTTCACTACAGACTGACGCCGCTGACTTGAAAAAGTTGCGCTTAAAAAAGACCGGACTCAATAATTTTCCAGATCGTCAGGACAGGAGCTTACCGGGGACGAGCTTTTCCAGCTTGATCACTGGGTAGGAACCAAGCACGGAACAGCGGTGGGTGCAATGGTTTAGACTCTTAAGTGCCTTGTTGAATACGGGTTGCGACGGGGTTCCCTGAAATTCGATCATGAACCGGTATTCGCTGAATTTGCCGGGAATAGGGCGCGAAACAATCTTCGTCAGGTTGAGTTGATGGCGCGCCAAGGCGTGCAAAACGCGGTAGAGCGAGCCGGGTTTGTGTGCCGTCTCAAAAATGATCGTCGTGTGGGTCGGGCGCAATTTTTTTTTCAACGGTTGGCCGACGACGAAGAAAGTGGTCTGGTTGGCGACTTCGGCTCCGACGTCGTCGCGGACAATCTGGAGGCGATAGAGTTGAGCGGCGTGCAATCCGGCGATAGCCGCAGTGCCGGGTTCCTCGTGGGCTTTGCGGGCGGCCTCGGAAGTGCTCACGACGGTGATCAGCGGCACATCGGGATAGTTCTTCTTGAGCCAGGCCTTGGCGTGGGTGAATGGCGCGAGGTGGGAGTAAATTCGGGTGATCTTGCCGGTGGCCTTGCGGGCTAGGAGGGCGAGTTGGACTGGCATGGCAA
>DBTH01000092.1:0-15169 GCA_002306945.1 Methylacidiphilaceae bacterium UBA1321 | reverse complement strand
GGCGAGTTGGACTGGCATGGCAAGGGCTTCGCGGATGGCGAGGTTGGAATTTTCCAATTCGGCCATGACGATGAGCTGATCGACCGTGTTGGTGATCATTCCCGCCGAAGCGTTTTCGATGGGAACGATGATGTGGGAGAATTTCCCGGTCACCAGCGAGCGGAAACATTCCTCTTCGGTGCGGCTGGAAACGAGTTTGGCCGCCGGGAAACGGCGTCGCGCGGCCAGATGCGAGAAGCTCCCTTCTTCTCCGAAATAGGCGATCGGAACGGAAACAGGGTGGTGAACGGCAGACTTCGTCATGCCCTATGAATAACACACAAACGCGGGGCCAAGTCCATCCCGAAACGGGAGAAGAAAGAGAAAAGGCGTTGGACGAAATTAACGGAAGGTCGATGGAATTTACGAAAACGTAAAGGAAGCCGATTTTGTCAGGAACTCAGAAAATCAAGAAGGTTGGGGATAAGCTTTTATTCTAATTAGCTTTCAAGATTAGGCTATCCTGCTGGCTATTTTC
The DNA here is from genome assembly GCA_002306945.1 of Methylacidiphilaceae bacterium UBA1321. Lineage (GTDB taxonomy): Bacteria > Verrucomicrobiota > Verrucomicrobiia > Methylacidiphilales > UBA1321 > UBA1321. The sequence goes on along the minus strand of DBTH01000092.1, from coordinate 14,652 downwards.
AGTGCTGGCATTGTTGCTCCTCAGTTGCAGATCCACTCGGGATATACGCCTTCGTCGCGCCTCGCCAGTCCTGAAAATTTCTGCGCATATTAGTCTAATCTTGAAAGCTAATTAGAATTAGTACCTGATACTTTCCCTGGCTTTTCACTGAAAACTGAAAACTGAAAACTACATCTCCGCTTCAGCAACTCTTATCGAGGAATTTCCACAGGCCGGGGAATTTCTTTTCGATTTCGGTGCGGCGCAGGGTGGTCAGGCATTTGGTGCCCTCGACTTTCGTCTGGATCAAGCCCGCCTGCCGCAAAACGTGAAAATGGTGCGAGATGGTCGCTTTGGAGCCTTTCACGGGAAATTCGTTGCAGGCGAAAGGGCGTTGCGGGTAGTCGAGTAGTTGGCGGACGATCTTGATCCGGCTCGGATCGGACAGCGCCTGCATGACCTCGGTCAGGGTGACGTTGCGAATGTCCGGGTGCTCGTACTTCTTCATAAGATGTCAATGTACCATCTTTTCATCGTTCGACAATGATCGAACTAGAATTTGACAGGTTTTGTTTTCGGTTTATAGTTCGATCATTGACGAACAATAGAATGAGACGCACCTGAACTCTAACAAAGGAATTCACACCCCATGACCACAATCTTTGACCCGATACAAGTTGGCGATCTTCAACTCCCCAACCGCATCTTCATGTCGCCCCTGACCCGTTGCCGTGCCAGTGAAGGGCGCGTGCCGAACGAGATGATGGCCGAGTACTATCGCCAGCGTTCTTCGGCGGGCCTCATCATCAGCGAAGCGACAGCCGTGACGCCCCAGGGCGTTGGCTATCCCGATACGCCGGGCTTGTGGTCGGAGGAACAGGTCGAGGGCTGGAAGATCGTTACGAAGGCCGTGCATGAAGCGGGTGGTCATATTTTTGCGCAACTCTGGCATGTCGGACGCGTTTCCGATCCGGTTTATCTGAATGGAGAATTGCCCGTGGCTCCGAGTGCGATTGCTCTTTCCGGCCATGTCCGGCTCGTACGACCGATGCGGCCTTATCCGACGCCGCGCGCGTTGCGGCTGGATGAAATCCCCGGCATTATCGAGGCGTATCGCAAAGGGGCGGAGAATGCGAAGCGCGCCGGATTCGACGGCGTGGAGCTTCACGGAGCGAACGGTTATTTATTGGATCAATTTTTGCAGGATCGCACCAATCACCGCACCGACGAATACGGCGGCTCGATTGAGAACCGTGCGCGTCTTCTGCTCGAAGCGACCGATGCGGCGATCTCCGTCTGGGGCCCGAACCGTGTCGGAATGCACATCGCACCGCGTGGCGATTCGCAGGACATGGGCGATTCCAATCCCGAAGCCACCTTCGGTTACGTCGCTCGTGAACTCGGCAAGCGCAAGATCGCATTCCTCTTTGCCCGCGAAGGACTCGACGGCAAGCGCTACGGTCCGCAGTTGAAGAAGGAATTCGGCGGCGTGTTCGTCGCCAATCAGCAATTGACGTTGGAGACCGCTAATCGCGTGCTCGCCAACGGCGAAGCCGATGCGGTTGCCTTTGGCGTGGGCTTTCTTACCAACCCCGATTTGCCCAAACGTCTTAAGCTCGGTGCGCCACTCAACGCGGTGGACGATAAAACATTCTACGGCAAGGGGCCGAAGGGTTACACCGATTATCCGGCTCTGTCGTAAAGACAAAAACCTTTTGACGGGAATTAACGGAATTTACGGGATTAAAAAAGGCAAAGGCAAAAGGCTTATCAAGAATTCAGGAAATCACGAAAAGGGGTCTCCTGAGTTCTATTTTTTAGAGCTGATTTGTTCGAGGGCTTCCTTGGCGTCCTGTCGCAACCAACCGAGTTGAGAGTGATTCTGAATGTTCTGAAGGAGCGGGATGAATTCGCGCCGCTTGGAATTCCCCGCGACATTGCAGGCGGTTCGCACAACGAGGCAATCCGGGTCGTTCAATCCCTGTAGCACATACTTCACGCAGGAATCGGGTAGTGGTTGCGGCAGCGAGGACAGAAAATATTCGCGTTCGATAAAGTACGGGCTGCTGGCGGATTTGTCGGCCTTGTCCCACCACTCTTTCGGACGTTCTTTTATATCGTTCCACGCACGCGAGAGAAAAAGCAGGTTATAGATTTCGTCCTTGGGGAGTTCCGTTGCATAACCGCCGGCCAGGAAATAACGAATAGTCCGCAGCAGGTTTTCTGCCGGGCAGTACAGGTACAAATCGGTTTCCTTTACAGAAGTTCGTGGAGCACGAGTGTCGGGTAGTGTGCGTCTGAGTGCTTCCATAACGGCGGAAATATCGTCAAAGGTTCCAACAGCTTCCAGAATTTGCGTTCCCTGGAATACGGCTTCGCTGTCATTTAAGGAGATGAGTTCCCATGAAAGTTCCCGGATGCGGTTGCGCAAGGCCGGATCCCACGAACGGTCAATGATACGCTTTTGGTATTCCATGGTACCATCGGGATATTTGCTACGCTGCGGGGATTTGTCGCTGGCGGGGAGATTGGGGAGGCGGTTGAGCAGGTATCGAGCGGCGGTGTTGGCAAAATGACGTTGATTGTCTTTGGCGAGTTCGACGAGTGCGAGAGTGGCTTCGGGTGTGGGGATGGAGGCAATGCCTTGCAGGTATTTCGGCTGACGGGACTGGCACAATTTGAGAAGTGGATCGAGATAGGACGGGTCTCGCAAAGCGCTCCAGAGAGCGAAATCTTTCATTAGTGCTTCGTTACGGCCATTGTAATGACCTACAGACATGGGCGGACTGTCGGGGAGTTGGTCGATGTGTTGAACGATTTTTCCAGCATCGGCTTCGGTCGGTTTTTTGAGACGGAGTTTGATTTCGCCGTAAGGAAGAGTGCTGTTTTTTTCGTCCCAACCGAAATCGTGTGTAATGCGAATGGTGTAGATGCCGGGCTCGTCAAAAATCCAGTAGTAGAGTAACGGCAGAGTGACCTGATAAACATCGCCGGGCTTGAGTTCGGAAAATCCAAGCTTTCCGCCCATGGAGTTTCTCTCGGTATCGGGAAACGGATTGGGTAGTGGATTTCCTTTTTCGTCAATGACGGTGAAGCGGTATCTGAGGCTGCGATTGATTCCGCGAGAGTCGCCACCCCAGCCAATGTAGAACGGTTCCTTGCCGTTGTTGGTGAGGATGAAATCGATGAGGGCGTTTTCGCCAATGAAGTATTCGCTTTGGCTGCTGGTGAGAGTGACGGTTGCACCGGGAGGCGCGGGGGATTTCTTGCCATCGGCAAACGTGGTCGATGCGAGCGCCAGATAAAGCAGCGCGATGGTCGCGATTGTTTTCTCCATGATGAATTCCCTGGCTGGTTGCTGGTGGCGGTTCAGTGAAGGATCGAGGAAAGTCTGCTCGTGGGCGCGGGTCAGCGCAAGCCGGAATGGAGCGGCTTGCTTTCGCGAGGCGGTCGCGCAAGACTATCGCCCGCACTCATGAAAGGACGTTGGCTGGTTCACTTGGTGGGTACGTTGGTTGTCTTGGTGATGGGGGGGATTCCTCTCCGCGCCGAACGCGAGGTCATCATCGCCTCGCCCCACTGGGAGGGCGTGCAATACGAGACCGAACTGGCCTTCAAGAAGTATTACCGCGAAAAGACCGGCGAGGAGGTGCGCGTGCGTTGGCGCGATCTCGGCGGGGGCAGTTCGATTGAGAAAGCCATTGAAGCGACTTACACCGCCACGCCGAAGACCTGCGGAATCGATATTTTATTCGGTGGCGGTTACGACCTGTTCGAGCGGCAGAAAAGTCACGGTCATCTGAAGGCATTCCGGTTGTCCGATGACGCGCTTAATCGCATCCCGTCGCAGGTGCTCGGTTTTTATCTGGTCGATCCCGATTATACGTTCTATGGCTCGGCTCTGGCCTCGTTCGGGATTCTGGAGAATGTCCGCGTTGCTCGCCTGTTGAATCTTCCCCCCGTGCAGACATGGGAGGATTTGGGTCAGCCGAAATTGTTCGGCTGGGTGAGCGCAGGCGATCCGCGCAAAAGCGGCAGCGTGCACATGATTTACGAGATCGTCCTGCAAGCCTACGGTTGGGAGAAGGGCTGGAGCACTCTTTACCGGATGGGCGCAAACGTGCGTTCGTTCCTGCAAAGCAGTTCTGCGCCGACGAAGGAAGTGGCGGCGGGGGACGCGGCCTTTGCGATGACCATCGACGTCAACGGCATGACGCAGGAGGCGTTTCTCGGCAAGAACAATGTCCGGTTCTTCGTGCCGGAGGGCGTTTCGGTCATCAATCCCGACAGTATTGCCATTCTCAAGGGCGCCCCCAATTTCGATGTCGCGAAGGAATTCATCACTTTTATCATGACCACGCCAGGGCAATCGCTCTGGATGAAACCCCTTGGCGCGCCGGGCGGGCCGGTCAAGTATGGGATTTCGCGCATGGGCATTCTGCCCGACATGTATGAGGGCAATCTCGGGGAATTGCTCGTTCCGCTCAATCCGTTCACACTTCAACAATCGTTCGATTACCAGAGCAAAGTGGGCTCGGCGCGGTGGGCCGTGCTGGACGATTTGATGGGGCAGGGAATCATCGACGTGCAGACGAGTCTGCGCGCGGCGTGGAAGGCGATCATTGCCCTGCCGGAAAATCAGCGCGCGGACTTGATGGCGCGGTTCGGTCGTCCGCTCATTACGGAAAAACAGGCCGAGCAATACGCTAAATTCTGGCGCAAGGACAAGGTACGGGCTGGCCGGATACGCAACCAGTGGATGATCGATTCGGTGGAGCGATTCCGCGTGTTGGAGGCTGAAGCGAAGGAACGACTGAAAGACAAAGGCAATTAGACGAAATTAACGGGGAAATTGAAGGAAAGGCAAAAGGCTATTAGACGGGAATTAACGGAATGGACGGAATTATTAAAAGGCAGGGGATTTTATCAGGAACTCAGGAAATCAAGAAGAGGAAGGATTGAAATATTCGTTACTGAGTTGCGGAAGCAGAAACTTAGAACTCGATACCGCCGTTCCTCTGCCTTTCACTGAAAACTGAAAACTTCGAACCGAAAACTTTTCCATTCCGTTAATTCGGTCAAATGCCTTTAAAGATTTTTGAACGATGAAAATTGAAATTAAGAAACTCGTTAAGGATTTTGGTTCGAATCGCGTGATCGACGGCGTTTCGCTGGAAATTCAATCTGGCGAACTTTTCTTTTTGCTCGGCCCGTCGGGCTGCGGCAAGACGACGGTGTTGCGGACGCTCGCGGGTTTTTACGAACCGGACGGAGGCGAAATTCTTTTCAACAGCAAGTCGATGCTGGGTGTGCCGCCTCACAAGCGCAACACGGCGCTGGTTTTTCAGAATTACGCGATTTGGCCGCATATGACGGTTTTTGAAAATGTTGCCTACGGACTGCGCGTGCGCGGCGTGTCGGCGGCGGAGATTTCCGAACGGGTTGAAAATGCCCTGGAGCGGGTGAAGATGAGCTCTTTTGCCAGCCGTAAGCCCTCCTCACTTTCCGGCGGTCAACAACAACGCGTGGCGTTGGCGCGGGCGATGGTAGTCAATCCGCATGCGTTGCTTTTCGATGAACCGCTTTCCAATCTCGACGCGCGCTTGAGGCTCGAAATGCGGGATGAAATCAAGCGTCTTCAGGCCGAGACGAAAATCACGAGCTTGTACGTGACGCACGATCAGGAGGAGGCGCTCAGCCTCGCGCACCGCATTGGTGTGATGAACAAAGGGGTGCTCGAACAGGTCGGCACGCCGTTCGAGATCTACAACAAACCGGCCAGCGCGTTTGTCGCGTCGTTCATCGGCGAGATCAATCTCCTGCCGGCGTCGTGCCTGTTGGCGCAGCAATTGAGTTGCGCGATTGGCGGCGACGACAGCACGGTCGGTTTCCGGCCCGAGCGGGTGCAACTGGGTGGTGACGGCATTCTGGGCCGTGTGATTTTTTCGTCCTATCTCGGCAGTAAGAACGAGGTGACGCTCGAAAGCCGCGACGGGACGCGGATCAAGGCGTGGTTGCAGGACTACGTGAAGGAAGGCGACGAGGTGCGGTTCCATGTCGAGTCGGAATACTTGCTGCAATTCCAGAACAAGAGAGAACTGCGATGAAGAAGCTTTTTCTCCCGCCGCTGATGGCGTTTTTCGCGCTGTTTTTGGTTTATCCTCTGGTGACGTTGCTGGGCGGGGCGTTTCAGGCGGAGAGGGTTGTCAACGGCCAGGCGCAAAGTAATTTCGGATTCGATTATTTCCTGCTGGTTTTTCAGAATCCGTTTTACCGCGAATGTTTCGCCAATAGTTTCATCATCGCGGTGGTGACGACGCTGGTGACGATCGCGCTGGCGCTACCGCTGGCGATGCTTTTCCTGCGGTGCGAATTTCCCGCCAAGAAGGCGCTCAATGTCCTGCTGCTTGCGATTCTCGTCCTGCCTCCCTTTGTCGCGGCGATTGGTCTCAAGCAATTTCTCTCCCGTTACGGCAGCCTGAATCTGATCCTGATGCATCTCGGCATTCTGAGCCCGCAACATCCGGTCGATTGGCTTGGCTCGGGTGGTTTCGCGGGGATCATTATTTTGCAAGTGTTGCATCTTTACCCGATCATGATGCTGAGCACGCAGGCGGCATTGGCCAACATTGATCCAAGTTTGCGCGATGCGGCACGAAATCTCGGCGCAGGCGGTTGGCGGACGTTTCACACGATCACGCTGCCGCTGGCGATGCCGGGAATTTTCGCCGGATCATCGATCGTCTTTGTCGCGGCGTTTACCGATCTGGGCGTGCCGCTGATGTTCGATTTTCAGACGACCGTGCCGACGCAGATTTTCAATCTCGTCACGCAACTCGACAATCCAGTCGGCTACGCGCTGGTGGTGTTGACGTTGGTAGTGGTGTCGATTTTGTTTGTGCTCGGGAAAAAACTCGGCGAAGGCGATTACGCGATGATGGGGCGCGCGTCGACCCAGGCCGAGACGCAGGTGCTCGGTGGTATCAAGGGTTGGCTTTGCACGGCGGCGGTCGCGGGGCTGATTTTCCTTTCGCTCCTGCCGCATCTCGGCGTGGTGATTCAGTCGTTCGCGGCGAAGTGGTTCATGACGGTGTTGCCGGGCGAATGGTCGCCTCAATTTTACGGGGAGATTTTCAATCTGAAGATCGCCACTGTGAGCGTGCGCAATTCGCTCGTCTACGCGACCGGTTCGGCGGTGCTGGACGTGTTCCTGGGAATGGTGATCGCGTGGTTGCTGGTGCGCGAAAAATTTGCCGGGCGCGGACTGCTCGATGTTCTTTCGATGTTGCCGCTGGCGCTGCCGGGGCTGGTGCTGGCGTTTGCCTATTACGTGACCTTCAGCAAGGCGCCGTTGCCGGAAGCGTGGTCAGGTTGGCTCGGTGCTGCCACGGTAAAAGCGATTAACTCCACTTGGCTGGAGTGGTTCGATCCGCGTCGCAATCCGACATTGATTCTCGTGATCGCCTACGCGGTGCACCGGATACCGTTTATGGTGCGGGCCGGGTACGCGGGTCTTCAGCAAACCTCGGTGACGCTGGAAGAGGCTTCGGCCAATCTCGGTGCGGGGCCGTTGCGGACGATGTGGAAGGTCACGTTACCGCTGATCGCCGCGAATCTGATTGCGGGAACGTTGTTGACCTTCATTTTTGCCATGCTCGACGTGAGCAACGGCATGATCCTGGCGCAGGAATCGCAATTTTTCCCGATGACCAAGGCGATTTATTATGTCATGGCGCGGATCACGCCAACGGCTTCGGCTATTGCGTGCGCGCTGGGCGTTCTGGCGATGGTGGTGCTGGGAGCGGGACTGCTCCTTGCGGCGAAATTGCTCGGACAAAAGATGGGGCGGTTGTTCCGCGCGTGAAGCGGGCAGGATATTTCAAAAGGAGGGCAGGGCTATGTCGAATCGCATAACGTTGTACGGGTGGCGTCGTCGGTTTGTAAACGGTATCGTTTTTGCCGCGTTGCTGTTGCTGCCGTTTTTGTCCCGTGCCGCCGGGGAAATTCGCGTAATGACGTGGAACCTGGAGTGGTTTCCGGGTGGGAATCCTGAGGCGACCACTGAGGAGAAACGGGTACAGATGTTGCGGGCGCAGGAGGCGTTGAAGTCGATCCGGCCCGACATTTTTCTTTGTCAGGAGGTTGCCTCATGGCAGGCAGTGGCCGAATTGACCTCGGTAGTGCCGGGGCTCAAATCTGCTGTCGTGAGTGATTTCGGCCCGGCGGGCGAGGGGCGTCCGGCGCAGAACGTGGGAATCGCCACTCGCTTTCCGGTCGATTCCGGTTGGGCGCAACGCTGGAAGGAGATCGCACCAGGTGGTTGGACGACTAATCCGGTTCCGCGCGGATTTGCGTTTGCGGCGGTTGAGTTGCCGAATGACGTCCTGTTGCTGATCTACACCGTGCATCTCAAGAGCAATCACCGTGGAAAGAGTTCGGGTGATGAGTTGCTCTCCGATATGGCTGCGCGGGAGGAATCGTCGCGTTTGTTGCGCGGACATATTGCGAAGATGCGCGCGATCTATGAGAAGTCGTATCCGAAGATCGCGGTGCTGGTCGGCGGGGATTTTAACACGTCGATCATCGATCCGCGCTTCGAGCGTGAACAGACTTTGCGGACGTTCCGGCAGGAGGGCTTTGCGTGGGGGCTGGAGGGGCAACCGGCCGACCGACAATACGTTCCGGTCGCGCCGACCTATCGGGGTGATCCCAAGGCGCTGTTCGATCACTTTTTCGCGCTCGGCCTGGGAGCGATTCGCGCCCGGACGCTTTATTTCCGGGGTGTGCGCGACATCAGCGATCATATGCCGGTGGAAGTCTCTCTTTTCCTTCGCTAACATCACTGCGCACCGCTCTTATAAATAGAGGACGGCGTCCTCCAAATATTATTGTAAACGGGAACGGTGCCGTTTGTAATAGGGGCATGCCATCGGAATTGTTGCCCTTTCTTTGTTTTTCCTCGCTCGGTTGCCCGGGTCGTGACATCGAATCTTTTTGCGACCTGGCTGTTGCCAATGGTATTGGGCAGGTGGAGATTCGATGCCTGGAAAGCGTCGTCGATTATCCCGGTCTTTTGGCCAGCAATACACGCAAGCTGGAAGCGACGCGCGAAGTCCTTCGCACACACCAGATCCAAGTGGCGATGGTAGGCGCTTCGCTGGACTTGATCGGTCATGGCCCGGAACATATTCCCGCCCTCGTTCAGGCCTGTCATGCGGCCGATGCGCTCGGAGCGCCGTTGGTGCGTGTTTTTGGGGGCGGTCACGAGGGAAGTTCCATGGATACGGCCTTGCTGAAACAGGCGGCGCAACTTTATAAATCGGCGGTTGAAAAGTGCCGGGAAGCCGGGACGAAGGCGGTACTCGTGGTTGAGACGCACGGCGGCCTTGTTACGTCAGAACGGGTTCTGCAATTCTGCAACGAATTTGGTCAGGCGGTGCCGATTCTCTGGGACACGCACCACACCTGGAAATTGGGTGGCGAATCGCCCGCGTTTACGTACGGGAAGATTCGCTCGCTGGTGCGCCATTTCCATTGTAAGGATAGCCGACCTGATCCGGTTAAGAACGACAAGTACGCCTATGTCGCGCCGGGACAGGGAACGTTCCCGTTTGGTGAATTTTTCCAGACTATCCAGTCCGGGCCGGTACCGGGCCGTTTGTCGCTCGAATGGGAAAAACAGTGGCATCCCGAATTACCCGAGGTTGGCGAAATCTTGCCGGTCTGGCGGGAATTGGTAGCAAAGGCGTAGTTCACCCTTTCGCCGTGATTCGGTGCGGGCCGTGCAACGAGCGTTCGGCCGGCGAACCATTTGCAGCGGCGAAACGGTCGAGCATCCGCTTGCGGTAATCGCGGGCGTTGATGTGGTGGTACTGACGGAAGCTGCGAGCGAATTGCTTCGGATCGGGCCAACCGACCCGTTCGCCGATTTCCCCAATCGAAAGCTTCCCGGTGAGCAAAAATGTAGCAGCGAGTTCGGCCCGGCGGTTAGCGAGGAGCTTCATCGGCGCAAGACCGAGATTGTTTTGGAAGAGGCGCACCAGATAACTCGGAGTGATGCGCAATTCGGCGGCGAGGTTCGATAAAGTCCACGGATAAGCAATGTCACGTTGGAAGGCCAGCAACGCCTGCCGCACCGACGGATGGATGTCGCCCATGGCGGGCGGTTGTTTGACCTTGCGTGCCGAGGAAGACAGCAGGTGCAGCAAGAGCAGGAGTTGGCCGAGGATTTGCGCCTTGGTGGCCGATTGAGAGAGGAACGATTGATGGAGCACGGCAAGCGTGTCCTGGAGTTGGGGAAGGATGCGGACCGGGATGTTAAGCTCGGTGATTTCCGTCTGGAAGGTGAGCGGTGAAGGCAGCAACGAGGCCAGATCGTTGTCGTGCGCGGCCCAGGCGAGTTCGTTCTGGAGCAGGGCGCTGGAGAGAAGACAGTTGTAGATTTCCATGCTACTACATTCCGCGTAACCGTGCCATGCGCCGGGAGGAATGATGAGGACGGTGCCGCCATGGCAGACTTTCGTGCCGCGCACGGTGATGTGGCGTGTACGGCCTGACATGATGAAAGCCAATTCAAGGCAAGTATGGTCGTGGGCCTCCGTGTCGGGATGAGATTGGAGATGGCTCATCCAAAACCACATCGATTCGCTCAGTTGAACGCGGCGGAACGGGCGTTTCGGGTTGCCGGGTTCGACAGGCAGGGAGGTGAGAATAGCCATTATCCAATAATATCAATAATTGCGAAGTTTTTCTATAAAAAAACGGTAACGCTTTTTCGGAGTAATCATTAACATGAAAAAAATTATCCCACTTATGAAAGACCAATCCCTTAGTCAGGTAGTCAAAGCGTTGGACGAGTTCCAGATTGAAACCCCCAGTTGGGGCTATGCCGACACCGGCACGCGGTTCGGCAAGTTCCTGCAGGACGCCGCGGCGATCGATATTGAAGACAAGCTCGCTGACGCCGGACAGGTGAATCACTTTACCGGCATCTGCCCGAATGTGGCAGTCCATGTTCTGTGGGATTTCAAGAAGGGACAGAATGCGAAGGAAGTGGCCAAGATCGCCCGCCGTTACGGCGTGAAGATCGGTGCGATCAATCCGAATTTGTTCCAGGATCAGGAATACAAGTACGGTTCGTTCGGCAATCCCGACCCGAAGGTGCGCCAGCAGGCCCTCAAGCATGTTTACGATTGCATCGAGCTGGGCAAGGAATTGGACAGCGAACTGGTTTCCCTGTGGTTTGCGGACGGTTCCAATTATCCCGGACAATCCAATATTCGCGAACGTAAGGCCTATTTTGAACAATGTCTGAAGAAGGCCCACCAGAAGCTCTCGAAGAAGCAGATCCTGCTGGTCGAGTACAAGCCGTTTGAACCGGCGTTCTATCACACCGACATTGCCGATTGGGGTATGTCCTATCTCTTCTCGAAGAAAGCGGGCCCGCAGGCGCGTGTTCTGGTCGATACCGGCCACCACTATGTGGCGCAGAACATCGAACAGATCGTTGCCTGGTTGCTGGATGAGAACATGCTCGGTGGCTTCCACTTCAATGACCGACGCTACGCCGACGACGATTTGACGATGGGTTCTGTCGATCCGTACCAGGCGTTCCGCGTTTTCCACGAGATCCAGTATTTTGCCTTTGAAAAAGGACGCGCTCCGAAGATCGCCTACATGATCGACCAGTCGCACAACGACAAGGCCAAGATCGAGGCGATGTTGCAGACGGTTACGACGGCACAGGAACTTTATGCCAAGGCCGCCCTGGTCGACCACAAGCAGTTGAGCGTTTATCAACGTCGCGGCCAACAGGTGGATGCCGAGGAATTGCTCCGCCGCGCGTTCTTTACCGATGTTGCTCCTTATATTAAAACCTGGCGCAAGAAAAACGGCCTGCCGGTCGATCCGCTCCAGGCCTACCGCCAGAGTGGTTATGAAGCCCGCGTGGCGAAGGAACGCAAGGCGCGCCGCATTGAGCTCGGAATCAGTGGTGGTTCCAGCTACGCCTGATCGCAGTGCGTTAAAAAAGAGAACTTGAAAAAATGCAGGCCGGGGGCAAAAAACTCCCGGCCTGTTGTTGTGTAGACAGATTGAGATGAGCCTGGTTTGAAAGGAATATGAGTATGTCGGCTAAAACGAAAATCTCCCCGTTTGTGAATTCCAAGTGGATCTGGCCGGATTGGCCTGCATGGGATCTGGCCAACAGCTATGCCCTGTTCCGCAAGACGTTTTCGCTCGACCGCGTTCCCGCGCGCGCACCTCTTTTCATCACAGCAGATCAATCCTATCGGCTCTACGTCAACGGCTGTTTCGTCAGTCGTGGACCGGCGCGTGGATTTCAGGCGCATTGGCCCTATGACGAGGTGGACATTGCGCGGTATCTGGTGACGGGCCGAAACGTCATCGCCGTCCGCGCCCATAATCCGGGTCGCAGTAATTTCCAATATTTGACCCAGGGTTTTGCCGGATTGCTGGTTACCGCGAAGTGGGGCGCATTCAAGCTGGCCAGCGACGAAAGCTGGAAATGCCTGCGCCAGGAAAGCGTTTCGCACGACACGGTGCAGGAGAGTCTGCAATTATTCAATCAGGAGCATGTCGATTTACGGCTCGATCCACCGGGATGGTTCCAGCCGGATTTTGACGACGCATCGTGGGGAAAACCGTCAGCCCGCGTCTGGGATGCCGCCCCGTGGTTTTCGCTTGAGGAACGCGGCACGGCGCTTCTGGCGGAACGTGAAGTGAAACCGGTCGCATTGCTCGGCGCTGGAGCGGGAATTAGCGCGGATGGTTATCGTCAGACGCGCGACGTGGTGACCTTGCGTTATCGCGAGGATCGCACTCATCGCCCGGCCAAGCAAGGATTCGAACCGCTCGAAGTGCCCGCTACGGATGAAGGGCGGTTCAGAAGTTATCTTTTCGATTTCGGCAAGACGGTGGTGGGGAATATGTCCTTCGAGATCGAGGGCGCGCAAGGCGGCGAGATTATCGATACTCATTACACCGAGACGGTCGACATGGCCACGCTGACGGCGGACTTGAAAATACCGACTCATTGCCGTGTGGCTTTCGGCGGGCGCCTCATTTGCCGGGCGGGAGTCAATGCGCACACCTTTTATCATCATGAGGGATTTCGTTATCTGGTCGTGACGGTGCGCGATTCCCGGACGAGTTTGAAGATCGGATTGCACTTGAATTGGACCGGGTATCCGCTCGAACGCAAGGGTGGCTTCGAGAGTTCGGACGGAGATCTGGAGAAAATCTGGGAGACCTGCGCATGGACGCAGCAATGTTGCAGTCTCGACGCCTATGTCGACACGCCCTGGCGCGAACAGGCCCAATGGTGGGGCGATGCGCGCGTGCAGGCGTGGAATACGTTTCATCTCAACGGCGACGCGCGTTTGTTCCGGCGGGGCATTGCGCAGATAGGCTCGCAGACAACGCCGGATCACGTGACCTACGGCCATGCACCGACGATGGCGCATGAATGCATATTACCGGACTTCACGCTCATCTGGATGTTGACGATCTGGGATTATTACTGGCAGACCGGTTCGACCGAGGCTCTCGCTACGCACCATGAGGCGGTTCAAAAAGCGTTCGATTATTTCCGCAAGATGACCGATAAACGCTCTGGATTGGCCGTCTACGACGACCGCTACTGGCTCTTTCTGGATTGGACCAATTTGTTCAAGGACGGCGCGCCGACGGTCTACAATCTATGGCTGTTGATCGCGCTGGAAAAACTGGCGCAGATGTACCGCGTCATGCGGCGCACGAAGGATGCCGCGCCGTTGGAGGCGTGGGCGAAGAAGTTGCGCGTGTCACTGGGACGCCTGATCGACAAGGACGGTTTGTTGCGCGACGGCATCGACCGGAAGGGAAAAATCGTTTCCGAGACAAGCATTCACTCGCAAACACTCGCGCTGCTGGCGGGATTAAAAGGCTTGAATGCGAAAGCGGCCTTCGAACGAATTCTGCTGCCGTTCATTCGCGGTGAAAGTCAGCCAAAGGCACTCCCATCGGCCTATTGGGTGACATATGTGTTTTCTATTCTCGAAGACAACGGTTACGCGGCGGAAATGCTGCCCTTTATCAAGAAGTATTGGCTGCCGATGGCGGCTCATGGAACGACTTGGGAGAATTATCAACCGCGGCGGGGAGAAGAAAGCTTTTCTCACGCCTGGTCGGCGCATCCACTGTTCCATCTCGTGCGGACGGTTGGCGGGATTGAGCAGTCGGCCCCAGCCTGGAAAGAGATTATCTTCCGTCCGGTTTTTCATGGCGAACAAGGTCGCGCGACGGTGCCGACTCCGCAGGGATCAATTACTTCCGAATGGAAACGCGAGGGCAACCGCCTGGCGGTCAAATTGCAATTGCCCAAGGGTGTGAAAGCGCGGGTGGAATTGCCCGGCATCAAAACTCGGGTGATTGCGAAGAGCGGCAAGTGGACTTGCGCGGTTTGACCCGCGTTTACCGTTTCGGATGAAGTAATCCGCAGGTAGTTTAGTTGCGGAGTTCTTCGACCAACGCCTTGAGAGTGGCTTGACGTTCGGTGTTCGACTCGGGCAGGGGAAGGGTGAATTCCCGCGTTCCGAATAAAATGCCGTGTTTGAGGATATGGATGAGATTGTGTTCCTCGTCGAGTCAGACGCGGGCCTTTTTTGCGCCGTC
>DBTH01000193.1:8963-12132 GCA_002306945.1 Methylacidiphilaceae bacterium UBA1321 | reverse complement strand
ATGACGTGGAGTGAAGGTAATATTTTCTGATACGTGCGGCCTCTTTGAAAAACTCCTCGTTATCCCTGGAGATTGCCGCCCCAACCCGTCATCCTGAGCTTGTCGAAGGATCGGTTCGCATGACCACTTGGTGTGATAATTTATATGGAATTAAGGGCTACCTGAGTCAACGCGATAAGCCTATAGAATTATTTTCATAAACGCATGCCGTCTTCCATTACGTGGACATTCAGTCTGATCCTGATTTTTCTCGGTCTCGCCGGGATGCTCATACCGGTACTGCCCGGCCTTCCGTTGGTTTATCTCGGGACGGTACTGCACAAGTTCGCTTTCTTCACAGCCCACCCGATTTCTTGGACGGCCTTCTGGATTTTGACCGGGATATTTATCGTCGCCCAGGTCATTGAATTAGCCAGCGGCCTGCTTGGCGCGAAATCGGCGGGAATGAACCGATGGGGCGTATTGGGTGCGGTGTTGGGACTCGTCGTTGGCTTCCTCTGCTTCAATGTGCCGGGACTGATTCTGGGGCCGTTGCTGGGCTTGTTCCTTGGGCAGATTGGAGGAGGTCAAAAAGCCGATGCCGCCGTTCGCACAACCCTGGCCTATGCCGTCGGTGCGGTGGTCGGGTTTGGCCTCAAATTTTGCGCCGCGATCCTGATGGTCGGCGTTCTGTTCTGGGCGGTGTTTAGCTGAAAAGACAGAAAGTTTTTAGACGGAATTAACGGAATGTACGAAAATTTAGCAACGGATTTTATCAGGTACTCAGGAAGTGATGGAATAGTGGAAGGTAATTCTGCAAATCCGGGAGTAAAGAAAACCAGTCATGTTACCGCAATTTTAGCCTCCCCATTTTCTTGATTTTCCGAGTTCCTGATAAGCCTTTTTGCCTTGGCCTTTTCAATTTTATAAATTCCGTTAATTCCCGTCTAAAAAGTCTTTCCGCCTTTGCCTTTACTTCAGAAACGCGCCGTAACCGGTCAGTTTTTGCCGCAGGAGCCGGGTATCGACCGCGTGAACATCGTGATCGGGACTGCCTGATGCTAGCGTGGCGGCGATACCGGCAGCTTCACCCATGGCGAGACAGACTGGCATGACACGGACGCTGCCCTGTACAATTTGTTCGCAGGAAACCGACCGACCGGCAACCAAAACGTTTTGGAGTCCTTTCGGAGTGAGGCAACGGTAGGGAATGCCGTGGGTTTCACCGGCTCCGTAGTGGAGAGCTTTGTCTTCCCACTTGTGGATGCCGTCGTTATTGATGGCGGCTTCCTCCTTGGCCCAGTGAACGTCGATGAAGTAGGAGTTGCGGGCGATTTCATCCGGAAAAGTGCGGCGTGCGATGTAGTCGTCGAGGGTCAGAACGTAATCGCCCACGATCCGGCGGCTTTCGCGGATGCCCATGAGGGAACCGGTCATTACGAGGTAGGAGTTGCCAAAGGCGTCCGGGATGAATTCGGCCAGGGCATCACGGTATTGACGCGCCATTTTGCGTCCGAGCACGAGCGCCCTGGAAACGCTTTCCGGATCGGTATTGTCCACGTTCCAGATGTGACCGGCATTGAAACCGACGGTCTTGGGGCCGATGATGTTGTTGCAGATGTGGACGTCCGGGATAAGCGGATAACGGCCCGAGGCGACGATTTTGTAGATGGGACTGTTGGGATTTCCGGCGTGGAGACTTTGTCCGTTGTGATAGGCGTATTCGTCGACATTGGTCAGGACAAAACAATGGGTCGAGGGCATGAGTTTTTCGCCCTTGCTGTTGCCCTTCTGGAATTCGGCTCCAGCCCAGGCACTGACGTCGGCGTCTCCGGTGCAATCGATGTAGACCTTGGCCTTCAAGGCGGTAAGTCCCGATTTATTAGTGACGATCAGGGCGTCGATGTTCCCCTCCTTCGCCTCGACGGCAGAGAGAACGGTATTAAAGAGAATGTGAGCGCCCGACTCGGTGACGAGGGCGTCGTAAACGCCCTTGAGATGTTCAGGGTCGATAGGCACCCAATCGAGCGATTCCGGGCGAACGTGCGCGGTGCCTTTCTTGGATTCGTTAAAGATCCGTTCGGCCAGTCCGCGGTAAATGATTTCCTTTTGATCGCTGAACGGACACCAGGCCGGAACCAGGCCGGAAGTGCCCATGCCGCCAAGCACTCCAGTAGCTTCGATCAGCAGGGTGCGGGCTCCTTCCCGTGCGGCGGCGATGGCCGCCGTGCAGCCGGCGGGGCCGCCTCCGACGACAATGACGTCCCACGAATCGTCGAGGGGTACGGAACGGATGGAAAGGGAATAAGCTTGGGTTGGCATGGAATAACGCTCGCCCGAAAAGGTGGGCGGGGCAAGCGAAGTTCATTGCGCAATATCATCATTTATTGCATATTTTTATGATGACTATGACCGCTGAATTCCCCACGCTGACCTTGCACGACTGGGCTTGCATCCGGTCGGAACTGATCTGGGTCTACGACCGCCCCGTCATGCCGATTCACCGCGTGATCGATTCGATTCCCAGTCCGGGAAACTGGTGCTGGTACTTGCGCCGGGGCCGGGCGAAGGTCGTATCGAAGGAAAAGACGTACGAGGTTAAGGCGGGCCAGTGGATTAACCTGCCCCGTAATCCGCACCGGCATGAGTTCTCACGGGATGCCGTCATACTATCGCTCCATTTTCTATGTCAATGGCCTGCGGGCGAGGATCTTTTTGCCAACCGGGAAGGATTGGTACTGGAGGGAAAGAGTTGCCCGGAACTCGAACTCAAGGCTTCCCGGTTGCAACGGCTTGTACACCGTCATTTTCCTCACGAGGATCTTTTTTATTCGAAGAAGGTGGCTGATTACGGGTTGTTTCTTCGCTTTCATTCCCAGTTTCTGGACTGGATGGCGGCGTGGTACCGCGTCTTGATTGAAAAAGGCTGGGGGCTGACGCGATTGCGCACCGGTGACGACCGTTCCTTGCGAGCGGCACGCTGTCTGAATGAGGCTCGTCTTGACGAAGATTATCCGCGCGGGAATTTGCTGCGCGAAACGGGATTGAGCGAAGTGCATTTGACGCAGTTGTTCCTGCGGGATTTCGGTCTGACGCCCCGTAAATATTGGGATCGGCGGCGATTGGAGGAAGCGAAGATTTGTCTGGAAACCAGCGCTCTTTCGGTGAAGGAGTTGTCCTATCGGCTGGG
>DBTH01000193.1:8520-8712 GCA_002306945.1 Methylacidiphilaceae bacterium UBA1321 | reverse complement strand
GTCCTATCGGCTGGCTTTTTGCACCGACTCGCATTTCGTTTCCTGGTTCCAGAAGCAAACCGGGGAAAGTCCCGGCCACTATCGGTTGCGGACAAGGACGTATAAACGGAGTTGAAAAGACTTATCAAAAACTCATGAAAATGGGACGCGGAAATTACCGCAACCTGTTACTCCCGGATTTGCAGAATTACC
>DBTH01000193.1:0-8279 GCA_002306945.1 Methylacidiphilaceae bacterium UBA1321 | reverse complement strand
TTACTCCCGGATTTGCAGAATTACCTTCCACTATTCTATCCCTTCCTGGGTTTCTGATAAAATCCGTTGCCTTTAATTTTCGTAAATTCCGTTAATTCCCGTCTAAAAGCCTTTTGCCTTTAACGCGAAATCTTGCTCAGGACGCTGCACAGGTGGGGTAGTAACTGCTTTTTGCGGCTGACGATTCCTTCGAGATGAAAGAGGTTGTTCTCCGTCTCGGGATAATCGATTCCGTCGACGATTCGCGGATTGCCCGCGCACAACAGGTAACTGTCGTGGGTGGTGATGTCGGTGATAAGGAGGCAGGCGAAGTCGAGTTGGCGTTTGCGCAGGAGTTCGTTCAACGCGGTGGAGAGCGCCTCTTTCTTGGGCCAGAAATGGTCGAAACCGAGTTCCTCGACCTGGGCGACGGCGATCTTCCATCCGTTTTCTTCATACTGCTTGCAATCGGCCCCGACGACATTGTCGGCGGTATGAATTTGAAGCGCGGAACCGGTGGCGAAGAATTTTTCGGCGAACTCCTTGAGCGGAACCGGAGTGTAGCGGGAAAGCCAGTCGAGAATGTCGCGGTCGACGTTCGTCGTTGTCGGGGAGGTGAGATAGAGCGTATCGGAGATGATGCCTGAAGCCATGCAGAGCGCGATGGAAGGAGTCAGCTCGACATTGCGTTGCCGGAACATGCGGGCGACGATGGTGCTGGTGGAGCCGAGAGGTTCGTTGATGAAACGGATCGGTTCGCGCGAGGTCAGGCCACCGCCGAGCCGGTGGTGGTCGATGACTTCGAGAATGTCCGCCTCATCGGCGCCGCTGACGGCCTGGGTGAATTCGTTATGGTCGACGAGGATGAGCTTGCAACCGGGTGGATTGACCAGGTCGGACTTGGAGAAGACGCCGATGAGTTCTCCCTTGTCGTTGGTGACGGGAAAAATCGGCTGGTTCGAATCCTGCAAACTCTGACGCAACGGTTTGATGAGTGTGCGCTCGTTGAAGGAGATGAAGCTGGAGTCGAGGGCGAGGGTGATCCGCTTGGCGCATTTGATGAGCAGCGTGGTTGATGCGGTGTCGTGCGGGCTGGAGAGGATGTTGACGTTGCGTTCTTTCGCCAGCGCGAGCAATTCGTCGGAAATGCCGTAGCCGCCGGAAAGAATGATGGCGCGCACGCCGTATTCGATGGCGGGCTTGATGACGGTCGGACGGTCTCCGGCGACAATGAGGAGGCGTTCGGGAGGGAATTGATGAATTTTCTCGGTGAATTTCTCTGCGCTGTAGGCGGCGACCGAGAGGACGTATTCCTGCTCCTTCTCGGTCTCGTAGCGGTGGATGAAATGACCTTTGAGCACCTCGCAGATGCGGCTCAGGTTGCTCTCGACAATGCGGGCGTGATCGACTTTTTCGTAATCGGGCAGCAGGAGGCCGACGAGTTTGGTGATGGAAACCAGCCCGGTGAGTTTTCCCTCGGCATTGAGCACGGGCAGGCTGCGGAGTTGATGCTGGCGCATCCGGTTGAAAGCGGCGTGAAGGCTTTCACCTTCGTGCGTGAAAATGATTTCGCGGCGCACGATCTGCGCCACAGTGGGCCGCACATCCATGATGAGGCGGGGCGGTTCGAGTTTGGCCTGTTGGAGGGCGAATACCGTGCGGGCGTTGAGTTCGCCACAGCAAGCGGCTTCGGCATCGGGCCGGTCGGTTCGGCGCAGGAAATCGGCATAGGCGATCGGAGCGCAGATCGCGTCTGTATCGGGATTTTTGTGTCCAAAAACGAGTGTGGGCATCGGCCTCACTGAAACCCGGCCCGGCTCTTTAGGCAAGTATTTTAATAAAATATAAGTTATTCTATTAAAGGGCTTTCACTTTAATTAGAAATGCTTCCGTGAGTGGTGGGGGCTATCCTGAAATCAAGCCCGTCGGAGAAGCTTTATGTTTCGGGTTTAATTCGGATCCGGAGGGTTTCACGCCTCATGGGAATCGACGAATCGCGCGGCGGTGCGTCCGCTCTGGATGGCGCTTTCGATGGTGGCGGGCAGGCCGGTATTGATCCAATCGCCCGCGAGCCAGAAGTTGTCCCATTCGGTTGTGGCGTTCGGGCGCAATTTCTCCGTTTCGGGAGTGGTGGCGAACGTGGCGGAGCGCGACTTGTAGATGAGCCGGTGCAGGACGGTCGTTTCGCGGCTCAGGGGAAGGAAGCGGTGCAATTCGCGCATGGCCATCGCTTCGATTTCGTCGGCCGGTTTGTCGATCCATTCGCGCGCGCCGCTGATAACCAGGGCGTAGCGGTAACCGCTGTGGGCGTTTTCCTTGATCTCGTGAATGTGGTCGCTGCTGAATACCCAGTGGAGCGGCGAATCCAGCAACCCGACGAACGGACGGTCGAGAATCGGGCTGTCGAGCCAGATCTGAATTCCGATAATGGGGGAATCTTCGATTTCCTTGCAACAACCGGCCAGTGCGCTGTTTTGCGGAAGCAGGGTGCGCAACGCCGCCCAGGGGAGCGCAGAAATAACGTGGTCGGCTTCATAGACGGTGCCGTCCTGGGTTTCGACACGCGAGATCAAGTCTCCCTGGAATTGGAGTTTGCTGACGACGGCGTTGCGGACAATTCGACCGCCGCAGAGATTGAGCAATTGTTCAACCTCCGGGGCGAAGAGTTCGCTCAATCCAACGCGGGAGAGGAGAATTTTGGAATCGTCCGCGCTCCCGAGCAGGGAACGTTCGATGACGGTGGCAAAAAGCGAGGCCGAAGCTGTGGAGAGCGGTTCGTTGAGGGCGGCCAGACAGAGTGGTTCCCAGACGGCGCGAATCAGATTGGGCGATTGGTTGGAACTCTTCAACCAAAGCTCGGCAATGTCGGCGCTGGCGGGACGTTGACCAAAACGCAGACGATTACAGAGGGTGAAAGCCTGCCAACGGTCGACCCAGGTCAATTCCTTGAAGCCGAGCAGGGCGACGAGCAGGTGCCACGGGGCGGGAAGACCCGGGGCCTTGAGCGCGCTGTGCCCGTTCTCGCTGAGATAGGGAACGTCGAGCGCGGTGGGAAACAAAAGCCGGTCGTGAACGCCGAGCGTGCGCAACAGTTCGAGCGATTCGTGGTAACAGCCCATGAGGATGTGCTGGGCGTTGTCGGTTTCCTGACCGGTTTTCGGGTCGCTGAAACTGTGGGCGCGGCCACCGAGGATGCTGCGGCTTTCGAGGACGGTCACCGTGTGGCCGTTGAGGGCCAATTCGGTCGCCGCGGCCAGTCCGGCGTAACCGGCTCCGAGAACGAGGACTTTCTTGGGCGGCGGAGGCGTGGGCAGAATATTTTTTTCGCGTCGCGTGGCGGTGTAAATCTTCCAGGCCTTTTCCAGTTTGTTGAGGCGCGTCTCTTCGGTGAAGACGTTGAAGCCGTTGCGTTCGATCTTGTCGAGGATGCCGCTGTAAACTTCTCGCATGATCTCGGCGGCAATCAGGTTGGGGCGGTCGTTGGGGTGAAGGAGTCTCCAGGATTTGGCGAAGTAATGGCGCGCGCGGTGATGTTGGAAGCGGAGGAATTGCTCCATTTTGGGAGACCAACGGCCTTCGATGACATCGGACTGGGTCAGTCCCCAAGCCTCGATTTCATCCAGTGGCAGATAAATCCGGTCGAGGGAAGCGTCTTTTTTGACGTCGCGCAGGATATTGGTGAGCTGGAAGGCCATGCCGAGGGCAATGGCGTAATCGCGTGTCTGGGGTTCGGTGTAGCCGAAGATTTCAATACTCACCAGGCCGACCGCGCTGGCAACGCCGTAGCAGTAACGTTCGAGTTCGGCAAAGGTCTGCTGGCGTGTCTTGGTCAGGTCGGTTTCGACGCCGACGAGGATGTCTTCGAGAAACGAGTGAGTGACGTTGTGTTTGTGGATGACTTCGCCCAATTCGATGCCGAGGGGCGAAAGCGGGGTTTCGTTGCGATAGGCGCGGTCGATGTCTTCCCTCCAGGCCTGGAGTTGGGCGCGCTTTTCCTCCAGCGGCAACGTGTCGGAATCGGCAATGTCGTCGATGACGCGGCAGAAGGCGTAAAAGATCGACATGCTACGGCGCTTGTCCGGCGGGAGGCAGAAAAAGGCCAGCGCGAGGTTGGAGCCGCTCGATGCCGTGATCTCGGCGCTGGTGGGGTTGGCGTTGGAGGACATGAAGGAGGGAAAAGGTTGACCGAATAAGCGGAATTTTGGAAACGAAATTTATGGAAGAGCGCGAGTGGGGAAATCGAGTAAAAAAGTCGGATTGTTTCAACGCGCCACGAGCGCCTGGCCGAGAAGGGTGATGAATTCGCTTTTCCCGACCTTGGGCCGGGTGGTGAGGGTGTCGTAGTTGAGGTCTTCTATTTTGCGCAGAATCGACGCGCCGCTGAGCCAGGTGAGACGGATTTCCAGCCGCAAGAGTCCCGGCAACGTCGCAGGCAGGGGTGCGCCCTGGTCGAAGAGGGATTGGGCGCGGTCGACCTGAAACCGCATCAGGCGGAGAAATCCGGGTGTGACGCGGCAGTTAAAAAGATCGTCCTCGCTGACTCGGAAACGCTCCCGGTCGTCGAGGGGTAAGTAGATGCGATCCTTGCGCAAATCAACGGAAACGTCCTGCCAGAAATTGGCGAGTTGAAGAGCGGTGCAAATGTGATCGGACCAGAGGAGTTGCTGGGGATCTCGGTGGCCGTGCAGCAGGAGAACAAGGCGTCCGACCGGGTTGGCGCTGCGGCGGCAATAGTCGAGAACTTCGGTGAAATTGGCGTAACGGCGCTTCACGACGTCTTGCTTGAAAGCGGAGAGCAGGTCGGTGAAAAGACTCACTGGTAGGCCGAGTTCGCGGATGGTCTGTTGCACCGCGATGAAAGTCGGTGGGGTCTGTCTGTCGATGGGCTTGAAGAGGAAACTTTCCCATTCATCGAGCGCCTTGAGACGTTCCTGTGGCGAGAGGCGTTCGCCGGGGGCGAGTTTGAGGGTCGAACCGGTCAACATGCCGTCATCGACATAGCCTTCGTCGGCCATGTCGTCGGCGTAGCGGGCGAACGCATAAACGGCGTGGACATGCTTTTGTAAATGTCCGGGCACAAGACGTCCGACGGGAAAATTCTCGTAATGCGCACGGGCCAGGGCCGAGCAATGGTTGTAAGCCTCTTCAACAGTCATGTGAACGATCTATAAACAAGGAAATAAGTCTGTGCAACTCAAGCTTATCTCAATTTGACTGATTTGAGCATAATCCCTCACATTTGGAAAGATTCCCCATTTAGCAAATAATCTGGCTTTGCTAACTGAAAATAGATATTAATGAACGGACAGGGTATGAGCGAGTCGGCACACAATAAGCTGATCAGCTTGCAATTTGGGGTGGTTCTCATTTTGGCGGCGCTGCCGGTATTGTTATTGAGTTTGTATCTTTACCGGACGAGCGTTGAGGCTGAGGGGCGCTTGATTGATCTGGATACGCGGATCTTGTCGCAGGCGTTGCGGCATCGAATCGAAGCGTTCGTGCGTGGTCGTGTCTCCCAGGTCAAATTGACTGCGGCTTTTTATGAGGGTTCGGATGAGATCACGGTCGATGAATTTGCGTCGTATGCCGGAAGTCTGATGACGGATACTCCGGAGTTTTCCTGCCTGGCCTATTTTGATGTAAAAGGGAAACTGGTTCGCATTTACCCGCAGGAACCGCTCGAGATTGCGCAGAAAAACATGGAGTCGTCGGGGTTGGCGGCGGATGTGCGTACGGCGATCAACGAGGGGCGTGCGCAAGTGATTTCGTCGACGCTTTTGCCAGGAAATCTAAACGGTGTGGCTATTCTCAGTCCCGTTTTTCTGAAGGGCAAGGTCGTGGGCATGGTGTTGGGGGGGATCGCGCTTCCCGGAACGATTGGAGACATTTTCGGACAGGATATCGACCGGTACTGGCATTATGTGATTGTCGATGAGCGCGGAAATTCACTTTTCGATTCCCTTCGGGACGATGCGAAATACGGGGTCAATCCGTTGATCGGAGACAGTCATTCCGTCGAAGAAGCATTCCAGTTTGGAGAACGCCAATGGAGATTAAAGCTCCAACCGAGACACGAACTGGCCGTGTCACTGCATACATTCGCTCCGGAAAAGATTCTCCTGGGCGGTGCCTTCACGACGGTATTGGTGATATTGGGTGTGGCGTCGTTGTTGTGGCGGCAGCGGCGGCTTCAACAGGCGCTGGAGGAAATCAGCCGTTCGCACGAAGTCCTGCAAGAATCGGAACGGCGCTTCCGGGACGTGATGGAACGGGTGCAGCTTCTCGGCGTGGTGACCGACCGGGAAGGCAAAATTGTGTTCTGTAACGACCGGTTCCTGCGCACCACGGGTTGTTGGCGCGAAGAGGTGATCGGGAAGGATCTGATCGAGGTTTTCGTCGTCGCGGAACAGAGGGAATCGATTCGCGAGCGCTACAAAGAGGTGGTTGAGGGAAGGACTTGTCTGGTCAGTGGTCAGGTCGATTTGCTCAGCCGCGCGGATGGCGTGCGGCAGGTGATGTGGAATCATGTCATTTCCTACGGAGCCGATGGCGAAGTCGATGTGGTGACGAGTCTCGGCGACGACATTACCGAGCGGCTCGCGCATGAGGAAATCACGCGTCAATCGCAGAAACTGGAGAGTCTCGGAGTTCTCGCCGGCGGTATCGCGCACGATTTCAACAACCTTTTGACGGCGATTATTGGCCACAACGATCTGGCTTTGCGGACAGCCGATTCTTCAACGCGGGTGCATTTGGAGAAGGTGGCGCAGACGGCCCGGAGATTGGCCGATTTAACGGGGCAGATGCTGGCCTACTCGGGTCGCCGGCAGGTGGAGTTGAAGCCGGTCGATCTCAATACCGTGGTGCGTGAAATGACCGACCTGATCCGCGTTTCGATTCCGAAACGGATCGGCATTGTCTACGACTTGGCCGAGGATCTGCCGATGGTCGAAGGCGATCCAACTCAATTGGAGCAAGTCTTGCTCAATCTGGTCACCAATGCCGCCGAATCGATTCAGAAACAATCGGGACGCATCACAGTTTGCACACAGAGACGGAGCCTCGACAACGGCGAGATTTCCCTGCTTTTTAACGGAATGGATCTCCAGGCCGGACAGTTTGCCGAATTGACCGTGCAGGATAACGGTTCCGGCATCCCGGCGGAGAAATTATCCCGGATTTTCGATCCCTTCTTCACCACCAAATTCACCGGACGCGGACTCGGGCTGGCCGTATTGCAGGGAATCGTTCGCGGTCATCATGGCGGCGTACGCGTCGAATCCGAAGTGGGAATGGGCACGACGTTCTACGTCTATTTCCCGGTCAGAAAAGGCAAGAACGTCGTTGCGACCGGACCGGAAGCGGGTAACGGCAGCGATTCCGCGCAACGTCAACGCTCCGGTAGTGGAACCGTCCTGATTACCGATGACGAGGAACCGGTGCGTACTCTTGCTGCGGAAATCCTGAAGCAGGACGGATTTCAAACTCTGGAAGCGCCCGATGGCGAATGCGGAGTGGAACTCTACAAACAGCACCGGGACGAAATTGTCGTCGTATTGCTCGATCTGACCATGCCTGGAATGGGCGGACAGGCGACCTACCAGGAATTGAGGCGGTTGAACCCCGACCTCCCGATCGTCTTGACGTCGGGTTACAGCAATACGGAAATTTCGCGTCAATTTTCCGCCACTCCACCAGTCAGTTTCATACAGAAACCGTTTCTGCCCTCGGAATTGACGCGGAACATCTTTAAGGCAATCGATAATCCCTAGACTGAACTTATTTTACGCGTAACTACTTATAAATGAGCATATTAGGTATTAATTAAAGCGAGCCGCCTGACGTGTGATTAATGCTGTTGAAAAATAAGTCTCAATATAATAAGATAAACTTATGAATAAGAAGCGCAGACATTGTATTCTGGGCGATGTTCTAACTGACGAAGAACGGGAGCGGCTGCGGGTTCTGTTTGAACAACAAAGCATCCGTCTCAATGACAAGGGTATTGTCGCGCGGGTGAAGGTTCCGAGTGATTATGCATATTGTCCCTACCGTTTCCGCATTGGAGCGGAGGTCGACTACTGCACGAGCAAGTGCCAGATCAATCGCACGGCGTTGCGCGAAGCCACAGTTGGCGTCGCCTGATCGAACTGCTTCAGAATACTAAACCGTAACTATTCAAAACCTCACGCCCGATCTTGAGTTTTCCCGAGGCAAAGGCTTCGTTGCGCGTCGGTCACTTATTGATGAGCAATAAACTCCCTCCTTGCGCCTCGCCTTAGCCTCGGGAAATTATCAAT
>DBTH01000046.1 GCA_002306945.1 Methylacidiphilaceae bacterium UBA1321 | reverse complement strand
CATGCCGCTCACCGTCGGCGGCGGCCTACGCACCGTTGACGACATCCGCACCATGCTCCGCGCCGGAGCCGACAAGGTCAGCCTCAACTCCTCTGCCCTCGCCACACCCGATCTCATCCGTGCCGGAGCCGAAGAATTCGGAAGCCAATGCATCGTCGTCTCCATCGACGCCAAACGCACCGCTCCAGAATACTGGACTGTCTTCACCCACGGAGGACGCAAAGCCACCGAATGGGAAGCCCGCGCCTGGGCCATCCGGGCCGTTGAACTCGGTGCCGGAGAGATCGTCCTCAACAGCATCGACTCCGACGGAATGAAAGGCGGCTACGACAACGAAATCAACCGCCACATCAGCGAAAGCGTTCCCGTTCCCCTCGTCGCCAGCGGTGGCGCAGGCACCCTCGAACACTTCGCCGACGCCGTTGAAATCGGCCATGCCGACGCCGTCCTCGCCGCCAGCGTCTTCCACTACGGCACCTTCACCGTCGGCCAGGTCAAAGACTTCCTCGCCGCGCGCGGCGTCTGCGTCCGGCGTTGAAAGCAACCCGTCATCTTAATTTCTTCAAGTACGATTCGATCTCCTCAAACGATACAAACCAAAAGCCGTACATCGTTTTCAGGCATATCCCCTGTTTCAGCGTCATTGGCGTAATCGCCCACCGTGGCCAGGCTTTCTTGCATCCCTCCTCCTCGGAACCCTGAAAAAGCAATTGTAATGGAATATGAAACGGCTCCTTGCGCCCCGGCTCCAACCAAAGTAACTCGCAGTATCGCCGGGTCTCATTCGGCGTTTGAAAAGCATACAAGTTGCCTTTGTAATAGCCGATCCGATCGGCATCGTCCTTATCGTAGATGACTTTCTTCCAATCCTTCGGCGTTTCCCAAAGCGCCTGATCGCTCCACGAATAGGCCGACTTCTTCCCTGCCCCTGATTTCGGACACATCAAATATTTAGGCTCCGGCAAGGATGGATCCAACAAAACAGTAACGCCCTGTTGCGCCACTGCCAGCGTGACTCGACCTTGCCGGCTAATAATGGTGTACGCCGGCAAATCACAAACTGCGGGCCAGTTGCCCGGTTCCTCCTGCACGTAATAAACGCCCGAGCCTTTCCACATATGCGTACAGAGTTTGCCACTTGGCCCCGCAAACGGTCCCTTGCTTTGATAGCCTGCACAATCATCGAATTGATTCTGCCCAGGCCGCCTCCGGCTGCTTGCCAGAATGATCAACTCGTCATGATCCCAATCATATCGTGCCAACCCTCCCTCGCCCGCTTGCCCCAACTCGATATAAATCCGATCATCGACCACATGCAAACCGTTCGCATTGGCGGACGGTATTTTCCGCTTTTCCCAAACACCCTCCTTCAAATACTCCCGCGCCTCATCGAGAATCACAGTCTCATTATCCACAACCGTTGTTTTCTTTCCCAACTCTGATTCGAAATCCTTCCAAATCGACCGTGCCAGCCCTTGCAAATCGTCACCTCGCCCGATCACATTCTTCTCAACCATTCTTCCGTCTGGATGACGTAATCGCAAACGCACCGCAACAGCCCCCGGAAGACCGGGAGATTCCCTCACCGAACCATCAATCCAATACGCCCCCCGCGTCACTGCGGACGGAGACTCATCAAGGGAACGCTCAAAGGCAATCGACCATGAATGTCGTCGCTCCAACACGATCACATTAGGATCAGCCGCCAGATAACTCTCCAACAGCAACGTCAGCTTCCGCTCCAACGTGGTCAGCTCCTGGGACGAAATTTCCGCTCGAAAATTCATCACCGAAACCGGTTTGGCCCGCTCCGTCGATACCCGCAACTTCGGCGCATACCCCGCCGTCTTATGACCAATAATCTTTATCACCTCCCCGATAGAGTCTCCCTCGGGATAAAAATCATCAAACAGTACATACCCCAACCTTACAGCAGCCAGTCGAACGTGAAATCCATCCCTACCCTTTTCCACAGACAATAAACCATCCGCTTTGAGCATCTTGCCCAAAGCTATCGGATTTTCTCCAAACAGGCTCTGCAACCGTGCCTCGTCACCTAGCCGATCCAGATCAGAACGCTCCACCAATGCCACATTCTTCTCCTGGCTCAACTCGGCCGTCAGTGCCGCACCAAGCTCCGCACATCCCGGCGCATAAATCCCCACTCTTGACGGTTCTGCGGCAACACTCCTCGACACCAAACCCAAACAAACCCCGAGCCAGATCACGACACCCCAGCGCATCAAAACTGCGCCCCACAGACCAGCCTCATCTATTAAGCTCCGCATCCTCATTCTTCAGTTACAGAATAAAGACGTCACTGCTAGCCCAATCCTTGGAAAATATTGCGTTTCAGTACAGGAAAACTTCCAGCATCGCGGTTTTCCTTGCCACGCCCAAAAGCTCTCGCCTACCATCAAGGGACACGACTCTTCAGCGTGATTCGGTTTGACACTAATTTATGGACGAGTGGCAGAGTGGTTGAATGCGGCTGACTTGAAATCAGCTTTACCCGCAAGGGTAACGTGGGTTCGAATCCTACCTCGTCCGCTTTTTTTAAATAGTCAATGAGTTATGGTGAGTGGCCAGTCGAAACATAACGGATCGGCATAACAAATACGTTTTGATTCAGCGTCGTACCCAGTCGTTTGGCCTAGCCAAAACTGTCTGCATCTGGGTGAAACCGTTCCAGTCGGAACAGCCGATAGCAACCGGGAAGAGAAAACCCTCGTTTGAGAAACCGGAGTTGCCCCGGAAAATGACGTGACGACCATCCTCCAGCCAGGAATCCCACAACCATTCCCGACAGCATGATTCCGAGCACGGCAATTGTCCGTATCGCCGCCATCAGAATAAGCGGTATATCTATTTATCTTCAAAACTCAATTCAGCCCCTGCGCACCCATACGAACCTTCCGAAAGCTTTTTCCTTTCCTCAGGGCGTGTTATTTCGTCTAATACCTCCCTGTGAAACGCTCTGCTTCCATTATCCGCAAGACCGGTGAGACCGACATTTCCCTCAAGCTCAATGTCGACGGTTCCGGCAAATCCAACGTCAAGACCGGCATCCCGTTTTTCGACCACATGCTGACCTTGCTGGCCAAGCACGCTCTTTTCGATCTCGACCTCAAAGTCAAGGGCGACATCGAAGTCGATTTTCATCACACCGTCGAAGATACCGGCATTGCCCTCGGTCAGGCGCTCGCCAAGGCCCTCGGCGACAAGAAAGGCATTCGCCGCTACGGATTCTTTTACCTGCCGATGGACGAAACGCTCGTGCGCGTCGCGCTCGATTTCAGTGGCCGACCGCTCGTCGTCTTTCGTGTCCCGCAGGATGTCGAAATGATCCGCCTGCGCGCGGGAGATTTCCCGGCCCAGCTCACGGAAGAATTCCTTCGCGGCCTGGCACAACACGCCGGATTGACCCTCCATGTCGAGGTGCTCTACACGAGCGAAATCCATCACCTGATCGAAGGCGTGTTCAAAGGTCTGGCCAAGTCGCTCGACATCGCCTGCCAGCGCGATCCCCGTGTCAAGGGCGTCCCCAGCACGAAGGGCCTGCTCTGACATGGTTATTGAAAAGGCTTATCAAGAACTCAGGAAATCAGAAAGGTTAGGGATGAATGCTTAACCGCAGAGCATCGAAAACCGAAACATAGTACTTTTCCCATCCCTCCCAGAGTTTCTGATAAAATGCTTTTCGTAAATTTCGTTTCAAAATTCCGTTAATTTCGTCAAACTGCCTTTCCCATGAGTACCATCGGCATCATCAATTACGAAATCGGCAACCTCCGCAGCGTCGAAAAGGCGTTCCAGGCAGCGGGCGCGCAAACCAAATGGGTGCGCAAGCCGGAAGACATCGAAGGCGTTTCCGGACTGGTGTTGCCCGGTGTCGGCGCGTTCGGCGATTGCATCAAGGGGCTGCATGGGATCGGACTGTGGGACGAGGTCAAAAAGTGGGTCAATGCCGACAAGCCGTTCTTCGGCATATGCGTTGGCTACCAGATGCTTTTCGAGTCGAGCGAGGAAACCCCCGGCGTCGACGGTCTCGGTTTATTCAAGGGCCGCGTCGTCAAGTTCACCGACCCAAAGTTGAAAGTTCCGCAGATCGGCTGGAACACTGTTGCCGCAAAAAAGGAATCTCCGTTGTTGAACAACCTCCCCAACGGCACCTTCTTCTATTTCGTACACAGCTTTTACCCGGAGGGAGTCGATCCCACTGTCATCGCGCTCGAAACGGAATACGGAGTCAAATTCGCGGCAGCCATCGGTAAGGGAAACGTCTTCGGCACACAATTTCACCCCGAGAAAAGCCAGAAGGCCGGGATTCAACTCATTCAGAACTTTATCGCTCTCGCCGAAAAGGGAAAGTGACCGGCCACCGGGCGGATGAATTCCGCTCAAAGGGGCCAATGAATGTGATAGGGCAATGAAATCGTCGGTTCGAGCGGTTTGCCCGAATAGCTCGCCTGACAAAGCGCCTTGGCCGCCAGCTTGCCCCCTTCATAGAAGGCCAGATCCACGGTGATAATCGACGGGTCCATCACCCGGCAACAAACTGTATTGGCAAAGCTGATAATCCGAAGATCCTTGCCCAGAACAAGACCGCGCTCCTTGGCTGCGGCAATCGTCGCCGCCACATGAACGGCTTCCGAAGCGAGAACAACTTGAGGAAGAGGATTTACTTCAAACATCAGATGAGCCGACTTGCGAACCTCTTCAGGCGCGGAAATGGATCCGCAATTTTGCACAGTAGCCTCGCTGAATCCCGATTGCGACAAGGCATTGCTCAATCCCTGCATCTTGAGCCGGTCATACGGTGATTCGTTGCCATGCAGGAAAGCAAAGTGTCTTTTCCCTTCCTGCAACAACCGGGAAACTACCTCATAGGTTGCCGCAGCTGTTCCCATATGCAGGGTCGGTTCTTCCAGACTTGATGCTCCGATAATGAGAAAAGGCAAATGGCGCTTGTGAAGACTGTCGAGATCGGCCGCCGTCACTCCTTCCGGAACTACCGCCACACCTCCAAGTTGCGAAGCCATCGAAGGAGACCAGGATTCGGGACTCGCACCTGTCGTGATGGAATAGGTCTCGGCAGCCGCCATATAAGCCTGAAACCCGCGAATTAACTCGGCCAGGGAAGGACAGGCCGCCCGTTCCGGTGCGCGCATCAAAATGGCCAGCGGCTTACCCGCAAACTTGGAAGCGCCGTAGATAAAGGTTCCCTTGCCATGATGGCGATAGATTAAACCGCGATATTGTAGATCGCTTAAAGCGAGTCGGACGGTAACGCGACTGACTCCGAAACGTTTACAGAGCTGATGCTCACTGGGGATCGGAAACTTGGGGTCGTAAGCTCCTGATAGAATTTCCTGCGCAAGAACTTGTACCAGGTTTTGCCTGGCCGTCACACGAATGGAAGCTTCGATGGTTTTCACTAGATAAAAGACCTATCAATCTCTTACAGAAGTACATTATTCGGGTCAACGTTTTTCGTACATTTTTTAACTACATACAGACAAAATATTAATTATTCACGTACAATAATATAGACGGATCGATGTCAAATCCACCCCGTCGGCCAACTCATCAAACCCCACGTTGCGTGGGAGACCAGATCAGCTTATGTAGCTGGACTTGCAAGCGCACCGGCAGTTTATCCCGCGTGATCCAATTGGCGAGTTGCACCAGTTCGATCTTTCCAAACACCGGTGAAAACAGAATGGCCGCGACCGCCTCCTTCCATTCCCCTGACTCGATTTGCTCCTTGGCCCAGAGGTAATCCTCCTCGGAGCCGATGACGAATTTCACCTCATCGCGTGCGCGCAACAGTTCCAGATTCTCTTTCCGGTTACGATCACACATGCCGCTACTGGGACATTTCAAATCCATGATCCGGTGCACCCGCGGATCGACCGGACGGATGTTGTGCGCGCCGCTGGTTTCGAGCAACACCGTATAACCCGCGTTGCAAAGTTCCGTCATCACCGACAGGACATTCTTCTGCAAGAGCGGCTCGCCGCCCGTCACCTCGACCAGTTTGCAACCGAAGCCGTCCACCCGCTTCAAAATCTCGGACAAGGTCATTTTACTGCCCTCGTAAAATGCGTATTCGGTATCGCAGTAAGAGCAGCGCAGATCACAACCCATCAACCGAACAAAAACACATGCGCGACCCGCGAAGGTGCTTTCGCCCTGTATGCTGTAGAATATCTCGTTGATCTTGAGGCTGAGTTCGTCCATCGACCGATTACTATACGGTCTAAGGACGAACAAGCCAGCCTGTTAGAATGTTTTCTTAAACCGACAACCGGATCGTCTTCACCTCGAAGGGGCGGAATTCCAGCGCCGCGCCGCCGTCCTTCCAATCCAACGCTTCCGGTTTTTCCTCCAGCATATTGACCAGCTTGGCCTTTTTGATCGGGAGCGAAGTTGTCAGCAGCGCGTGTGTCGCCGTCCGGCCAGACTCGTACAGGCGCAGCACGATGTCCTTCGAGCCATCCTCCGCTGGCTTGACCGTTTCGATAATAACGTTCGATGCGGAAACCTCGAACAGACTCCGTTCACCCGCAGCTCCATTCGCTATCTCAACCGGGAAGTTCAATTCATAGGCATCGCGAATCAAACCGCTGTCATTAAACGCGACGCCGTTCCAGCAAAAGAAGGCATAAGTGAATTCCTGAATCCCGCGATCCGCCGTCATGTCCGGTGCCAACGGAGAACGCAGCAGCGTCAGATTGATGCTATTGCCTTCGACGCTGACCCCGTACTTGCAGTCGTTGAGGATCGCCGCGCCGCGCTGCTCCTCGGCCAAAGCGCTCCATTTGTGTTGCGAAACCTCGAACCGGCTCGCATCGTAAATCTGGCTGGCATGAGTTGGACGCCGCACATGACCGAACTGGATTTCGTGCAACGCGTCTTCCGCATGCACCGTCACGGGAAAATTCACCTTGAGCACCTTGTGATTTTCCTTCCAGTCGATCCGGGTGCGGAATTCGATCCGGCGGCTGTCCGCGCACAATACGATCTCCTGTTCGAGAGTCGATTGATGGAGCGTGCGTTTGACTCGCAAGCTGCCGACAATCGATCCTTTTTCGCCCATGGAAATCTTCGCCTTCTCGGGCAATTCGACCGGCTGCTGTTTGTACGGGCTGTCCAGATCCCAACCATCGAACTGGCTCGGAACGTCCTTGTAGAGCCGGAACGCATTGCACGGCCCCGCCGCCATTTCGCGACCGGACTGTTTGTCGAAAATCCGGGTCAACTCGCCGCGGTCGTTGACTTCCACGCGCAAAAATTCATTCTCCAGCGAATGCGTGGTGACCGACACCTGCGACTCTTTTGAAGTCACCGCATCGTGTTTTTCCAACGTCGTCCAGCCCATCGACGGAATACCCGGAACGCGGACAACATTCTTCCCATCCGAAAGCTTCTGCGAACTCAGAATATTTCCCTCGATGTCCGCCGCACCGCGCCAACCCTCCGGCAATTCGATCCACGCCCCGCGTTTCCACGAGAGGGAATTGAACACCGTGAGCGATTTCTTCCCAGCTTTGACCAATGCCTTGCGCGAGTCTTCGGCGACGCCATCGGCCTGCTTGATAACTTTACCATGCAACGCCTCGGCCTCTTCGTAAACCCGGTGAATGGACGATCCCGGCAGGATGTCGTGAAATTGATTGAGCAGGACATGCTTCCAGAGCAAATCGATTTCCTTCAAGGGGAACGCACGCCCTTCGAGCGCGCGCGCCGCCACACCCCACAATTCCGCCTCCCGCAGGAAACGCTCCGACAGGCGGTTGTTTTTCTTCGTCTTGGCCTGGGTCGTGTAAGTACCGCGATGACATTGAAAATACAACTCCCCCACCCACGTCGGCATCTGGGCCAACGCCTCGCGGTTCTTGAGCATCTCGTCGAAAAAGACAATCGGCGCTTCGATCCGGCAACGGGGGCTACCCTCCAGATCGACCTGACGGCGCAAAAACTCCACGTGATTGCGCACCGGTCCGCCACCGCCGTCGCCATATCCGAACGGCATCAAGCGCACCTGATGAAATCCGTCTTTCTGCACGCGCTCCTTCCAGCGTTCCAGCACCGCCTGGGGATCAGCCTGGGAAGTGTATTCGTTGTGGATGTAACTAAGCAGACGCGTGCCATCGATGCCTTCCCACCAGAACCAATTGTAGGGAAACTTGTCGCCGCCGTTATAAGTCCAGAAAATCTTCTGCGTCGAGAAACCGTCCATGCCGCAACCCTTCATGATCTGCGGCAATGCTCCGCTGTAGCCGAAGACGTCCGGCAACCACGTCAACCGGCTGTCAATGCCGAATTCTTCCTTGAAAAAACGTTTCCCGTGAATGAATTGCCGCACCAGGCTTTCCCCGCTCGGCACATTGGTATCCGGTTCAACCCACATCCCGCCGTCAGCAATCCACTGGCCGCGCTTCACCGCCTTGCGCAAACGCCCGTACAGCGCGGGGTAATATTCCTTGGCCATGCGATAAACATGCGGCTCACTCTGGAGGAACTTGTACTCCGGGTACTCTTCCATCATCGTCAATTGAGAGGAAAACGTCCGTCCCGTCTTGCTCTCCGTTTCCCGCAACGGCCACAGCCACGCCACGTCCAGATGTCCGTGACCGAAGCAATGCATCCCCGGAGCCGTGCTTCCGTTGCGCGCCGCCAGCAACGGACGCAATAACTCACGTCCGCGACGCACCGTTTCCAACATCTCGCGGCGCGGCAATTCCAGATCAACAACCAACGTCACCTGCTTGAGAGCGTCGTCGATCTTCGCCACGCGCAATGATTCCTGATCGGCGCTGCTGCGGGCCAGCCGGGCCAACGTCTCCACATCCAGCCAAAGCTGATAAACCTCTTCATCCCAAATCCCGATTTCGCTCTTCTTCAATGTCACCTGAGGAATCTTGGGTTCCGGCACCATCTGCCAGCCATCAATGCAAGGCCCGCCTCCGCACACATGCGGATCGCCACCCGCGTAACTCTCGATCAAAATATCGAACACCTCTCCGGCCTTCGCCTTGTGAGTCAGTGTCGCCTCGCGCTCCGCCCAACTCCGCGATCCCAATTCTTTCCCATTGACCCAAATCAACGATTCCGGCCCCGTCTCCGAACGCAAAACGAGACGTTCACCACGCGCCGCTTCCGGTGCTTTCACCCGGGCGCGGAACCAGGCGTATTCCCACTTCTTTCCCCAATGGCTGCCCGCCGGGAAGGGGTGGAATGCCTGCTTCAACGCCTTCTCGGCTGTCAAATGTTCGAACGTGGTAAATCCTTCAAAAACGACCTCATCGAGAGGGACGAAAAACAGATCGGGCAATGCCTTGCGCCAGGCTTCAAGACGGTGATTCCATTCGAGATTAATCATGGGGATGATCTACCATATCACCCTCTGCTGCGAAATGCACCGCCATGCAAATCTATCCATGCACTTTTCTGCTGTTTTTTAAATCAAAAGTGTATAGTATTTCCTCGACTCCTACACCTCCCGACTCATGCCTCGCCGCCGCCCAATCCCTCCACCGGTATCACTCGATTACAGCACCAACCCCATCGACGCTTTCTGGAATATTCCCCAGCAGCCCCGCCCGGCACGCCCGGAGAATTGTCTTCATTACCACCGCCATTACGAGTTGCTCTACATCCTCAACGGAGTCCGCGAGTTTTACTTTTTCGGGAAATACTACCGCGCCGAGACCGGCGATCTTATCATCTTCCGCCCGGAGGAAGCCCACGTCGAATTTTCCGGAACCCCGGACATCTCCTACTTTGTTTTCCGCTTCCGCTCGGACGAACTCTCCAACGCACGACTCGAATTCCCCTCCGTGCGGAGCAACCGCCCCTTGCTTAACCTCCCCCACAAACACGAATTCCTCGACCTCTTCAACCAAATGATCGAGGAATTCCGAAATCCCGGCGAAAACAGCCAAACCCTCCTCAGTTCCTATCTATCCATTTTTCTCATCAAATTGCGCCGCGCTGCGAGCGAATCCGGATTGAAGGCCGGTAAAATGAATTCCCCCATACACGACCGCGTCCAACTCGCCGCCCATCTCCTCCAGAAAAACGTCTCCCAGAGCGCCACGCTGCGCAACCTCGCACAAAAAACCTTCATGAGCGTCTCGCACCTCGCTCACACGTTCAAAGAACAGGTCGGCGAAAGTCCGCGCCGTTTCCAGATACACGAACGCATCCGCCTCGCCCGCACGCTTCTGCTGGAAACGCAAAAACCCGCCACCGAAATCGCCGAACAACTCGGCTACAAATCACCCTATTTTTTCTACCGCCAGTTTCACGCCAAAACCAGCATGACCACCGCCGAATTCCGCGAACGCTTCCGCTCCCGCTGATCCGCCTGCCGTAATTTCATTCTATGCGATAAGCCGAATCCTTTCCGCAACAATGGCACGAGTTGCGTTCCGTCTCAAAGCTGCTTTGTTAATGACAAGCCGCACCCGCCAATGAACTGCCTGACATCGCCCTCCACCGCCGTTTCGACGCCCTCGCGTAGCCTCATCTTCTTCCTCGCCGCCACCTGTGGCCTCATTGTCGCCAATATCTATTACGCCCAACCCCTCGCCGGGCCCATCAGCGCCGAGCTCGGCCTGCCCGCCGCCACCGCCGGGCTTGTCGTCACGCTCACGCAAATCGGTTATGGAGCCGGTCTGCTTCTCCTCGTCCCGCTCGGCGACCTCATTGAGAACCGGAAGCTCGTCATCGCACTGACCGTCGCTTGCGCTGTTTCACTCGCCATTGCCGCCTGCGCGCAACACCCCGCGCCATTCTATATCGCCTCGCTTCTCATTGGCGTCAGTTCCGTTGCCGTGCAAATCCTCGTCCCCTACGCGTCGCATCTCGCCCCGCCCGAAACGCGCGGTCGCGTGGTCGGTTCCATCATGAGCGGACTCATGTGTGGCATCATGCTGGCCCGTCCCGCTGCCAGCTTCATCACCGAATTCTCCTCTTGGCAAACCGTCTTCTGGATTTCCAGCGCGCTCATGCTCACCCTGACCATCGCCTTGCGCCTGATCCTGCCCCCACGTGTACCGGAAACCGGCATGCACTACGGACAACTCCTCGCTTCGATGCTTCATCTCGCCCGGAAAACCCCCGTTCTCCAACGCCGTTCGCTCTATCACGCCTGCCTCTTCGGTGCCTTCAGTCTTTTCTGGACCGCCACGCCACTCTTGCTCGCCGGGCCTGACTTCCAACTCTCCCAGGCCGGAATCGCCTGGTTCGCCCTCGCCGGAGTCTCCGGTGCTGTCGCCGCCCCAATCGCCGGACGCATCGCCGACCGGGGTTGGACCCGGCCTGCAACCGGAATCGCCATGGGAGCCGTTGCCGCCGCTTTTCTCATCACCCACATCGGACACCCCGGCTCCGCGTTCGCCTTGGGCGCGCTGGTCGTGGCCGCAATCGTTCTCGACTTCGGCGTGACCGCCAATCTCGTCCTCGGCCAACGCGCCCTCTTCGTCCTCGCCGCCCAACATCGCAGCCGCCTCAACGGCCTCTACATGGCCACCTTCTTCGCTGGCGGTGCCATCGGTTCCGCCCTCGCCGGATGGAGCTACGCCCAAAGCGGCTGGGCCCTCACCTCCTGGATCGGCTTCGCCCTGCCCGTCACCGCGTTTCTCTATTACCTCAGCGAATAGCTCCCCGCTTGACGCAGCCAGAAACAAAATGCGTTTTGACGAAATTAACGGGTTCGCTGTCCGTAAGAGACGAAATCCCGGATGCGGCCGTGCTATAATGACGGGCAACATGATCTCCATTGAAGTCGCCATCGCACGGGACTCGGATCACTTCGAATTCCGCAGCGTCGAAATCGAACCGCCCAGCGACAACGAAATTCTCGTGCGCATCGCCGCCGTCGGCATCTGCCACACCGACCTCGACTGCGCCTCCGGCGGCAGCAACATCGTCCTCGGCCACGAAGGCGCGGGCATCGTCGAACGCATTGGCCGCAAAATCAAAACCCTCCGTCCCGGCGACCACGTCGTCCTCTCCTACCAATCCTGCGGCTGCTGTCCCGCCTGTCGGCGCGGACAACCCGCCCACTGCGACGACTTCTTCCGCCTCAACTTCTCCGGCGAACGACTCGACGGCACCAACGCCCTCGAAACCAGCGGCCTCCGCGCCCACTTCTTTGGCCAATCCTCCTTCGCCACGCACGCCATCGCCACCGAACGCAACACCGTCAAAGTTCCCCGGACACTTCCCCTCGCCCAACTCGCCCCGCTCGGCTGCGGCATCCAGACCGGCGCTGGCACCATCCTCAACTCCCTCGACGTCCGCGCCCACCAAAGCGTCGCCATCTTCGGAACCGGCTCCGTCGGACTCGCCGCCGTCATGGCCGCACGAATTCGCCGGGCCGCCCCCCTCATCGCCATCGACATCCAACCCAAACGACTCCGCCTCGCCCGCCAACTCGGTGCCACCCACACCCTCGACGCCCGCCGCAAAGACCTCACCACAGCCCTGCGCCAAATTGCACCCCGGGGCATCGACTACGCACTCGAAATCACCGGCGACAGCGACAACCTCCGCACCGCCATCGAAACCCTCGCCCCGCGCGGCACCATCGCCATGATCGCCAACCCCTGCTCCGGCGACAACCGCCTGAAAGCGGGCCAAAAAATGCTCGAAATCATCCAGGGCGACGCCGTTCCCCAACGCTTCATCCCCCGCCTCATCCGCTACCACCGCGCCGGTCGATTCCCCCTCCAACGCCTCAACCGCACCTACCCCTTCCACCAGATCAACCGCGCCATCGCCGACACCCACAATGGCCGCGCCATCAAACCCGTACTCCTCCTCTCCACCACCAACCCCACAGCCAAGCCCGAAGTGAATATCCCAAAGCGATAATCCCCCGCAATTTTGCTTGAACCCCAACCCAACCCCTTTAAACTGCCCTTCTTCATCGCCGCTTTAGCTCAGTGGTAGAGCAGCTCATTCGTAATGAGCGGGTCGTCGGTTCAAGTCCGACAAGCGGCTCCACTCTTTTCAAGAGTGAAGTTCCTCCAAATCAACCTGTTCAGGCGTCTTGGCAGACGTCACGAATGGGAGCGTCTGAGAGCCCTTCGGAGCCCTTGGACGCGCTAAAAATAGCAACGATTGGCAACGCCGATTTCTCCTGCCTAATAGGAGTCATTGTGCCTGTAAAAGTCACCATTCGGAAATATAAGTCCAAAGATAAACCGCATCTGAATTGGGTTGTATGCGTCAACAATCCCAACGGAAGACGGCAACGGCTCTTTTTCCCAACGAAGGAAAAAGCGGAACTGGAAGCCAACGCCAAGCGTACGGAATTTGAGCGCATTGGGCTTCGTGCCATGGGACTGTCGGACAAGACACGTCTGGAAGCAATCGAAGCCGAAGAATCGCTCAAACCATATAACGCCACAATCTCCGATGCAGTTGCCTACTACCTGAAACAAAAGCAAGCCGTGCGCACGCCCATCAGGGCCATTGCAGACGCCTTTATTCAATCGCGCATCAATCTTGGCCGGAGTGAGCGGCATCTGGCGACGCTAGGAAGTTTCCTTGATCGTTTCTGCCAGCAATTCGACGGAATGGCCGCCGCTGACATCACAGCAACAACCGTTGAACAATGGCTTCTTGGCCTAAAAATTGGCCCGGTCACCGTCAACCATTACCGGACGCTCCTGCATTCCGTTTTTGCCTACGGGAAAACTCGCAAGCTCTGCCCGGAAAATCCCATTGAGCAAATCGAACGTCGGACGGTGAAGAAAGATAAGGTCGGCATTCTCACGGTTGAACAAGTCCAGTTATTGCTTCTGATCGCTGAGGGTGATGTCCGCGCCACAATCGCAATCGGCGCATTTGCAGGACTACGCCCCGAGGAAATTTCCCGCATCACGTGGGAAAATGTCGATCTCGAAGAAAGCTTCATTGATGTTGGCGCCGAAAAATCAAAGACCGCTCAACAGCGTTACGTCAAAATTCAACCTAACCTCGCCGAATGGCTCAAGCCCCTTGTCGGTCAAGGCCCCATCCAGCAGGACAACTTCCGCCGCCGCTTCGACGAAACGCGCTATCAAGCGGGCTTTGCCGTTCGTGGCAATAAAAGGGAATTGTCCGACGAGGAAAAGAACATGCTGGAGCCATGGCCTCATGATGCCTTGCGACATTCGTTTGCTAGCTACCACTTGGCCAAATTCGAGAAGGCCGATGAACTCGCCTTGCAGCTCGGGCATGAATCCACTTCCTTAATCTTTTCGAATTACCGTCATCGAGTGAAGCAAAAGGAAGCAATTCGTTATTTCGACATCCTTCCCCTCTCCGTCCTGATGGCGAAAACCCTTTCTCCCGATACTTCGCCGCAAACATCGGGCACCACAACAGCGGCAAGCAACCAGAAAGAATAATGAAAGGCACATTCCAAATCATCAACGAACGTATGGAGTCGTTCACGGGCAAACGCGGCAAAGTCGAACAACGGGTGCTCTCGCTCCTCGACCTCGACAACACGCCCTTCCTCAACACGGTCGATTACGTGCTGGGAGCCGAAGAGGTGAAACACTCCGGCAAATGCCAAGGCAAGAAAATCGAATTGGCCATTACCAATGTCCAACCCGCCTTCGGTGGCCGGCTCCGCATGCAAGGCCATATCCTGAGCGTCGGGTAAACTCGTGTTTTCGCTATGGAAAGACCCGATATTTACGTACTAGCCCAACTGCGCTGGCAGTTCTTCGGCACGTTGACCTTCAAAAAGGAACGTCTGCCGGAACGAGTCCGGTTGGGCATGTACTTCGCCATGCTACGCAACGTAGCGGCTAAATATCGGGTCTACTTTCCCCGTCTGCCTTGGTGCCTGCGCCAAGAGAGCGGTGAACAATTCGGGCGCAGGCATTTTCATTTCTTAATCGCAGGATTACCTCGGAACAAGGTCACGATCACAAGCTGTTTTGTCATGATGCACCAATGGGAGCAACAAGGCGGCGGCATGGCTCGTGTCCACGTTTTTGATCACGCACTAAACGGCGTGGGATACATTACCAAATGCCTGGGACAAACTCCCGATGCTGGCGACGTCTACGAGTCGGCCAAGTTCGGGAGCAAGGACTGCGAACTCATGCTGTCACACGGAGCGCGGGCAATCCTGCGCAGCCGTGTCAATGCGACAGAGAGACGTTTAGCACAGTGACCGAAGGATCAAGCGGTGAAACACCCGCTTCGCGTCTGGGCTGATTAGCCAACTGTGACACCTTCACGGCTCCGGCCGGGAGCGGCGCGAAGCGCCGCCCCGCCGGTCGCTTGAAGACTCAGTGTGTCTCTGCCGAAACACATAGCGCTTGAAATTAAGCATCCATAAGGTTAACTCTACGAGGGAATAAAACAATGGCTACCGAACCAATACCAAATGGATTCTTTGCTTATCCTTCAACGCCGTATGCATTAACGGAAGCCGTAAAAGCGGCAATAGAGGTAATAAACAGAACTTCTGCTGCTAACATTAAAAGTTGGGAAGACTGTAAAATTGGCGGTAAAATCATCATAGAAGAAATCTGTCACACTATTGATAACTCTGAGTTGTTTTGCGCAGACTTAACCCACCTAAATCCAAATGTAATGTTCGAATTAGGATATGCCATAGCAAAAAACCGCAGGATATGGCTAATTTTGGACACATCAATAACAGATACAAAAAAGAATTTCGAACAGTTGCAAATTCTTACGACGACCGGATATTGCTCGTATTGTAATTCCGAAGATATTATTAAGGGATTCGCAAAAGATGCTCCGTATACTGATATACGATCTACTGTATTCGAAAAAATAATCCAGCCTCATCTAAATACAAAGTCGAAGGACAATCTATTTTATTTGCGTAGCAAACACTATACAGAAGCAAGCCTACGCATACAAAAACGCATTGATGAGTTTGAAAGAAAAACCGGAAATTCATCAATTATTGACGATCCATCTGAGACTAATATAAATCCATTATCATGGTATGGCATAAATGCCTATTCATGTATCGGCTTAGTTTGTCATCTGACAAATACTTCCAGAGAAGGCCATCTTTTAGCAAATTCAAGACATTCGTTTACTGCTGGAATGGCCTTTGGATTTGGGAAAAACATACTCATATTATCAGAGAAAACATTGACCTCTCCAATTGACTATAGAGATTTAACATTTTCATATGAAAAATCATCTGATGCAATTGGACGCCTTAATAACTGGCTTGTAGATATTGAAGAACAAATTTCAAATAAAAAAAGATTGATTCAAGCATCTCAAATAGAGAGGCAAGCAGCAAGAGATCTAAAGGAATTAAATTTCGGTGAATTCGTAGCAGAAAATGAAGCGGATCATATTAAGTATGACTATTTCGTTGAAACTGCAATCTACAGAGATGTACTAGAAGGTCGGCATACTATAGTAGTAGGAAGAAAGGGTGCAGGAAAATCGGCATGCCTGATAAAAGTATCATCCAATTTGAGCGCAGATAAACGAAATATAGTCTGTATAATTAAACCCGTCTCATACGAATTGAGTGGAATCGTTCAGCTCATTAAAAATTATAACCAGAAAGATATTAAAGGATATGCTATTGAGAGCTTATGGAAATTTATAATATACTCCGAAATAGCAAAGCAAATTTATGAACGGATCTCAAGTCGCCAGTCATTTGCAATTGAACGACACGAACAAGATTTAGTAGCCTTTGTTGAAAATAATAAATTTCTCATTCTGGAAGAATTTGCGGTTAGGCTTGAGCGATGTGTCAGTTCGTTATTATCACGAGATATAGAAGGCTCAACAGAAGGATCACGTTTAGCTATTTCTGAAGCGCTGCATAGTAATATACTAAATGACATGCGCGATGTAATAGTCGAGGCTCTCTCAGAGGAAAGAAAATTAGTAATACTGGTGGATAATTTAGATAAGTCTTGGGACAAACAAAGTGATATTTTATTTTTGTCTGAGTTTCTTCTCGGATTGCTTAGCGCATCAGATCGAGTGCAGACAGATTTAAAAAAGAAAATAGCTAATTCCGGATCTGACATTCAAGTCAATCTTACTGTCTTTTTAAGATCAGATATTTTCTACAAAATCATGGAGTCTGCTAGGGAACCGGACAAAATTAGAAACATTAAAATCACATGGGACGATCCTGATATTCTATTTCGACTTTTGGATGAGCGATATAATTCAATGCAAAACGGAAAGTCGATAATAGGAGAACTGTGGTCTAAATACTTTTGTCAAAGTGTATACGGAGTTCCGATAAAAGAGTATATCGCAAATCAAATATTGCCCCGTCCAAGGGATTTAATTTTTCTTGCGAATGCCGCTTTAAATACCGCCATTAACAGAGGACACGGAATGGTACGAGAGGAGGATTTTAGGAACGCTGAGAAACTTTATTCTGAATACGCCATTGACAGCATTTTAGTCGAGAATGGGATCTCATTAACAGAATTGGAACATATATTGTATGAATTCGCGGGCTGCCAAAGTATTCTTACGATAGATCAAATTGAAGCGTTCTATCTCAAAGCCGGAATGCCTCCTGAGATGTTCCAGAAAGTTACAGATCGCCTCTGCAGCTTAAGTTTTTTGGGAATGGAGGTTGCACAAAATCAAT
The DNA here is from genome assembly GCA_002306945.1 of Methylacidiphilaceae bacterium UBA1321. Taxonomy (GTDB): domain Bacteria; phylum Verrucomicrobiota; class Verrucomicrobiia; order Methylacidiphilales; family UBA1321; genus UBA1321. The sequence goes on along the minus strand of DBTH01000046.1, from coordinate 3,361 downwards.
TTCGTTTTTCAGATGATCAACATGAGCATAAAAAAAATTTAGTACTCTCTCGCAAATTTTGTGAGAATAGCAATGCCCCGACACGCTTCCAAATTCACAAGTGTTTTCGACCATATCTTGAGGTCACGGGTTAGGTTCGCTCCAGCAATCAATATATCTCTCACTTGCGCAAAAAATGTAGCCCCTACCTCTTTTCTTTCCCTGACTTCCGTCTAGTGCAAAAAGGAAAAGCTACGGCTGGCGCTGGTTGCTAGTCGTAAAAAACAAGCGGCAATGCCTTTAGTGCGAAGGATGCCGACTAAGAAATTACAGACTTACCGCATTGCCTCAAAAAGCAGTAAATGGTTCCACAAATTCATGGAATTCCGAAGAGAATTTCCACGCTGAATCACTTGGGAAAGAGAACGCTGGCCAATGATCTGAATACCTTTGATCTGTGGTAGCGTCGGCACAAAGGCATTGGTGAACACGAGAATTGAATTCACCCATACGTCACTTCCCGTTAACCGTTTTACCTCGCCTTTGAGCCAGTAAGCATTATTGGTGGTTTGCCGGATAAAGTTCTTTTCCGGTGCATGACCGTTAATCAGCAGGTTGTCTCCGCTCAACGATACCTTGCCGCCATGCGCCTTGGTTTCGATGAGAAACACGTTCCCGTTTTTGGTCACCACGACGTGGTCAATGTTCCCGTAGGGGCTCCTGACGTCATGCATGACTCGGTACTCGGCCTTGGGCAAGGTGTCTAGAATGGCTCCAACTTTCTCCTCGGCTACCGCGCCCCGGATTGCTCGTTTTTCTTTCTTCCGGACGGTCTTCATTGAGTCTTCCGCTATCGTAGTGATGAATTTCATAACGATAGCCACTACAACAATACCGCCGATCCCCCAGGCCATTCCCGCTTTCAGCCCGTATTTCGCTAATAGCCAAAGAACTAGTCCCGCGCCTAGTCCAATAACAACTCGCAAGCAATACCGTTTAAACGCCATGTCACGAGTAGATTCCCCTGCTTTTTTCATAATTTCTTCCTGTTCCGGTTACGGAATATATTCCACAAACGGAATAAAAGATCAAGCAATGTATCAGCGTGCCTCAAAACCTTGGAAAACAACTCGCCGTTTTTCTGCGCAAACAACGCGGTGAACAGACCTATGCCAAATTCTCGCGCAAAGTTGGGCTGCCGCCTTCTACCCTCTTCCGCCTCGAAAACGCCCAGCAAAGTATCACGCTGGATCGCCTCGAACTCATCTTGCAGCGTCTGAAGGTCACCCTTTCCAACATATTCCCAGTTCGCTGATTAGCACGCTACCAGTTGATTTGGCGTAGCACTTTTTGCCCCCCACTCCTCCTCGGGGCAAAAAAGCGAAGCCGCTACGCTAGATGCTCTTGTCGAGCAGCCAATGTGACAGCTAGGCTGGCGCATTGGCTGCTACGAAAGTGCCCCATTACGCGGAGGTCACCATGCCAACTTGGGAATATATCCACTCCCATGCTTTCTTTGGCAACCATCCCTGATAATTCGCCGTGACCTCGATAACCAAAATGAAATCGGTTTGATCAAGGTATGGAGCCAAGCGTCGCCACAACTCATCAGCGCTTTCGGGGGTGGCTATAAGCCATGTTGATTGCAAGTTATGCCACCATCCTGGAGAGTTTTTCAACTCTGCGATAAGGCTAGAATAGGCTTGCCCAGGCTTCCGAAGGTCATACGACACTGAATATACTTTCATACTACTTTCTTCTCCAAAGTGACCTTGGCTTTGGAGAGGGCAAAGTTACGGTCGGTTTATATTATTTTCTCCCGAACTCCTTCTTAAAGAAAAAGTTCCGCCAGTAAACCGTACATCTTGTGGTCTCATGGTTACCTTATACTATATGTAGTATTGAATGGCTGTCAAATTTCACTCGTAAATTGCCTTTAGGCAAAATTGATATTACCCGAAATTCCCGACTCCCCTGCCTTATCGAGTAACTGAACCAAGGCGGCGCGTTCCGCTGCACGAGTCTTGCGGCGAATGATGACGATGATTCCGGCGTGAGGGTTACTGCTGGCTAATTCGAGGAAGTCGTCCCGGTTGCACGTTAGCAGGATATAACCCTGCTCGTTGGCGTAGCGCAGGACTTCGGCATCGGGTGAGGTAATGGGCAAAACGTCGCGAACATGAGCAACAACGTGTCCGAGCGCGAGCAACGAATACCCCAGATCGTCTGGGACGTCGTGATCGAGGAGAAAGGTCATGGCCTACGCCGCTGCGGCCATCTGCCGGGCAACAAGGACGTCGATTTCACCACGGTGATCCTCGTAGTAGGCGAGACATTCGTAGACCTGGGCTCGTTTCAGTGCAGGCAAGGCCGTACTGCACACGGTGTCAATTGTCTCTCCGTTCTGGAGAAGGCCGATGACGTCATGCACTCCGATACGAGTTCCTTCGACGATGGCATTGCCACCGCGAACCCCCGGCAGACTGACTAGGTACCGATACCCTGTTGCTGGCATGAAATTAATATACTCATTACAGACGTAAATGAAAGCCTCTATTTCCCTATCGCCTGATAAAAGCGGCGGGATTCGGATGGCGACGGATTGCCATCTGAGGGGATGCGGACGACGGAGAGGCCGCCGAGCGGTTGCCAGCCTTCCTTGAGTTTTTCGCCGACCCGGCGGGTCAATTTCTCAACGCTCCCCGCTTCGACTATTTCGTAGCTCCAGATTTCTTTGCCCATAGCAATTGGCCTTGTAGCACGCCTTGCCGTGGGCTGAAAAGCGCAAACAGTCCGGCGTTGTTTGTCTCACCGTGCAGGCGAAATGGTTTTGAGAGTGGCTCGGAGTTTTTGCTCGGAATCAACATCCCAATAGCCGCAATCAAGTTGGATGAAGAGTGTGGTATAGGGCAGGCGCAGGGTTGTCTTGAGTATAACGCTGGAGATGGAAAGCTACCGCACTCTATTCGAACAACTCCTCACCGACGGAGCGAAGATCGATCGTTCCCGCGTGGCGATCTGCAATGCCTACCTGCGGGTCATATTGTTAAAAACCGCCGATGTCGTAAAAACATCGAAACCGCGAGATTCGTCGGGTACTTCAAACTTTTCCAGATGCCGCGAGTTCATCAACCTGAATTACCAGCGGCTCCACGACCTCAACGATATTGCCACGGAACTTCACATCCGCCCGGCACACCTGTGCAGCCTCTTCCAACAATTCAACCAGCCGAGCCCGTTCCAATACCTGACCCATCTCAAAATGAACCGGGCCATGGAACTCCTCGTCACCAACGGTCTTTCCGTCAAAAACACCGCCCTCGAACTCAGCTACGAAGACCCCTACCACTTCTCGCGCGGGCGGCGATTTTTTTCTCGTTAA
>DBTH01000022.1:3476-11267 GCA_002306945.1 Methylacidiphilaceae bacterium UBA1321 | reverse complement strand
ACGCAGGCGGCACCGCCGACGCCATCCAGGCCTGCTTTGGCCTCATCTGGGCCGCCTCCGAAGACTCCAATCTCAGTAGCGCCAAACTCTGGAAATACGTCGGCCCAAGCGGCACTACCGAACAATCCACCATCAAGACTCTCGCCACCATCGCCTCCGAATCGACCGGAACCATCAAGCGCCAACCCAACTTCTTCGAGCTCCTCCAATCCGGCATCCTCACCGGCTCCCTTGGCGTCAACAACCCCAAGAGCTACAAAAACAACAGCAAGCTCATGTCTTCTTACCTCTTTCAAACTTTTCCTGCCTACCAAATACTCCGTATCGGTGCTTGCATGATCGACCAGTACGACACCGATTCCTATCCAACGCTCATCGAATACAATCAAAGCAGCATCAACATTCAGGCCACCGGCTCCGAAAACCTCCCCGGAGTCACGCTGGCGACTCTCGTTCAGGGCGTTCCTCCGACTATCACCCAGGATTTGACCAACGGCGCTGCCAGCGTTAACACCCACGTCTATCTGATGTGCAATCTCTGGAATCCCAATCAGCAACCCGCAACGGTTCCTTCGCGCCCCGACGTTCGTCTTCATGTCAAAGGTTATGTCAGCATCGGTTGCACACTTGGCGACACTGCTACACTGAGCGGCTATAGCATGAATAGCGCTTGGGGTGGCTACGACCTCAAGCTTGACGACACCATCACTCTCAGCAGTGCGACCGGTTACGGCGTGAATGGATTTACTACCACCTCAGGTACCATCACAATCAACGACGTACCCAGTGGTTCTTATCAACAGCCTAGCGACGCCCCACCGATTTCCAGTGCCACACCTTACGGCAAATGGACTAATACCTATCCCCTCGGTGGAAACGCCACCACTGGGACTGGACCATCCACCCGAACCGATCTCTTCGGATATCGACTGCCCGACTTTCCGCTAAAATACATTCAGGGTAAAACCTGTAGTTCCTGGTGGATTATGGGTGTTTCCACGCTCGGCTCTTTTAATGCCTACATGGAATATAAAAACCCTGCAGGTAATTGGGTTCCTTACCAATTTTGGACTGGCAACAACTACTCGGGTAGTGGGGTGAGTGATTCCTATCTGGGTGCTACACCTGTAAGCCTAGCATTGACCTACCCCACCGATGCATCCAGCGCATCAGGAACCATCTTCGCCGCTCCCCTGAAGAATCTTACGGGACAACTCATCACCGAGCCGACAGGCCCGCTTAGCCCCAATTGGAGATTTTCCATCTACAGTACATGGGATGTCAGCGCGCTCCTTTATCCCTGCGGTGATCCCCGCTCCGTCCGCTTTGGCCTCTATGAAATTAGTTTCCGCTCTTACGATAAGTACGCTGCATCCATGGCAGTCGATAACACTTATTGGACTCCTACCCTGCACAATTCCAGCACGGCTAAAACTTTCTACGCTGGCTACGGCGGCGATCAAAATGGCCAGACCGCAAACGGTCTTGTAGGTCTCCTGCAATACAGCCCCAACCTCATGGGCAATATCTATTACCCTGCCCAACTCTGCCGCAACAACTACAGCGACGCCTCGGCAATCAACACCACCAGCAACACCACCAGCGGCGGAGACACCCCTGGCGGCAACGCCAACCCAGACACCACGGCTACCGCCGCCTACAAGACCAGCTATCAGGATCTCGACGGACTGCGCCGCATCGGTGATAACGGCATGTTCACCTCCACCGATGCCAGCACGGGTAATCCCTTTTACCGCAACATCGACAAACCCATCATTCTCAACCGTGCTTTCCAAAGCGTAGGAGAGCTCGGCTATGTCTTCCGCGACGACCCCTGGCGCTCGCTCGACTTTTTCTCCAGCAAAAGCGCCGATGCCGGACTGCTCGATCTCTTCAGCGTGAGCGAAGTCACCAGCACCCTTTCCAGCGGTGTCATCAATCTCAACAGCCAGAACAGCCTCGTTCTCCAATCCATCCTCTATGGAGCCATCACTGACGCCAACGGCGGTACCACCACAATCTCCACCACACTGGCTTCCGCGCTCACGGCATTCACAGCTCCGTCCAATACTTCCGGCGGCCCGCTCGTCAACCGTAGCGACCTGGCCACCCGCTTCCTCTGCTCCACTGCCAACAGCAATTTTGGTAATCTGGAGGAAGAGCAAAAAATCAAGGCTCGCCGCGAGACCTTCATCCGCGCCCTCAACGACGTCGGCCAAACCCGTACCTGGAATCTCCTCGTCGACATCGTCGCCCAGGCCGGAAAATATCCGCCAAGCGCCTCTGCTCTCGACCAGTTCATCGTCGAAGGCGAACGCCACTACTGGATGCACATCGCCATCGACCGTTTCACCGGAGAAGTGATCGATCAGAAACTGGAAGCCGTTACCGAATGAACTCCATGACAAAAATTTTCCCTGGCCTGGCCTCGCTTCTCGTTCTATCGGCTCTGCCGCTACAAGCGCAAATGGCCTCCTCCTCCCAAATCCCGCCGCCACATGCTCCATTCGTCATTCCCGTACCCGAAAAAGCACAATGGACCATCGTTTTAACTCCGGAAAAAGCGGCTAAAAAAGATACCTCTTCCGAAAACACCGCCTCCGCCACCCTTGCAGCACCTCCTTCAATCCAACTGACCCAGATTCACTCCATCCGGGACGGTAAAATCAAACACGATCTGTTCACCTACTCCAACGGCAAGACCCGCGAAACGTGGTATTACAACAACTTCATCCTCAAACTCAACAGCTCGGGCAACGACGTCATGGTTCTCAACGGTTCAATCATCGACTTCACACCCGATCACTATCCCAACTTGTCCGCCGCCTATCTTCGCCGCGGGAATCTCGAAGAATCCTTTGGCTTTCCCGGCCTCACCTGGATCGATCTCAAATACTACGACAACGTTGTTACTCACGACAAAAAGCCCTGCTATCATTACGCTTTGACCGAAGAATCCAAAGTCATCGCCGAAGCCTGGATCGACGTCAAAACCGGATACCCGGTTGCCTATCAGGCAGACGGTTCGATCTACACCTTCACCTTCGACGAAACCTCCGCCAGTCTTACTCTGCCCACACCTTATGCTGACGCAATCTCCCGGCAAAAAAAGATGGCCGATCAAATGCGCCAACTCGAAAAAGACGCGGGCGTTCGTTAGCAAGTTACCGCCGTCGCAGCGGCACCGGTTGACAAACCGCCCAAGCGGGGATCACTATGGACTCATGGGTAAAAGCAATTGGTTCGTCTGGGTCACCCGCTTCATCAGCGTCATCGTCCTCATCATCACCGCAATCCACCTCGGCGGCGTTTTCACCAATCTCTTCCAGGTCAGCCTTTTCATGCTCACCCTGGAGGAAATTCTCGTAGCCATCCTGCTGGTCGCCACCTTCGTCATCGCCTGGCGCACCCTCTGGCACCGACAAACTTTTGCCCGCAGTCTCTCCGTCACCGTCGCCGCCGTCATCGCCTTCGTCTGTTGGGCCATCCTCTACGAAAAATTGCCGTTCGACATCCCCTGGTATTCCCCTCGCGCCTTCCTCGCGCCACGCCACTCCATCCTCGCTTTCTTCTATATCTTTTGCGGCCTCTTCTACGCCCTCAATAAATTCCTCCCCCGCTGGTTCCCTTCTCTCCAATAAACGACTCTTTGGTGGCTCTGCCCCCAAACCCCCGCTCAAGGAAATGATTTCCTTGGGAATCCTCAAAAAGGGCGGATGGCAAGGCGCTCGCTGCGAGCGCCGCCATCCGCCCTTTTAGTGGGGTTCCAAGGGTATCATACCCTTGGCAGGAGGTCTGGAGGACGGAGTCCTCCAATGAGTCTTTATTTGTGAGGGTAAAGGCGGCGAAGAGCAAGCCAGACGATGGCGTAAACGGCGAAGACGCCCAGAGCGATCAACTGCACATAATAAACCGTCATGGGCAGATCGTAGTAAAGCACCACGCGCGAAATTCCCACCGGAACCGCGAGTCCGCGCAACAGATAATCCGCTGCAAAAATCGGCATCGGATGTCCGTTGACCGTCGCCTTCCACGCGACATCGTAGCGGTCGCCAATCACCAGATAAGAAGGGGTCGGAGTTTGCACATCGACCACGATGGAACGTCCATCATACTGCGCGATCCGCGCCACGGGCGGCAACCGTTTCACCTCCGGGTCGGTCGAATCCGGCTCGGGCTGGGCGGCCTCCAGATCGGCGCGATTGACCAGCACCGTCTGCAACGGATTCCACGCTGGGTCGGCCAACCGCTTCAGCAACGTCTCCTCGTTCTCGATCAGTTCTGCTTTCGGTATGAGCGCTGCGCGTGGCAGGGAACCCTTCAATTCCACAACAGCGTGCGTCGGTTCGCGCGAGCCCGCCGGCGCGGTAAACGCATAGCGTTCCACGTGAGCAATACGCGTTTTCAATTGCGGATCTTTCTCGAAATTCTGCCATGCGGGAAGAGATGCCAGAAAATATTTCACCCCGGCCAATTGCAATTTCCGGGACGGGTTCGACTCCAGCGCCTTGAAGAACCGGTCGTAATCCTCCGGCACGCGCGACGCTGCGGGGATGTCCACCGACTGAATGCCGTGATAGGGAAACACCGTCGCCAGAAGCTGACGCAGGAACGGATCGTTCACATCGACCGACACGCGGAACAATTCATCCCGCGGCTGAAATTTGTAAAGAAGCGGATTGAGGCCGTAGTACGACTTCAGATCGTAAAGTTCCACATAGTGCCGGTGCACCCACAACATCTGCATGATGGTCAGCACCGCCAGCGCCACCATCCACGTGCGGCCTTCGTTACCGACATCCATCAGCGCGTTCCATGTCTTCTGGATGAGCGGATTGATGAACTCACGCCGCCTCTTCTCCGGATCGCGCGATAACAAACGCCACGCCGCCGACGCCAGCACCAATTCCACAAACGCCAGGAACAGAGCCCAACGCATCGTCGATAAAATCAGGCCGATTTCCGCCCATGTATAATCCATCCGCACCAGCACCGCCCCCAATGGCAGCAACAGCGGGAAACTCAGCGCCCAAAATAGTCCCATACCCACGGTGGCCGCATTGAAATACCGCTGCACCCGCCTGCGAACCGGTTCAGCCTGCGCCGCCCGATCCTCCAGCACACGCACCCAAACCTGCACCGCGCACGCAATCAGAACCACCAACGCCAGACTCACCGGCGCGAGAAATTTCAACGGATTGCGCCACGTATCCATGTACGGCAAATGATAGAACCAGGCATAGAACGGAGCGTACTTGCCCAGCGCCAGCAGCCAGCCCAACACCGCCGCCACCGCTGCAAAACGCCCATATGCCATTTGCGTCCCATCGAGCCATTTGCGCTCCACGACCTCGTGGCGCGACTTGCGGCCCCACACCCAAACGCTGCCTGCAATCGCGCAAACAAAACCGATCGTCCCCAGCGTGAAAATCGCCAGGCAGAAATTCCGCATTCCCTTTGTCTCGCCCGCCACCCAATCCGAACTGCGTCCGATCCGGCCCCAATACGGCCCGCTCTTGTGGCCGTTGTACCAGCCGTAAAAACCCGGCACCGCATAACTCAAAATCTCCTCCGGCGTATAACTCCACTGCGTCGCCCAATCGTATTTCTGCGCGGGAGTTTCCACACCCGCTTGCTTCGACCCGATGACCGTCCACGACAGCGTCGTAAAAACGCCCGGCGCCGCCACCACCACTGCAACGACCGTCACCAACGCAAGCCGTCCCAAATGTTTCAACGCCTCATGACCGAGCGCCGCCCGCTTGCGTCCGATTTCCAGAAAATAAAAACCCGCAATCAACAGACTGCACAGCCCGCCCCGGTCTGGCAGCAGGGTCACCATCATCCCAGTGCATACACCGCATGACGCCGCCAGGAACCAACTCCGCTCCTTGGCGCTGCGTACGGCGAAATAACCTGCCAGCGCGAATAGCGCCCACACTGTCGACGCCGGAAAATGTCCTGCCAGTGTCGTGCTGAACAAATCCCCCTGCCAGGCATAAATCACCCCGCCCACCAACGCCACACCGCGACGGAAACCGAGTTCTCGCAGGAACGCATAACAGCTCAGTAGCGACAGCGCCGCAAAGAGTGGATAGTAGCCACTGAAAAATATCCACATCGGTAAATGCGTCAGCAACGACAACGGCTGTAAATCCTGCGGCATGAGCGGTTGCCCCAGCCAATAGTCCATGAGATAAGTGGCCTGCGGCGGAAAGTGATAAACGAAGTGAGAATAAAACCCGGGATTCAAGTCGCTGGTCAGGGGCACTTGTGAACCAAACGAAAAAAAACCGCTGATACAGGCAAACAGGGCAAACGTGACGGCTGCCGCCACCCACACCAGATAGCGTGTCGAATCTTTTCGCATAGACGTTACTTTCGTAGCCGCTTCAACCCCCACCCGCAAGGCGATTCACCACCGCACCAGATAAATAAGGCAACGATGCAGCCCGCTCAAAAACCAATCCACCAGCCCGTCCAGACGCCGGGATGCTATCGCCCCGTGCCGAATCGAGCTCTGCATCCGGCGCAAAATATCCCTGTCACCCACCTTGCGGCGTGATTGAATCCGCCGCCGCCGCGCCCGGAATTCCGGTTGGCGCACTTCCCTCCAAATCTCACGATACAAGGAAAACCGAGACCCCGTATAAAAACATCTGCCTCCAACGACCATCGCCACTTCTAATAAAAATAGCAACGGCAGAAGCAAGAGAAGGGTTCGCATCCGCAAATTTGCAAACAACACCAGCCAGCGGTTGCGTTCCAGATAGAACACACTCTTCAATGCGGATTTCTTCCCGATAAACGATGAGTAATGCACGACCCGGCTCTGAACACAGACCCGATTTTCCAGACCGGCCAATTGCAGCCGCCAGCCCAAATCCAGATCTTCTCCGTAAAGAAATAACTCTTCCCAGAACGGCCCCAGTTCACCACTCAACTCTCGAAGCTTCCCCAAGGATCGCGACGACACAAGCAACGCCGCACCTGTGCCGAAAAAGACCGAGCGGTCTTGTGCTGTAGAAACCGGTTCGCCATATCCCGTGACCATGCCAAAGCCGGATATATGCAGGGCGTTACCACGTGAATTCAATGTTCCATCCGGCAGTAGTAATAGCGCCGCCACAGAACCGATCTCCGTTTTTTTTGACTCTTCGGTCAACCATCTTAACCATCCCTCCTGAGGCACCGTATCGGGATTAAGAAATACAAAATTGTCCAACCCCGACTTTTGAAACTTTTCCTCAAGTAACGCCACTCCCCGGTTGTTTGCCGCGGCGAATCCCACATTATTCTCAAGGTTCAATACGAACGCTTCAATACCCAGGCCCTTGATCAATTCACGACAAAGGTCCGCACTTCCATCGGTAGATGCATTATCGACAACACAGACGACGTCTTTCCCAGAAGACAAAGTCTTTTCCAAACCTCGCATCAGTCGCGGAATGTGCGTGCAACTATTATAGGTAACAATGACGATTCCGGTTCTGGACATGGTTCGTAATATAGAAAATCAATTTTGGTTTTGCCGCGCCAACGCTCCCGCCATCCACCGTTGCAGGCACCGGCTGTGCTGATAACAGCCGAACCCATATCGCAACAATGGCCGTGGCACAATCGCCGCCACTGTAAGGCAGAACAAAACGAGAGGACTCCAGGCGCACCCGCCGGACTGCCGCATGGCGTTCCAAAACCTCCAGCCCTCCAGCCAACCGATATCGACGAACGCGGCACGGAGATAAAATAATGGCAGCGCCGATTGCGCCGCGCGCACCAGCCGCTCCCAAT
>DBTH01000022.1:0-3250 GCA_002306945.1 Methylacidiphilaceae bacterium UBA1321 | reverse complement strand
AGGCAGCGCCGATTGCGCCGCGCGCCCCAGCCGCTCCCAATCGTTTTTCACTTCCGGCAGGAGTATCTCGCGCGGCAATCGCAGCAACCCTTCACACGCTTCATCGCTCAATTGCCAGGTTTTGCGCAAATCGCGCACGCCACTGCCGGATTGAATCCGCCATTCGTAGAGTGCTTCAGGGATATAGACCACACCACCGCTCAAGCCGAGCGCCGCGCTGAAGGCAAAATCCTCGCTGGCGTGCTGGTAATAATCTATCCGCCGAGCCGCGCTACGTCGGAAGACCGCCGCCGTTTTTTGTGTCCGGGGATATCCGCCTTCATTGGCCAGCACCCCTCGCAGATAAACTTCTCCCGCTACACGGCCATTAGGGAAAAAATCCCGGTCGATGATTTCTTCCTTCCGGCCATCCGGCCAAAAAATGGTGTATCCGGTGTAAACGCTAGCCACGTCCGGCTCCCGGTCGAGTATCTCGCAGCAACGTTTCAAGAAGCCGGGCCGTATGCGGTCGTCATCGTCGAGCTTGAACACAAGCGGGGCTGACGATTGCCGGATCGCATGATCCCAATTCTCTGCCTTGGTTCCGCTCACGTTGCGTGTATAGCGAATCCTGGGATCGCAAAAAGAGGCTACAACCGCCTCGGCGCTTGCGCCGGGAGAATCATCCGAAACGACAATCTCGATGTCCTCCATTCCGTTATGGAGCACGCTATCGAGCGCCTCCTGCAGCAATGCGGGGCGGTCGTGCGTCGGTATCAGGATCGAGAGAGAGGGGCCAGACATTTGACAATCCTTGGATCTTTTAACGCCACCATCATTCCATGTCCGAAGTCGTACAAGGCCCACAATCTCACTTTTGCCTCAGACCAATCACCGGTCAGAAGCGAAACCGCTCCCGCCCCAAATGGCATGATCGAAAATCGAACAATCCAAATCAACGCGCCCCAATAAGAGATTAATTCATTGCGCAGTAGAAACAATACCAGCGGCGGCTGTTGATGGCGGATGCGACGCAGTTTGACCGCGCTCTTCTCCCCCGCATTCGTCGACAACCACGGATGCCGAATGACAACATCCGAAATCAGGGTTTGACGAATACCAAACTGTTTCATCTGATACGCCAGCACAACCGCTTCCCCGGCAAAACAGGCACCCGCACCAAAGAGCACCTGCCAGCCACCGGCTTGGATCATTTCCTTTGTCGGATAAATCTGGTTCCACTCGATGCCCGAACCTAGACACCCCGTCCGCTGTCGCCTCGGTAGCGTTAACCAGTTCTGCCCGTCGTAGCGCATATAGCGTCCTGAAACCAAGACCCAGGAACGCTCGTACGAAAGCACTTCCTCCAACGAATCGAGAAATTTTTCCGGTTCTTCAATCGAGTTGTCGTCATCGAGAAACATCACGTGAGCCGACTGCGCCAATAGCAGGACTTCGTTGCGCTTGGCACTGACTATCTGGATTTCCGGGTTGGCCCAAAACTTATAGGAATAACCCAATTCCTCCCCAAGTTTGCGGAGGTTCCCTTCCATGCCAACGACGCCGATGATGTAAAATTCAAGACGTGGATCCGCCAAGAGTTTAGCGTGATGCCGGAGAAATTGCTCAAGGAGCGAGTAGTTGATCGAAGTAACGCTCAATGTCAAAAGGGGACGATCCATCGGCTGAAACTAAACCGACACTTTCCTTCTGGCACGAAAAAACAATCGGCTATCCGATGGCGCTGGCAACATAACGCTGCATCCAGTAAGGCTAACGCCGGAACCGGACATCCTCTGCTGCTTTGCGTCGGGTGGATCCAGAGCCGATTGGCCCTGGTGGGGGCGGCGTTACGCTGCCCGCCTGTCTGCTAGAGGGCCTGGGCGAACTTTTCGAGGAGGTAACACTCGATGATGTCGCCTTCCTCGTAATCGTTGAAGTCGCCGAGGCGGATACCGCATTCGAGTCCGGCACGAACTTCGCTGGCTTCGTCCTGGAAACGTTTGAGGGTCTGGATGCCACCGTCGTAGATGGGCTGTTTGCGGCGGATGACGCGGGCGCGGGCCGTGCGGGCGATGCGTCCAGTGGCGACGCTGCAACCGGCGACGGGGAACTTGGAAAGTTTGAAGACTTGTTTGACGACGGCGGTGCCGATCTGGGTTTCGCGCAGTTCGGGGTCGAGCATGCCGACCATGGCCTCTTTGACCTGGTCGATGAGTTCGTAAATGATGGAGAAGAGTTTGATCTGGACGTTCTCGCGCTTGGCGGCGTTGGCGGCGCTGTTGTCGGTCTTGGTGTTGAAGCCGATGACGATGGCCTGGGAGGCTTTGGCCAGCAGGATGTCGGATTCGGAGATCGGGCCGACGGCGGCGTGGACGATTTCGAGGTCGATCTTCTTGCTCTCGATTTTTTTGAGTGCGCCGACGATGGCTTCGACGGAGCCCTGGACGTCGCCCTTGAGGACGATCTTGAGGACTTTGCGTTGGCCGTCGGCGATGGTTTCAAAAAGATTTTCGAGGGTGATCCTCGGACCGGCTTCAAGTTTGCCGAGGCGGAGCTTGGCGGCGCGTTCTTCGCTGATTTCGCGCGCTTCCTTTTCGGAACCCAGGACGGTGAGGATGTCGCCAGGGATGGGGACGCCGTTGAGGCCGAGGATCTTGACGGGGGTGGAGGGACCGGCTTCTTTGATGCTTTTGCCGATGTCGTTGACGAGGGCTTTGACGCGGCCGTAGTAGGAGCCGCAGAGCATGTTGTCGCCGATGCGGAGGGTACCTTCCTGGATCAGGACGCTGGCGGTGGGGCCGCGGCCTTGTTCGATCTGGGATTCGATGATGACGCCGCGGGCGCTGCCGTTGGGCTTGGCCTTGAGTTCGAGAATTTCAGCCTGAAGAAGCATCATTTCCAGGAGCTTTTCGATGCCGATTTTGCGGGTGGCGGAAACTTCGCAGACGATGGTGTCGCCACCGTATTCTTCGGGGACGAGGCCCTGTTCCTGGAGGTGAGCCTTGACGCGGGTGGTGTTGGCGCCGGGGAGATCGATTTTGTTGATGGCAACAATGATGGGAACCTTGGCGGCGCGGGCGTGGCTGATGGCCTCAAGAGTTTGGGGCATCAGGCTGTCGTCGGCGGCGACGACGAGGATGACGATGTCGGTGACCTTGGCTCCGCGGGCGCGCATGGAAGTGAAGGCGGCGTGGCCGGGAGTGTCGAGGAAAGTGATGGATTGGTTGCCGCGCTTGACGGTGTAGGCACCGATGTGCTGGGTGATGCC
>DBTH01000306.1:2812-3493 GCA_002306945.1 Methylacidiphilaceae bacterium UBA1321 | reverse complement strand
ACTGGATGCAACGTCACGTTGCCTATGGAGTACAAGAGACGAATCACGCAGAGGGAATTGGCGGCAGCGGCGGGAGTGGACGTATCGACCGTTTCACTCGCGCTGAACCATCATCCGCGCATACCGCTGACCACGCGGCGGCGCATTCTCAAACTGGCGGTTGAACTCGGCTACCGCCCCGACCCGGCGCTGGCGAGCTTGGCCGCGCACCGTTGGCAAGGACGACGCGATTACGGGGGGGTGACTCTGGCGCTGGCCATCGACACGCGCGATCGCAAGGAACTGGAATGGCGCCTCTATGCACAGGGGATTCGCGACCGCGCGGCGGCCATCGGCTACGGCATCAACGAATTTCAACTCACCGACTACCCCTCACCCCGGCGCTTCTGGGCTGTGGTGCGGCAGCGAGGCATTCGCGGCGTCATCTTCGTCCAATCGCGCGCGTCATTCGCGAAGGAATGGATGACTGAAGCCGTTACGCCCTGTGTGCATTGCGGTTTTCTCCACCCCGTAGAAGCCGACGTCGTCATGCCCAATCTCGAAGCCGCCGTGCGGCTGGCGTGGAAGGAAGTCGTCACACCGGACACGCGCGTCGCCCTGTTCCTGCCCGCCGAGCCGGAACTTTATTCGGATCAAATTTTCCTCGGAACCGCGTTGGCGCTGCTGCGGACGAAAACGCGG
>DBTH01000306.1:2166-2558 GCA_002306945.1 Methylacidiphilaceae bacterium UBA1321 | reverse complement strand
GGGGGGGGGGGGGGGGAGCCGATGTCCGGCTGTTCGACGACCGGCCCGGTTCGGTCGAAAAGCTGGCCGCATGGAAACCGCATCGCGTCATCACCATCAACGAAAAGCAGGCCCGCGCGTTGCTCCGTGCCGGGTTGCCCGTCGCCTGTCCGGTTTACCCGCTGCACCTGCTCTCGCACGGAAGACAGGCGCGTGGAGTCCGTTTGCAAATGGGAAAAGTGGGCGCAGCCGCCGTCGATTTTCTCGAACTCAAAATCCGCCGTTACCCGCTCGGAGTCCACCATTCGCGCCAGACGCTGATGATCGATCCGGTGTGGGTGAAGGGCTGATGTTTTTGACGGAATTCAGGAAAGGAAGGGATCGCAACTCCGTCCCTTTATGATTTCCTGAGT
>DBTH01000306.1:0-1912 GCA_002306945.1 Methylacidiphilaceae bacterium UBA1321 | reverse complement strand
GTCCCTTTATGATTTCCTGAGTTCCCGATAAAATCCGTTGCCGTTAGCTCGGTCTAATTGTCCTTCGACGAGCCGATCCACGGTTCGACGAATTCGTGCCAGAACGAACGTTGGGTTTCGCGCTGGTAGATGGCCGGATAATCGTCCCGTACCCAGGCGGCAAGGGTTTTGTTCCTGGAGTAACCGAAGTGTTCCAGGAATTCGTCCATCTCGAAAAACGGCCAGATCGCCAGATGGCCGTACCAAACCGAGAGGGCGCGTTTGCCCGCTTCCTCCGGCGCAACAGATTCCTGGTCGATCAGGTAGAGCGCCGAAGCCAAACCGGTGCGGTCCGCTCCCGCCTGGCAATGGATGAGCATCGGGTAAGGTTGTTGGCGATAGGCTTCGAGCAACCGGACGACTTCGTCGGGCTTGGGCAATTGCTTGGCGCTCCAACGGACATCGACGTGTTGAACGCGCAAAGCGTTGCAGACGGAGACTTCGTCCTGATACCATTTATTATTCACGTTCGCGCCGCGCAAATTGATCACCGAGCGAATCCCGAGCCGTTGCAACGCCCCGCGCAAGTCCTCGCCATCCAACTGTCCGCAACGATAAAGCCGTCCCGGTTGCAGACCGGTCACCGTGCGGGACATGATGTGAAGCCGTTGGACAACCGCCACAGTAGCCAATGCGATCACTCCAACAAGAATGAGCCATTTGATGTAAGGACGGGAAAACATGTTCTGCTTACTGGTGTCTAATTGCATAAATACCGAGTATCCGGGATTTACGCAATTAGACACTAGTTAGCATAAAGTGGACAAACTACAACTTTTACCCGGTTGGAAGGTAAGTTGGCACGGAGTCTGTTACCTTTTCAGAGCCTTCTCAAAAGTATCTCTTGGTTTTATGACAAAATTGCCGTTAATTGAACAAAAGGGTCATTCAGGGAATGAACATTAGATTTACGCCGCCGCGACTCGTTGTTTTGAGCCTAAAATCTAATAGGAACATATTGCGCCCATTCCGCACTGGCAAGACCGCCTGCACAAGACTAATCTGAAACTCAACGCTATGAGCACACGGATCACGGCTACCGAAGATAAAGCGAGACAAATCAACCTCGATTCCCGTTTCTACGGCACCTTTGCCGAAATCGGCGCTGGGCAGGAAGTGGCCCGCTGGTTCTTCCGCGTCGGAGCCGCCGCCGGAACCGTCGCCAAAAGCATGTCGGCCTACGATATGCAATTCAGCGACGCCATCTACGGCAAAGGCGAGCGTTACGTCTCGGTGGAACGGCTTCACCACATGCTCGAATACGAGTACTCGCTCATTCTCGAACGCCTCAACGAAAAACGCGGGGCCAACTCCGCCTTCTTCGTCTTCGCCGACACCGTCTCCGCCCGCAATTATCTCGGCACCAACGAATGTCACGGCTGGCTCGGTATCAAGTTCCAGATTCAGCCCCAGGCCGAACCCAATTACGTCGTCATCCACGTCAACATGCTCGACAAGGAAAACGTCCAGCAGCAGGAAGCCCTCGGCATCATCGGCGTCAATCTCATCCACGGCGCGTTCTACCTGCACAGCGAAACCGACGTGCTCATCTCCTCCCTGCTCGACTGCCTGACCTCCAGCCGCATCGAGGTCGACATGATCAAGTTCTACGGGCCCTACTTCGGCAATCTCGACAACCGCCTCATGGCCTTGCAACTGGTCGAAAAAGGTCTCACCGACGCCGCACTGCTCGCCCCCAACGGTGAAGTCCACCAGCCCTCGGAATTCTTCCACCAAAAAAATGTCGTCATCGAACGCGGCAGCTTCCGGCCCGTCACCCACGTCAACCTCGACATGCTCCAGACCGCCCTCAACCAAAGCCTCCCCAAGGCTCCCGCCGACACCGAGACCGTCGAGGTCATGGAAATCACGA
>DBTH01000016.1 GCA_002306945.1 Methylacidiphilaceae bacterium UBA1321 | reverse complement strand
AACACGTGTGCGCGTGCTGTAGCCACATATCAGCGTCGTATCGCCGCGCTGTTTGGCACGTCGTCTGTGTTTCTTTTTTTTTTTTTTTTTATAATGGCCCCGCCCCCCCCCAACCCCCCCCCCGCCAATCCCTTGTCTATTCCCACCCGCGGCAGCCTCGGCAACATGCCCCGATTCAACTCCTCGCTCTGGCCGCTGGACACCTTTGCAGGAAACGCCTCCGTCGGCATTTCCAACCTCATGCCCGAAACCAATGGCCAGGGTCGCCGCCTGCCGCTGCTCTTCCTCTACAAAAATCAGGCTCTCCCCTCCCTCTCGCTCCAGGCCGTCATCCAATACCTCGACGCCGACCCAAAAAAATCCGAGGTCCTCCTCGGCCACGAAATCCACCTGCGCAGTCGCGACGGCACGCTCCTGCGCTCCATCCCCATCGACGAACAAGGCCGCCTGCAACTCCGTTTTCGCGAAAACGCCAGCGCCTTCTGGACTGTCAGCTTCCCCAACGTCCCCGTCTTCGCCCTCCAGCGCGAACGCGGCGAATCCCCGGAAACCGATCTGACCGAATTACGCGGACGGCAAATCTGGGTGGGCCGCACCGACCACAAGGATCTGCCCCCCATCGGCAACGCCCTTCCCAACCTCTCCCCGGTCGAACTCCAGATGCTTGGCACCAGCAACATCCTCAACAACGATTTCATCCGTAACACCCCGGCGTGGGCACTCGTATTCCTCTACCTCCTTTTCGCGTCGCTTTCGTCCGCCTTCCTCCTGCGTTACGGATGGATCAACGGGGGCGTGCTGGAGTTCCTTCTCGTCTCGGTCTGGTGGGAAACTTCGTTTCTGCTATTCCGCGCGGCGAGCATCAACCTGCCCATCGTCAGCTTCACCCTCCTCGCCATCGGGATCGCCGGTGTCGCCTACGCCGCCCAGGAATGGGATCTCAAACCCAGCGAAGGCAATCAACTCACCCTGAAGCTGAAATAAGCCTTCCAGACGCGGTCACAACGACCGCTCATTCACTTGGCGACATCCGCATCGAATGTGATTTTAAAAGGCTCTTGCGTCTGCAACTTGCGCGGCTCAGCGTAATCGACGCCTTCAAAGTGAAGCACCTGGGTGACTTGCTCCCCGGGTTTCAGCAGGTCAATCACCAGATACTTTCCCTCATTCCAGATGGGCAAATTCGGATCGATCTCCTTTTCATCGGTTCCCGGTTCCATCGCGTGATGCCATGGAGTGACGTAAATGCGGATGTTTTTGGCGGCGGTTCCACCCCGGTTACGAACAGTGAGCGTCGCCTCATAGCGATAGCCCTCCGTTTTATTAATATCGTAACTCTCGATCTGGATATTCGCAGCCGATGGAGGTCGCACGGGCTGATTCCCGCCTTCCAGGCTTTCCACGGCACTACGGGGCACATGCCGGGTCAATTCCAGATTCACATACCACTCCCGCGCCAGCAACAGAGCCAGCACCATCCAGAAAACAACGATGAGAAGCCCTCGCCAGGTCATAGTTCAAAGTTCCAAAATCTCTTGATGGGAAGATTGCGGTGTCTCACTGAGTTATGAAAGCCTGAATCTTCTGGGCAATCGTCTGGAAATAAGTGGCAATCTGGCTTGCCGTCGTACAATTATAAAAGGCACCGATAGTCTGTTTCGAATTATAGTAGGGACTGCTGGGGTCATTGGCCATTCGAGCCAAAACCGTCGAATCAGCCCCAAAGCCCACTGCGTAAATAATCACATTGGATTGCCTCGCGTAATCGGCGTAGGTCAGTGTCTTCCAATTACAGAGGGGTAACATCTGTGTTGTCTCGGACGTCCATGTACTAATAGCCGCCCAATTGCCATTTGTGAAATTATAGTAATGAGTTGGACGACCGTTCCACGCCATCGTATTGATATTGGTCGTCAACACCCCTGTCGTCGGATTTTTCACAATCATTCCGCCACCCGTGTAATTGGTCTGGTAGACGCTGTTCGTAAAGGGATCGCCCTGGAAAGTACGGGGAATATAACGGTTATTTGTCGTTGTCTGCATGACGACGTCGAAGCTATTGGTCAGCCACCATGGCGCGCCCCGCTTCCATTCGCTCACACTGCTCATAATCTGGGTGGCACCTGCCGACGTTGTATTAAAAAACAGGGAGCCCGCCTCATAGGAATCGCAGGTGGCCATGTTCGTCGAAACGCGGGGAATACCATTGAGGAAGCGGCTCGTATCGTATTCCAGAACATAGTTGTTAATCAGCCAGTAAAACATCCCTCCTGGATAATAAAGTCCCGCGCTTGTATCCGCGGCATTCATGCGCTCTTCAGGTTTGAAGATCAGGAGATCACTGATGACATTCGAATAATTTTGCAAAGCCATCAACCGGAAGCCATTTGCCGTCGGACTGCCATCCGGGAAAACCTGATTGGGATAGGTCGGCCAGGTATAGGTACTGGTCGCTCCATTTGCCGTAGTCGCCTTGTTGGCTATTCCCAGATAGCCGGAGCAGATTCCATCCACAACGTATCCCGGTACAATCAATACATTGCTTTCGCTTGAATAGATTGAATTCGTGATCCAGCGGTTTGTCTGATAACTCCAGTTTGTCGTCACATTCCAGCCGCCGGAACTATTCGTCTTGTAGCTCACGCAAATCGCTCCGGGCTGGAGCCAGACCGGTATATTCGTTGAACAATACCCGTATGTATTTGTAGTGATATACCGGGTGAAGGCCCGGGGTGTGCCGGCCGTCGAAGGGGTGGCTATAACCAGGCTCGAGTCACTTGACATAAACGGCAGGTAATTCGTATTCCCGTAAAAAGTTGTACTCGTCGTAGTGACCTTTCCTTTGCTGTTGGTAGTCACCTGCGTATATACATTAGTCTGACCGCTGGAAGCGTATCTGGAGGGATCAATACCTGAAGCCATTGTAACTATATTTGTCCAGGTGGGAGCGGCATAAAGAGTCCGCGCCGAATTGAATTGGCCATCCGTAAAGAACACGATGAATTTGACTGTCTGGGGATTAGTAAAACCTTCGTTGGTACGCATCATTTCCAGAGCCAGTCGTATCCCCTCGTCCGCGCACGTCACACCACCAAATTTCATCCCGCCGGGATTGGGACTGGACGAGACCGCACTATAGGAACCGCCTGCCGCGGCATTTGTCATCTGTGAACAGCCCAGATACCAGAAATTCGTAGTCAAAGGCATTTCGACGCGGGCAAAACTCGAAAACGAAACGATTCCCACCACATTGGCCGTCGGGTCGTCCTTGAACATCCCCAAAAAGTTCGTCACCGCTCCCGGCAGAATCGGGCCACCGCCGGTGGAACCGATCATCGAACCGGATCGATCCAAAACCAACACCATCAATCGGGGCCGCCGTTGCGCTTCTGACGACGACTTGGTGTGGAGATACTTCAGGCCGCTGATGCCACTAAAACCCATGAACATCGTCTTGGTTCGCGTCGTCGCCTCGGCGCGGGCGAGAGTAATCTGTCCGCTAACGCCCGTTGCAATCGTGACCACGAACGTTTTATCGCCAGCAGTGTTCGAGTATGTGTAGACATAATCGGTTCCACCCGCGCCATGATCGACGGAAGTCGTCACAAGATTCGTGGCCGATTTGAAATCAGGATAATTGGCCGCCGCGACCGCCTGCATCTTCGTAGCCACTGTCTGACGGCCCGTCGTTGTATTGCCCTTGCCGAAATTGGCAACCCCCGTGATAACAGAAGAGTCGCACGCACGGCTCAAGCGCAACCGATCCAGATACCAAAGCCCGGCATCGAGTCCAAAGCCGCAAAAGAGGATCATCACCGCCAGGCCCATCACGAATAATATGAGAACCTGGGAGTCTTTCTTCCGGCAATGCAGGACTGAATATTTTGTTTTTCTGTGCATCCGCAAACTCTATTAAAAATAGGCAACGTCGTAGATGATCGGCGGCGTCACCAGTTTCAGCAGCGAACCGATAGGCGTCAGAAAGCGGTTGGTATAGAAAACTTCCATGACAATCATGCTCTGATTGGTCGCATCCAGTACCGATGGAGAAAAGGAGAGCAGTCGTTGCGGATTCATCCAGTAAGTATTCGAAGTGGCGGTTCCCGAAAGGATCCGGCTTTTATTCTTCAGCGTGTCGCCTCCGCCGTAGATAGATCCCGTCGAGAGACAGGAAATCGATGCCTCGTCGCTTAAGTACGCATATGTCGTGCTCAAACCGGGATAATACGACACTTTTGTGATAATCGCGCCTCCCAAAGTGGATGTCATCAGCAGCCTCGGCTTCGATACCATGACAGCGGCGCTCAATCCTCTCCCCAGTGGATCGTAAATCTGCCGGGCTCCCGAACTGGCCCCTTCACGCGCCGCCACCGCCAGCACCATGCTGTTTCCAATCATGTATCCATAATCGATAATGCCGCACATGAACGTCATGAATAGCGGCAGGATAATGGCGAATTCGACCACCGCCTGACTGCGCGAACGGAATCGGCTGTTTTTTTCCCGTGCAAAGAGAGCGGAGGCTTTCATAACGGTTCTGCCGCCGAATAAATGTCCTTGTAAGCGTCAAAATTGGCCGACGGCTCATTAAGAAAAATGGACTGTACCTTTATCTTGCACACTCCGTTGCTGAAAAGCAGGCGCGCGATCGGTGTGATCAAGTGCATCTGGTATTCCGCTGTCAGACGGACGTAATCGGAGGCGTAGCCTGGCCCCAGGTTAGTCAGGGTTTCGGTAGCACTGTTGGTTCCCGGCCAACTGCATATTTTCAGCATGTTAAGCGGAGGATTTAACGCGCAGTTATTGCTGAAAGTCCGCCGGATGCTTTCATTACGGGAAATCCACTTGCCGTTGCTATAAATGCCCGTCAGAGGGCAATTGGTCCTTCCATTGGCATCCAGGGCATTGGTGCAAAAAACCAACCCCGGCGTCGCGTAACGACCCGCCACGCTGAGCGAATAGCGCAGCGAATGCTCGTAAAAGTAGTACTCTCCGTAGTCGATCACGGCAAACAGGATCATCATGAACGGCCACAAAACCAACGCAAACTCCACGATACTCTGCGCCACCCGCTGCTTGTAGGTGATCGTCCGTTGCCGGAGATTGGTCATAACAAAACGCATAGTTCTTTCCCGATGCCATTTCCTCACGAGTTAGCCATCATCTGCAGAGCGGCTGGCCCGAGGATGACAATGAACATGGAGGGAAAAATAAAGAGAACCAGGGGAATCATGATCTTGACTGGTGTTTTCATTGCCTTTTCCTCGGCGCGCTGGCGGCGTTTGATGCGCATGGCATTGGCCTGGATGCGAATGACATCGACCAGACTGCCGCCCAGCCGGGAAATGTAGGTCACAGCCGTGAGGAATGATTTGAGATCGTCAACGCCGGTTCGCAAGCCCAAGTCAGTCAGGGCTTCGTTGCGCCCTTTCCCGAGTCGGATTTCACGCAGCGTCAGGTTGAGTTCATCGGTCAGCGGACCGTGGGTTTTCTCGGCCACGATTGCCATGGCTCCGTCAAAGGCCATGCCCGCCTCAACGCTAATGGAAATGAGGTCGAGGGTAAACGGCAGGGCTTTCTGGATCTCGTGCTTGCGCTTGTTGGCCTTGCCCTGGATGACACCGATGGGCAGGCGGTAGCCCAGGATCGCGGCTATGAGAATAATCCCGTAATCCATGGTCGTTCGCGTAGGCTTGACCGAGGTGAGGAAGAAAAAGAAGCTCGGCAGGACGATCAGAAGCATATAGGAAATCGTCGTGATCTGGGCCGGAGAAACCTTCCCGGTCAAGCCCGCTTCACCAATGCTGCGGCGGCAATCGTTGAGGATTTTTACGGGGGTAACGCCCTTGAAGAGGCTCGACATTTTATCGGCCAGCGGCAATACGACGCGCACCACGAAGCTCTTGTTCATGGCGTCAGTGTCACGCAAGCCGCTCTTTTCGGTCGCTGCTGCCTGCAATCCTTCGAGACGTTTGCCAATGGAAGGAGCATCGTTCGATTTGAACGATGCCGCCAACATCAACAAAGCCACGACAGGCAGGAGACAACCAATAATCAGCATCGGTGACATGACTCGGCTCCTGTTGGGTTTAATGACACTTTGTTCATTTTCATTACACTTCAATATCGCAAATCTTATAGATCACCAGGCAGCCCATGAGCTGCATGCCGATGCCGGTTGCCAGCATGCCGGGACCGTACCAACCTGTCTTGTCGGTCACCGACCACAACCGCGACATGTACTCGTAGTTAATCATGGTCAGGATGCTTCCAAGGCCGAAGGGAAGGAGTCCAACGATGAGCCCGGAGAGCTTTCCTTGCGTGGTCAATACCTTGATTTGGCCCTGAATCTGGATGCGTTGACGAATCATCGCGGCCACCTGCTCCATGATATCAGCAAGATTTCCGCCAACTTGGCGTTGAATCGAAAAAGCGCTCATGACAATCTTCAAATCTTCACTGGGAATACGTTTGAGCATGTTGTCGAAGGCCTGATCGACCGGGACGCCGAGATTGGTTTCCTTAAGCAATTGGCGGAATTCGCCGCCGATGGGGTTGGGCGATTCGTGCGCGGCAACATCGACCCCCTGGAGAAAGGTTTGGCCGGCGCGCAGTGAATTGGTGATGAGGATGAGAAACTCGGCGAGTTGGTTGACGAATTTCGTGATGCGCATACTGCGTTTGATGGCCAGGAACGGTATGTGGATGAGGGCCATCATGGCTCCCACCGCCACGGATACGGCAAAATTCTTGCTAAACAGTTGCGCCGTGCCGAAACCGACCAAAACCAGAAAAATGCGCAGGAGTAAAAATTCCCCTACTTTCATGGGGATGTCGCATTGAGCCAGGTTGCGGTCGAGTTTCTCGATGTAGGCCTGGCCGGTCAGGATGGTGAAGAACTTGCGGTAATCGAGGGCGGGAGCGGCCTGGGGCTTGGCACCGATCTCGCTCATGAGTTTGTTCTGAGCTTCCTGATTGAGGTTTTTGAGTTTTTCCTTCAGGTCAAGGGCGGGAGCGGAACGGCCCTGGAGGTAGGCTATCGCCGAGAGCATAAAAGCTCCCAGCATGAAAGCCGCCAACATGATTGTCGTAAGCATCGTCATGGTAATCCCTGTCGGTTCAACGCACCATCGTCACGGATAGTCCGGGTTGTTGTGATGGAGCACGCTCTGGTAAATTTCTATCGGTATGTTGAGATCGTTGGCCTCAAAACGTTTTTGGCACCGGGGCACGATACCGAGTCCGCGCGTGACGCCGATCAGTTTCCCCTCGGAATTGATGCCGGTCTGTTCGTATTTGAAAATATCCTGCAAGGTGACGATGTTGCCTTCCATGCCCTGCACTTCGGTGATGTAGATGACCTTGCGGCTGCCATCGGCCAGACGGCTGATTTGCAGGATGAGGTGGACGGCGCTGGCAATCTGCTGGCGGATGGCCAACTGGGGTAGTTCCATGCCCGCCATCATGACGAGGGTTTCCAGACGGGAGATGGCATCGCGGGGGGAATTGGCGTGCGTGGTGGTCAACGACCCGTCGTGGCCGGTATTCATGGCCTGGATCATATCGAGGGCCTCGCCGCCGCGGCACTCACCGATGACAATACGGTCGGGTCGCATACGGAGACTGTTTCTGACGAGGTCGCGGATGGTGACCTCGCCCTTACCCTCGATGTTCTTGGGTTTGCTTTCGAGCCGGACGACGTGTTCCTGCTGGAGATTCAATTCCGCCGCATCCTCAATGGTGACGATGCGTTCGTCTTCGGGAATAAACGAGGAAAGGGCGTTGAGCATCGTCGTTTTGCCGGAACCGGTGCCGCCGGAGATGACGATGTTCAGGGTGCAATGGACGCACGCCTTCATAAACATGGCCATGCTCTGCGAGAGGGCCCTGAAGTCGATGAGCTTCTCCATCGTCAGCGGCGATTTACTGAATTTACGGATGGTGATGGTCGGGCCGTTGAGGGCCAGGGGCGGAATGATAACATTAACGCGGGAACCGTCGGGAAGACGCGCGTCGCAAAGCGGGCTGGATTCGTCAACGCGGCGACCAAGGGGGGAAAGGATCTTGTCGATGACGCGTCGGCAACTCTCGACATCGACGAATTTCACCGGCGAGAGGGTCAGGCGGCCTTTTTGTTCGATGTAGATCGTATGGTGTCCGTTGACCATGATTTCGGTCACCGTGTCATCCTTGAGCAAAGCTTCCAACGGACCGAAGCCGACCATTTCGTCGATGATGTCACCGAGCAGCTTGATGCGCAGTTGGCGTCCAATCGGCACTTTGTCGGCGGTAAGACGTTCGTCAACCAGTTGTTCGATGCGCGCTTTCAACGCATTTTCGTTACCGCGCTCAAGCAGCTTCGGGTCGATGGCCTGCACCAAGTAGGGAAGCAGTTGCTTCTTGAACTGCATGATGAATTCCTGCGCTGCATCGACCTGTCCGGTTTTGTGGGCAATGGGGGGATGAATGCCGCTTGAAGGTGGAATCACGCTCGAAGGCGCAGGCATGGGAACGCTTCCAGGCCTCGGCGGCACCGCTGCCGGAATGCCTCCGGGAGATCCGAGTGGACGCGGGGGAATCCCCTGTCCGGGGAAGCGGGGAGGAATCGAACCGGGCCGGGGGATCATTCCGGGAGAAATTGGCGGCCGGTTGAAATTGGGCATATTGGACATGGTGTGATGGTTACTTTGTTTTAGCGAAAAAAGAGCGTTATCTCAAGTGCCACTTGAGAGGCAAATAGTGTACCTCTCCGAAATTTCTCCCGCAATCAGCCACTCTTCCCTGACGCGACAGCCGCTTCATCCCTTTTAGCCCGGATACTCCGTTCAAATCCTGAAATCACTCGCGCCGGAATCAGTGCGGCGGCATCAATGATGGCCGATATTCAATTTTTGGGAAAGTTTGGCGCCAAGACCTTTTGTGGCCCGCTGGATCTTGCTCGTTTCCGATTCCGAGGGACGTTCCTGCCAGCGGTTGAAGGAAAGCTCGGCCAGCTTCGACAGAACGACGGAGACGGGGTGGTGGGGTTCGGAAATCGATACGGGCGAACCACTATTGATCGAATAGGTGACCGGACCGGCATTGCACGGGAGATAGGCGGTCACGGGATGTTCGAGGAGGGATTCAATCTCGCTCTCGGAAATTTCGGCTCCGATTTCGGCCTCGTTGACGAGCACCTTGATTTTCTGATTGGGAATGGCGCGGTCGTTCTTGAGGTACTTGATGAGGCGCTGGGCACCGAGCAGTCGAGCCACGTCACGCGAGGTCAGCAGGAAAACAATGTCGCTGGAATCGACCGCCGCTACGGTCGGTCCCGACGAGCAAAGCCCGGTGTCGATGACGATGTAGCTGCTCAGCGAACGCATCGCTGTAATCATGGCCAGGCCGATGTTATAGTCGAACGGTGTGGGATCGAAATCCTGGTTCGGACAAGAGAGATAGCGGAAGCCGAGCCGGGGATGAGTGGCCAGGAGGTTCTGAAGCAATTCAACGTCCATGCCGCCGCCGGCAGCCACGGCATCCATGATGTTGTTGCGCGGCACGTCGTCGAGCATCACGGCAAAATCACCAGGGTTGAGACTGAAATCGAGCAGGGCCACGCTGTCGCTCTGCTTGGCGATCCCGGCGGCAAGATTGGTGGCAATGACCGACTTGCCCAGCCCGCCACGGGCCGAGACGACGGAAACCACAAACGATTCACCGGCCAAAACCGTATTGGCCGCCCGAGTGCTGTCGAATTGGATCTGTGCACGGCTTGAGGCGGCCTTGAGCACCTTGGTCACTTCGGCTTGCGGAACCGGCCCCATGATGACGTCGCGCAATTCAAGTTGGAGGAGCTTCTGCCAGACCTGTCCGCCCTCGTTGCCCTCAAGGGCCGGAACGATGTAGACGTCGGGCGATTTCTGTTTGACCTGGCTGATGAAATCGAAGCCGTTGATGTCGCCCAGATTCAGGCGAACGATGAGCATGCGGGGATGGCCTTGAAGAATGGTCGCCACGGCAAAGGCCCCTTCCCGCCCTGTCTGCGTTTCGCTGACAAGGTTTAACTCGGGACTGGCCGTAATGGCCCCCCGGATCACTGATGCACGATCTACATCATCGTGTACTAGGAAAACGTCTATCATTGGTCACGGCTGTGTCGATGAGGAATCAGTACTGTTAGCAGTGCCATTGTTCACGCTCGGAGCAGCCGTGTCAACCTTGGGCTGGTCGGCGGGTGCGGATTGGGAAGGAGCCGGCTGTGGAGCCGGGGCGGGAGCGGGGACATCCGCCGTGTCGTTGACCGGAGCGACCTCGGGTTTGACGGCGGGAGCCGGAATTTCCTCGGCACTTTTTGCCGCCGGAGCGGGTGCCAAAGTCGATTCGTTTGCAGTGCCAGGGATCGGCGCGACTTCCGGATTGGATTTGACGGGTTCAACGGCGTTTCTGACTTCAATTGAGCGCGGCGGCGTCAGGCTGTCGGAGCGCAAATCAATGCCGCTGGCGTCATAGCGCACCGGTTTGACAGAGGGGATGAGTTTCTGCTGTTGCATGAGGTCCATCATCTCGGGCAGATTCGGTTTGGGAAGTTGCCTGGATGGAGAACCGCCGAGATGAACGATCTCGGGCGTAAAGGCCAGCAGCATTTCCTGCTTCTCGTGATCGGTGACCGGATTCTCAAAAAGAAATCCGAAAATCGGAATCTTGTTGAAACCGGGAACCGACTGAATGGTCTTGGTCAGGCTGTCGTTGAAAATATCGCCCATGACCAGAGTGCGTCCTTCGCGCAATTGCGCGCGGGCCATGCTCGTCTTGTTATCAGTCCATGGCGCCGTGATCCCGTTAGAGGAAGAGCCAATCGAGCGAAACTCTCTCAACGCGGAAATCGAGGTCAGTACGCACAATCCGATCAGGCCGTTTTCATCCACGTACTTAAGCGATTCGTCAACAAGCGGGGCCTGCCCCTGGTCACCGATGCTGCGGGGAATCTGGTAGTACTTGGATAAGGAACCGACGAGCGTCTGACCGTCGGGATCGACCAGCGACAACTGCGTACCGGCATACTGACTGCCGCGCTCGAAGTTGAGCGGCACGACCACAATGCGCATGCCGACGCTGGCGTAGGAAACATTGGTCGTGACGTAGCCGCTGGTATCCACGGTTTGACTGGAGGAGTATGGAATCTGCTGACCGCGGAAAATGGAAGCGGGCTGGCCGTTGCTGAGGAAGATATCGAGCGAATCGACCTGTTTGACAAAATTCTGGTACTCACCCAATTTCAAAGTATAGCTGATGTCCGTTCCCAGGTTTTTAACCAAATCCTGCAGAACCCGTTGAATCGAAACAGGGCCGCTGGACGTGGAATAACTCAGGGAACCTCCGATGGCAACACCCGCGCCATTCGTATTCGGCATTGCGGTCGAGCCTGAGCTCCAGAGAATACCCACGTCGAGAAGTTTCTGCAAATCGACTGTCAACACTCGGGCCCTGAGGCGAAGCTGGATCGGATCCTTGACCGTTACCATCGAGACAATCAGAGGACAAAAGGTGCGGGCAACACGAATCGCCTTGGCTTCGTCCAGATCGTTTCCGAGTTCGCCAAACAGGAAGATCTTTTCCGGCACCTTCTTGTTTTCGGTTCGGGTGACAGTTTCAATCGTGCCTTCGTCAGCCTGCTTGCGGGTTACGCCGCCCGTATCCTGCGGCAATTGGACGTTGGTAGTAGTCAACCGCGTCTGGTTGTCCGTGGTGGTCTGCGTCAGGGCCGGAGAACCAACCACGCGCGTGGCGGTGCTGTTGACGGTTTCCTGCGGTTGGGAGAACTTGACCTTGACGATCAATCCCTTGACCTGGGCGATACGCTGGATGTTATTGACGATGACCCGCTCGTCCTCGGTCTCTTCGCTTCCAACGGTATAGTCGCCAATGGAGGCCTTGACCTGGACGTAAGGAGTGAATTGCTTGACGATGCGCACCGCGTCGTCAAGTTCCTCCTGAGTGGAGACCGAACCGGAAATAACCGCCTGGTCGTTCTCGAATTTCACCGACAGCATTTTGTAGCCGCGACTGGTGAAAGCGTTTTGAATTTCGAGCAGGTCGGCCCCGCGGTTTTCAAAGGTGGAGATGTAGTAGCGATAAATTTCACCCTTGCTGTAAACCGTCAAGGTCGTGCGTCCACCCGTGCTTGAACGGGGTAACGCCTCCAAGAGGATTTCCTTCGCCGTCGGCTGGAGCACGCGCACCACACCGGTGACCGACAGGTTGTAATCGTCCACCGGATTCTTGAAACTCAGATATTTGCTCTCGGGAATGTTGATATAGATGCGCTGCGGCATCGGGCTGACCCGCACCGCGATGACCTGCGTCGCACCGCCCATCTTCACTGTGATAGTTCCATCTCCGATGGCCACACCGGTGACGGAAACCTGGGTTTCCAGGCCGCGCACCTTTTCCACGGACACCACGTCGGGCGACGACGACGTGACTTCGTCAACCGGTTTCGTCAGATAGACGAGTTTGCTCTCGGAAACGTAAATATCGAGTTTCTGGGCGACGTTGCCCTCCTGCGCCCGCGACGTTCCGATGAAAATCAGGCCGCACAGGACGACCCAGCATAAGAGCGACGGCGAGATGCGAAGTCTGACCTTAGTTTGCATTGGGAACCGCTCCTCCTGAATTTTGCTCCGGCTTGACCTGCTTCAATTCTTTCAAAATCTCCTGTGCCGATTGGGCCGAACGAGTCGAACGGCGTTGCGCCGCGTTATCGTCGTCGTAGAAATCGGCTGTCGTGAAGCCCTTGGTCTTGCGCTCCAGACGATCGTCGCGGTTGCGCAAGATCAGGCGGTAGGTTCCCATCCCGTTCATTTGGACAAGCATCTCCGCGTCTTCCGGCGTCACCTCGAACGTCACCATATCCCCTTCGGGCCGCACCTTGAGCGGACGAGTCTGTTCGGTGCGGTAATCGTCCGGGCCGGGAGCGTAAAGTACCTTCACATTCTGAAGGACAATCTTGGTCTGGCTGACCTCCTGGCCGTTCGCCAACTTTCCACCCGTGGAATACGTCAGCAATACATCCACCAGATCGCCATCGGTCACGAAACGCCCCGTCACGTTGCGCACGCCGTCTATCGGCAACGTCACCGCGCGCATGCCCGGAGTCAATTTCACCGACATGCGCTGCACTTGTTTGGAGACATTACTCGGCATCAACGGCTCTCCCACCTCAATCGCCGCAGTGGCGTACTGGCCCACCACTTCCTCGGGTTTGGTGTAGGCCGCCAATAACAAATTCTCGGGAGTATCCTTGGTTTCCAGCATGGTCGATTCGACCTTGTCGCCGGGGCGAATCGAAGTTCGGGCATAGACCACTGGACGCTTGTTCTCCTTCATCAAAACTACCGGCGCACTTGTCGTCACCGTCTTGGACGCCAGCTCGTCGCGCACCTGCTTGACTGCCGCCTCGATGTCAATTCGGCGCTGGTTGTCGATTTTCTTGAGTTCGTTTGTAACGAGCCAGAAACTCAGCAAGCCCAACAAGATCGCTCCAAGGATCAGTGGATTGAATGGCTTTTTCTTCATTCTGGAGTTCTGAGTATAAGGCGGGTTATTTTGATGATTACAACATTTTCACATGTTCTTGTATAAAAAGCCCCTTACGCCGTCAACTCTTTTTTCTTCGCGATTCCCGTCAGCGCAAGAACTTGCAAAAAATTTAGCCCGCATCCGCAAGGACTCTCCGCCCCCTTTAGCAAATGATATTCCAAAACAATCCCTCTTTAATCAAAAAAACTCATGCAAGCTATTGATTCACTCTCAAGTCCCTTACTTCATTAAGTAAATATTCCTCAAGTCAGACCTTGTTATTACTTGTAGGCACAATAAGACTGTCGCATTTCAATACAGAGCTGGATATAAAGCGCAACACCCAGCATGGTAATAATGGGAACTCCATTCCGGGAAAAGAGGTCGGTCAGGTAAAAAGCTAAAATCAGTCCGGCCAGCGCCATTCCTTGCTTGCGGCGTTTGGACGGCTCCCCTTTCCGAGCCAACGCCCACCAGCCGACGATCACTGGATAGAGGATCACCAGATCGTATTGAATCAAACGCGGCGAAAGGAGCGCTCCGCCCAATAGCACCCAGGCCCAGGCCAGTCCTTCCCAACGTGGCTCCGGCCATGCGCCATTCCTTCGCACTTTCCCCAGCATCCACAATCCGCCGATCCACGACAACGCCATCGCCATCCAAAAGCCACCCCGCAATAACCGCAACCACTCCGGCAACGGCGTCCACAAATCAAATGCGTTCAGCACCGAATGCATCTGGGTTCGCGTCAGGGGCGAATCGTGCACGCACCGCGCCGCCTCCAACCAATCCGCCCACAACGCGCCGTTGCCTGCGCCACCAAACCATCCGGCTCCGAGCAAAACCAGCGCCCCCGCGAGCCATCCACCCCTGGCTTTCCAGTTCCCGAACAGAAACAAACCCGCCCACACACCCACAAACACCTGCGGCTTATACCAGCCCAACGCCCAGACCGCTCCCGCCCAACCCGATCGCCCCTGCTTCCAGAAGACATAACCCAACCAGAGAATCAACAGCGAAACCAGACCGTTCTGGCCGTACAATACGCACCGGATCGTCGGAATCGCCGCCACCAAAAGCCACACCGCGTCGCGCGCCTCCGCCTTGTCCGACAATAAACGATTGGCCACGCTCCACCCCAAGCCCACCGCCAACGCGATGCTGCCACACAGATATAACGTCGCGGCCACCGAATATGGCAACCACGACAACGGCACGCACGCCCATGCGACAAACGGCGGATAGAGAAACGGATAACCGTCCGCCTCCTTCGTCACGCCGAACAGCGCATTCACTTGCGCAAAGAAAAAAGGTTCGTCGTAAAGACGCGCGATCTGTCCGCTACCCGCGAGGTGACCCGCCACATAGAATTGCCCGAAGTCCGGCAGCAACGGATTGCCGAACCGGTCCAGGCCGTCGACCGCCGTTAGCCGCAACCAGACGAACAATACGGCAAACACCAACACCACACACACGCCCAACCGCTTGATCCTGTCATGGCCCGAACGATCCGTTTGCATGTCCAATGAATAAAAGACAAAACGGCTTTTGACGAGATTAACGAAATTTTAAACGAAATGAACGAAACCAAGACAAAAAGGCTTTTTTAGACGGAATTAACGGAATTTATGGAATTAAAAGCAAAAGGCATTAAATAAAAAAACTAAAAGGCGGAATATTGTCTATTGCCCTGTATGCCTTTTAATAATTCCGTCCATTCCGTTAATTCCGTCTAAAAGTCTTTTGCCTTGGCCTTTCCCGTAAATTAAGGTCTCACTTATGCCGTTAATAGACCTGATACCAGGGCTCGTCCACAAGCACGCCCATCTCCCGTCATGGACATCTCCCGACTCAATCCCAATATCGCGGCTCGCCTGCGCGTTAGCGATACCGCCGCTCCCGATGCCTCCGCCGCCAACCCGGCGGCGACTACCGACAGTCCCACGGTGAATTCCTCCTGGGAACAAGCTCTTGCCACTCAATGCACGGCCAATCCGTCCGATGCCCCCGGTTCCAGCGGACGACTCAGTACCTCGCAGATTACCGCTCTTGCCAACGGCAATTTCCGCACCCAAAACCTCACGGCCACAGCAACGAAAGAAACCGCCGTCGCCACAACAAACATCTCAACACTACCCGAAGTTCCCCAACCCGATCCCGCACCACCGACACTCACGTTGACCAACGGCCGCCTCAACATCGAATCGCTTGTCGCAGCCAACGAGGCGACGCCAGCTACCGTGACAAAACCAGTCACCGCAACCGCGCTCGCCAATTCCATCACCTCCATTGTCGAGAGCTCCACATCGGCCGCCGTAGCGTCAAAGGATCAACTCCTGCCACTGCAACAAATCGCCCAGGAACGGGGTCTCATCAACCGGGCCGACATCCGCCTTGATCCCAATTCGGATCGTTGGAGCGCCGAGTGGGCCAGCCCAACCCGGCCCTTTCACTACGGCATGCTGCTCAAGCCCGCACTGCTTCAATACATCAAGGACGGCCAGAGTTTCACTTTCCAGGATGGCAACAACCAGGTGCAGACCATCTCCAATCACGGAGGCGAAATCGTCGTCGGAGATGCCGGGCAAAAATCGGAAAAGGTGCTCGACTCGCAAGGCTTGAAACATCTGCTGCAAAGCAAAATCAAGTCGAGCGGATTCGAACTCTACTTGACCCAGCGCGGCAGCCTCATCCTCGCCACCTCGGCCGGCATGGCCAAGTCGATGGCTCTGGCACAGTAACAAAAGACAAAAGGCTTTTTTAGACCGAATTAACGGAATTTAAGGAATTAAAGGCAACGGATTGATTTTATCAGGAACTCAGGAAATCAAGAATTGGGAAAACAGAAATGGGGACACCTGCCGAATCGTTTACTTCCAGATTTACAAAATCGCCTTCCCATGTTCTTTCCCTTCCTGAGTTCCTGATAAGTCTTTTTGCCTTCGCCTTTAAATTTTCGTTAATTCCGTTAATTCGGTCTAAAAAGCCTTTGCCTTTCCCAACCTAAGCCGTATCTATTCAAAACAT